>NZ_JBIMCW010000002.1:0-326276 GCF_048552295.1 Acinetobacter legionensis
TACAGAAATACAGAAATACAGAAATACAGAAATACAGAAATACAGAAATACAGAAATACAGAAATACAGAAATACAGAAATACAGAAATACAGAAATACAGAAATTAATTATTTAGGTATATGAATTTTAAATTTTTTGTTTAACAAATTTGCAGTTAGATAATATTAATAAATTCTAATGTTCTTAAGATTTTTTTAGAGTAAGTTCACGATTTCGTTAGAAATAATAGATTCTAAATAAGAAAAAGTGATCGAATTTTAGATTTTAAAATATTTGACTGAGCGGCTGCTTAAAACTATCATTCCTTTGCTGACCTAAATTGTCAGTCGGTTTTGACAGGCCGTGGCGTATAGCGTACCTGATTCATACTTTTTCAAGTGTGGGTTTATGTGCGAAACCCTCGTGTTCCCCCTTTGCGGTAGAACGGGAGGGGGACGCTTCGTGCGTGCTGGTTCTATATGCCCAGTCTGTCAACCCCCTCTTTGTTCTACCACCATCATTTGACAGTGATTTGGTAGAACCTTTATTCGCATATAGGAATTTATCATGTCTCATTCATTTTTTCTCATTTGTGCCTCGCCACATGTTCAGCCTCATTATTTCAGACAATGGGGAATACAGAGCTAATTCTTAATTAGGTGTATTAAAAACAACATTTTTAAATAGAACAATTCATAAGGTGGATGGCTAAGTCACGCCTATAAAAAATACCTATTTTTATGTCCCCCTTGTGATTGTGAGTTATTGCATTAAACATGTGTGGGAATAACTATGACTGAATTAACGAAACCAAAAATCATTCCAATCGAAAACTACCCAAAGAAATCCAAGCTATTTTTAAAGTGTGTAGTCTTACCGATTGTGATCTTTTTAATTGTTGCCAAGATTTTTTCTTTTGGCGCTTTCGCCTATGTCTTCTTTGGCTTTGACCTATTCTGGTTTGTGATCATTTACTACCTATATCAATACGGAAATACCTACTTTGATGGGATGACCGAGCAGCTCAAACGTCAGGGTGAAACCTTTAATTATCAAAATCGTGGAGTCTGGATTAATAGCCAAGACAAGACCATCATTCTTTTTGATCAGCCTGATCAACGTTTAGTTAAATATCCTTTTGATTACATTACCTCTGTAGGTCATTACAACTTGGTCGAAGATCGCTTCAGAACCACGACTACCGTGATCAGTAACCCGATGATGGGTACACATGTTAATCAGCGTGAACATCGAACACCAATGAAGCGTGAGTTCCAAGTCAATATTGGAACACGAGATCAATTTAAACCTAACTATAGCCTTAAGGTGCTGTTCCCTTGGCGTAGTCCAAAAATGGCAAGTGAAATCCGTCAGTTACTATCGGCTGATCATTATCAATAACAACAATATATAGGATAAGAATCAGATGAAAAAATTAATGCTCAGTATTGTTATGACTACTGGTATGGTCGTAACTAGTTCAACAGTATGTGCTGAAACCAAAAAAGTGAACCTGTCAGCAGGGTTAAACTATGTTCTGTCTCAAGTAGCAACAAAGGGAGATAACAACCAAAGTAACCATAATATGGGGATGCTTTACTACCTAGGTAAAAATGGCGTACCCATAGATCATAAAAAAGCTGCTGAATGGTTTTCCAAGTCAGCCGCTAATGGTTATGCCCCATCCCAGTACGCATTATCGGCCATGTATTTAAATGGAGATGGTGTGCCACAGGATGCAGAAAAAGGTATAGCCTTATTGCAAAGTGCTGCACGGCAGGGACAACCTGAAGCAGTCAAGTTATACAATACATTGCAGGCTAAAGCACAACAGCTCAATACCACTCAAACGTCATCAGTACAAACAGCCACAACGGCTATTAAATACTATAATACATCCACGCTTGAGCCTAAAAACTTTAAGCAAGTGGTACTTCCTAACCTAAATACGGATACCATTGCCCGAAGTTTTTATAAAGTGACATCATCCAGAGAAAGAAAAAAAGATGATTATTGGGGAAGTGGCAAATATTACTATGTTAATAAGCCTAGTGACTTGGACGATCTCACTGACGCTGTGATCAGTATCGCCCCTATTTTTACATACCAAAATATGCAGGGCGAAACCCGTTATTTAGTCCCTGTAGAAGTGACTTTAGCAATCGAAGGCAGGATAGAAACCTCACATACTACACGAGGTACTTTGGAATTATATCTCTTTAAAAAGTTGGGCAATGGACAATTCCAAATGGTTTCAAAAACAGCCCAAGGGGGAATTGAAAGTATCGAGGGATATGGTCGAACCTCATGGAACGCCCAAGAGTTTAAGAGGAATTTACAAGCTTTTGGAAACAATACACTAGGAAGCTACACCATTGATGGTTATGACGGTAATGGTTATGGGGAAAGCGTATGGTCACTGCTTCTGTTAAATGAAGAAAGCTATATTGTTGAACAAATGTTTGACGAGGGAAAAGTTTCAGAACAACCAGAGTACGGCTATTCTTCAGCAATCAAAGTTAACCAAAATGGACAACCATTTTATCCATTCCAGATTCATTATAAAGGGACGGATTTGAACGACAATGATCGGAAGGTTACAATAAATAAAATTATAATTTATCAGTATGATAGCAAGAGTAAGTTGTATTCGAAGCAGAAATAATACTCCTAAATTTGAATAGATATATTGATGTCTATCCTCCTATTTCTATGTGCTAGGAATTGGAGGAAGTTATGAGAACGAGGAGACTTCAGGGAGTATTCAACAAATTAGAAATGATGGTGATCGTACTGACTTTTTTATTCATTTGGAAAGTATCTTTCAGGTAGATAAAGTAGGCAATAAGGCTAGAAATATGCTCAACTAACTATTCACTTTTTTCATATAACGTTCTTGTTTCGACTACTAAAAAAACTGTAAAACCTCATATTTTCAAATGCTTTTTTTAAAAATATGTTAAATTTTACATCAATATATTTTTTAAATTTAAGTGATAAAAGCACTTTATAATTTGGAGCTTGGTCTGAATGTCAGCTTTAACAAATTTACTTCAATCGATTGAAAAAATTAGCCTTACAAATAGAGATAAAGGTACTTCATTTGAGAATTTGATGATTCAATATTTCTTAAATGAACCTAAATATGCCGAAATTTATACAGAAGTTTTGTCATATTCTGATTGGGTTGAAAAGTACGGTGAAAAGTTAAAAGTTACTGATAAACGTGACTATGGTATTGATCTTATTGCGGTAACTATTGATGGTGAATTTCATCCAATCCAGTGTAAAAATTACAACACTACAAAAATTCAGAAGAAAGATATTGATAGCTTTTTAGGTGGCTCTGGTAAATCTTATTTTGCGTATCGCTATATCGTAGCCTCAACGGATGATTGGACTGATAATGCTAAATCATCTTTAGTGGATGCAAATCCACCTGTTGCAACTATTTCATTATTAGATTTAGAAGGCAGTTTAATTGACTGGTCACAGTTTAATTTTGATTCAAATGTGAAGCCTATATTTCGTAAAAAAAATAGTTTAAGAGATGATCAACGTCCCGCATTGTCGGCAGTCAAATATGGATTAGCTGAGGCAGATCGTGGCAAGCTTATTATGGCCTGTGGTACGGGTAAGACCTTTACCTCTTTGCGTATTGCTGAGGAACTGGTAGGTCGTGGTAAAAATGTATTGTTTCTAGTCCCTAGTCTTGCATTACTTAGTCAAACGCTTGATGAGTGGACTCAACAAACATCATTAGGTATCCGCAGTTTTGCAGTTTGTTCTGATAGTGATGTTGGTAAGAAAAAAGATGATGACAATATTGTAGTCGGGATTAGTGACTTAAAATTCCCTGCTACAACCAATCCCCAAAGTTTAGTTAAGGCATTTAAGGCAAGAGATTTATTTAAACCGAATGAAGCGAATGAGGACATGAATGTGGTTTTCTCAACCTATCATTCAATTGATGTCATTGCAGAAGCTCAAAAAGCAGGATTCCCTGAATTTGATTTAATTATTTGTGATGAAGCACACCGTACCACAGGTGCAACTTTTGAGGGAGATGATGAATCCAAGTTTGTGCGTATTCATAATAATGATTATGTACAAGGTAAGAAACGTCTATATATGACAGCTACTCCTCGTATTTATGGTGATACAGCTAAAGAAACAGAAGGTGTGACACTTTGCTCAATGGATGATAAATCGCTGTATGGTGAAGATCTATATGTCATAACATTCTCGCAAGCAGTAAAAATGGGCATTTTATGTGACTATAAGGTAATTGTACTTGCTGTTGAAGAAAGTCATATTAATCGTCAATTACAAGGCTTATTAAAAGACGAAAATAACTCTCTAAAAGTTGATGATGCTGCAAAAATTGTTGGCTGTTGGAAAGCTCTCGCTAAACAAGGTTTATATAATCCAGATGGCACAGTTGCAAAGCCAATGGAACGTGCGGTTGCCTTCTGTCAAGTGATTGAAAAAGAATATAAAGGCAAAAAACATAAAGTTAGTTCTAAGCAAATCACGGAAATGTTTAGTGCTGTTGTTGAAGCATATCAACAAGCGGAAATGGATCATTTATACAGAACAGAAGAAGATCCATATATTGATCCATCATTAAAACTTAATTGCGAAGTTAAACATGTTGACGGAGGGATGAATGCAACCGAGAAGAAAGATAAAATCACTTGGTTGAAAGAAACAGCCCCTGAAAATACTTGTCGTATCCTGTCTAATGTGCGCTGTTTATCAGAGGGTGTAGACGTTCCGTCACTTGATGCAGTTCTTTTCCTAACACCTCGCAACTCACAGGTTGATGTTGTGCAATCTGTTGGACGTGTCATGCGTAAAGCTGATGGTAAGCAACTTGGTTATGTCATATTACCTGTAGTGATTCCTGCGGGTGTTGAGCCTGAACAGGCGTTAAATTCTAATGAAGCCTATCGTGTGGTATGGCAAGTACTTAACGCTCTACGTGCGCATGATGACCGCTTTGATGCGATGATCAACAAGTTAGAGTTTAATGGCAAAGACGTATCTCGCATGGAGGTTATTGCGGTTGCTGATAAGGTTGTTAAAAAGACTAAAAAAGCCAAACCAAAACAAGGTGACGATGAAACAACGACTACAGGTTTAAGTGATGGAAAGAAACAAAGGGCCAAAGCACAAGCCAAAGGTGGTTCATCTATTGGTACAGCAGAAACCCCGCTACCAGTTCAAGAGGAAATGGTATTTGAAGTTGGTGAGATTGAACGTGCTTTATATGCCAAGATCGTAAAAAAATGTGGTAATCGTCATCATTGGGAAGATTGGGCAAGTGATGTAGCGAAAATTGCTAAAACTCATATTGACCGCATTCAAGCTATTCTTGAAAACTCGGAAAATACGAATGAAATTACCGCTTTCAATGAATTTGCTCATGAATTACGTGATGATTTGAATAACAGCGTATCTGATGCTGAAATCATTGAAATGTTGGCACAACATTTAATCACCAAACCAGTTTTTGACGCCCTATTCAAAGATCATAGCTTTGCTGAACACAACCCAATGAGTTTAGCAATGCAAAAGGTACTTGATGCCCTCAATGAGCATCATTTGGATAAAGAAGTAGACACGCTTAATTCATTCTATGAATCAGTGCGTATGCGAGCAGAAGGAATTAATACAGCCGAAGGTAAGCAAAGTATTATTTTAACGCTGTACGATTCATTCTTTAAGAATGCCTTTCCACGCATGACTGAAAAGCTAGGGATTGTTTATACCCCTGTAGAGGTGGTGGATTTCATTATTCATAGTGTCAATGATGTACTGAAAAGCGAATTTGGTAAAACCTTTGCTGATGATAACGTGCATGTACTTGATCCATTTACAGGTACAGGTACATTTATCAATCGCTTATTACAATCAGGTTTAATCCCTGCGGATCGTTTGATCTACAAATACAAAAATGAAATCCACGCCAATGAGATCGTTTTATTAGCGTATTACATCGCATCAATTAATATTGAAACCGTGTATCACGATCAGATGAAAGTGATTAATCCTGAGCTAGAATATACACCATTTGAAGGGATTTGTTTAACCGACACCTTTGAAATGTACGAAAAAGAGGATTTAGTTAGCAAAATTTTAATTGATAACAGTGCACGACGTAAACGCCAAAAGGATCTTGATATTCGTGTGATTATTGGTAATCCACCTTATTCATCAGGTCAAGAATCTGCAAATGATAATAATGCGAATGTTGCCTATCCCCATTTAGATGAACGCATTAGAACAACCTACGCAGAATATACAACTTCCACCAATAAAAACTCACTTTATGATTCATATATTCGTGCAATTCGTTGGGCGAGTGATCGTATCAAAGACTGTGGTGTGATTGGTTTTGTAACCAATGGTGGTTACATTGATACGAATTCTGCCGATGGTTTACGCAAATGTTTGGCTGATGAATTTAGCTCATTGTACTTCTTCCATTTAAGAGGCAATCAACGCACTTCGGGCGAGCGTTCACGGCAAGAAGGTGGCAAAATCTTTGGTGGTGGTAGTCGTGCACCGATTGTGATTGCAGTATTGGTTAAAAACCCAAAAGTAAAACAATATGGTCAAATCTATTTTCATGACATCGGTGATTATCTAAGCCGTGAAGACAAATTAGAGAAAATTTCTGATCTAGTCAGTATTAATGGCATTACTGCAATTGATGGTTGGACGAAAATTACACCTGATGAACATAACGATTGGTTAAATCAGCGTGATGATAGTTTTAGCGGCTTTATTGAGATTGGAAATAAGAAAGATAAATCTAAAATAAGTTTATTCTTGAATTACTCAAGAGGTGCAGAATCAGGTCGCGATGCTTGGGTATATCAAAGTAGTAATGAGAAGTTAAAACATAATATAGAAAGTATGATCAACTTTTATAATAATAATCTAACAAATGGCAATAATCCAATAATGGATACAACCAAGATCAGTTGGACAAGTAGCTTATTATCTAGTTTTGAAAAAAAGAATAACATAACATTTGATGAAAGTCTTATTCGCTTTTCAATTTATAGACCATACCAAAAACAAAATTTATATTTTGGTGGTGGATTAATACATCGTGTCGGTCAGATGCCTCAAATCTTTCCAACATCAGATACGGAAAATTTAATTTTATATATAAGCGGTAGCAGTAGTAGCGGTAAAGATTTTTCTGTAATTATCACTAATATTATTCCTGATTTAAATATGCAACATTCAGGAGGACAAGGTTTCCCACTTTACCTTTACGAAGAAACTACAGTAAAAGGCAATGGTGCTGACCTATTTAACCATGCTCAAACCAAAACAGCAGATGGAAAATATATTCGTAAAGATGCCATTAGTGATGAAGGGCTAAAGCATTTCCAAGATGCCTACCCGACTGAAACGATTAGCAAGGAAGATATTTTCTACTATGTGTATGGCTTATTACATAGTGAAGATTATCGTAGTCGTTATGCTGACAACCTTACCAAAGAGTTACCACGCATCCCATGCGTGAAAAAAACTGAAGATTTCTGGGCATTCTCTAAAGCAGGGCGTGATTTGGCACATTGGCATTTAAACTATGAAACTGTAGAGCCGTATAAAGCTAAATTGGACTTGGGTGGTAAATCATTAAAGCAGCTAGCAGATAAAGACTTCTATGTGACCAAAATGAAATTCCCAAAAAAGGATCAAAAGGATACGGTGGTCTATAACAATGCCATTACCATTCGTGAAATCCCTATAGAGGCTTATGACTACGTTGTGAATGGTAAGTCAGCACTTGAATGGGTAATGGAGCGCCAAGGTGTTTCTACGCACAAAGACAGTGGTATTGTAAACGATGCAAACAATTGGGCAATTGAAACTATGGGTGATGCTAAATATCCATTGAATTTGTTTTTACGTGTGATAAAGGTAAGTTTGGAAACAATGAAGATTGTCAAAGCTTTGCCTAAGTTGGATATTTAAATTCAGGGGATAACTAATGATTAAACTTACAAATATTGAAATTCTAAAATATAAATCATTCACGACACCTCAATCCGTACATATTGAAGATGATATAACTGTACTGGTTGGAATGAATGAATCAGGAAAAACCTCTATTTTAGAATGTTTAGCAAAAACTAATTATTTTGAAACTGATGAGAAATTCAAGTTTAATCAAACACTAGATTATCCACGTAAAGAATTAAAAAGCATTAATAAGTCAGATGAAAATCCTAATGCTATTATTTGTAGGTATAAACTTTCAAAAAAACTTATTGATTTTATTGAACACTTATTAGGAAAAGGTACTTGGCAGGGAAAAGATGAGATTACGGTGACAAGCTCTTACAAAGATGGTGCTACTCTAATCAGTGGTGTTTCGATAAATTTTGAAGCTTTTTTAAAACACTATAATCTCTCTAGTATTAATGACAGTCTAAAAAAAGAGCTTAAATCAACCTTAACTATATCAGAATTTGATGAATTACTAACAAGATTTCCCGAAGATTCAGACAAGTTAGAACCCTTGAAAAAATATTTTTTTAAAAGTTCTACATGGAACAGCTTTATTGAAAGATATGTTTATACTAGTTTAATAAAAAAGCATCTACCAAAGTTCATTTATTATGATGAATATTACCAACTTCCATCCAGAATTGTACTAGAAAATTTTTTAGATGAGGGTGTGGAACTATCGGATGATCTAAAAACAGCAAAAGCACTTTTAGATTTAGCAGATATAAATATCAATGATATTATTAATACAGATGATTTTGAGGATTTTATTGCAGAATTAGAAGCAACTGAAGCTTTGATTTCTGACACATTATTCCAATATTGGTCTGCAAATCAGGACTTAAATATCGAGTTTAAAATTGATAAAAAAACAGCTACTGCTCAAAGACACGTAAATACAAATTATGGTAATGCAACAACAGTCGATACAAATATTGTTGAACATGTTTTAGACATTCGTGTAAAAAACTCAAAAACTAGAGTTTCTTTACCTCTCCAGAATAGAAGCAAAGGGTTTAATTGGTTTTTTTCATTCTTAGTTTGGTTTAATAAAATTCAAGCTGATTCAAATTCAAAATATATCCTACTCCTAGATGAGCCGGGTCTTAACTTACATGCAACTGCCCAAGCAGATTTACTACGTTTTTTAGAGAGTTTAGTTGATAAATATCAAGTTATTTATACAACTCACTCACCATTTATGGTAGAAACAACGAAATTAAATCGTGTCAGAACGGTGTTTAGTGACTCCGATAGCTCTATCGTTAGTGATAGTATTCAACAAAAAGATCCTAATACTCTTTTCCCTTTACAAGCTGCTTTAGGATATGATGTTGCACAGAATTTATTCATTTCTAAAAAGAATCTACTAGTTGAAGGGGTCTCGGATTTACTATATTTAACCACAATTTCAGAATATTTGAATGCGAATAACAGAACTGGTTTAAATGAGGATATTACAATTGTACCTACAGGTGGCTTAGATAAAGTTGCTAGTTTTATCTCATTACTTCGAGGTTCAAAACTATCAATTTTCTGTCTTTTAGATTCATTTACTGATCAAAAGTCGCAAGCAAGATTTGATAGTCTAACTATACAAAAAATTATATCTGATAAAAATATAAAATTCTTTCATGATTATCTTGATAATAGAAAAAAAGCTGATATTGAGGATGTTTTTACCGTTGATGAATATCTTCAACTATTTAATATTTCTCTCTCATCTACCTATACTGAAATTAAGGTGGAAGAATTAAGTACAGAAATTGAAGATATATTATCAAGAATCAATAAAGTTATTAAAAAATCTAGATTTAATCACTATTTGCCAGCAAAAGAGTTCGCTAGTAACAAGGATTTTGTTAACAACCTTTCAGAAGCTACTTTATCAAGATTTGAAACTATCTTTAAAGAGGTCAATAAAAATCTCAAATAGTCTTGGCTTAATAGATTTACCTGATAGGGTAAATCTATTACTTTAGTCAGTGCATTATTTAATCTAAACCTGTTCATACTAAAATATTTTGTGGCTTCTGCTTTGCTAGTTTGAGAAACTCGTAAAATAGCTTGTGCCTTTCTAAGATCTTTTTCAGGTATCGATAATTTGCGTTCATGATTGGGTCTTGTTGCTCTTTCAATAAAGATCTATCAAAGTTTGCTTTTTTATATTGAGATGTCTTTCTGAAATATTAGTTGCATTGATTGGCAAGAGATAATTTTGTTAAGTTTTAAAAATTAAATTTAACAAAATTATTAACATTTTTTATTAATGTATTGTAATTTAATATTTTATTTATTACTGGTGTATATATCCGTTTTAATTGATAAAACGGTCAAGCTTGATCAAAAACCCTTTGTGAAAACAAAGGGTTTTTTTTATGAACCTCATGATTTGGTTTTAGACAATCACTTTTTTGCTGAAACCCACATGGTAATCACAGCTTTAAATACCAGATCATTGTGCATGTCTTTAACCTCCACATTGACCAAATAATCACTACCTTGATTCCACTGAAAATTGCTTTCAACAGGCGTGGCAATCGCAATTAAATCAGTTTCAGCCTTCTTTAAATATTCAACCGTCATCCCTTTGGGAATCCAACGATGCGAGGAAGGCACGGTTACATCAGTCATGGTTCCGCCAGCAAGTTCAGCCATATTACACATGGCAATTGCATGGACTGTACCAATATGATTGAGAACAGCACGGTGTTTTTTGATTTTAATTTCAGCATAGTTCGCTTCAAGTCGTTCAAAAACAGGTGAGATACTGCTGAAATAAGGTGCTTTTAAGCACAATAATTTTGAAAATGTCCATTTGCCAGCAGGCTTATTTTTAAATCTATTCCACAGTTTTAGGGTTTGGCTCATTGTTGTATTCCTTATTTAGTTTACAGAATATTATTTAGTTTGCAGAATATTATTCTAATACAGAATTAAATTCTGTTGTTGGCTCGACAGACGATTTGAATCGCGTAAAATGTCATATAGAAAATGCTTAAATAAAATCAAAGGCTGTAGATGAATAATCAAAGTTTGTTGGAACGTCGTTATAGTGGGCGCCGTGCAGAATTAAAACGGGTGATTTTAACGGAAGCATTAGCTTGTTTTTTAGAACATGGGATTGAAACAACAACAATAGAAATGATCCGTGAACGTGCACAAACCAGTGTGGGGGCGATTTACCACCATTTTAAAAATAAAGAAGGTTTAGTGGCAGCCCTGTATATTTTAGCCATAGAAGACCAAGCGGAACGCCGTGATCAAGCATTATTGTCTGCACAAAGTCTACAGCAGGGTATTCAAGTGATGACAGCAAGCTATATAGATTGGGTTATGGATTATCCAGATTTTGCCAGATTTTTATATGCTGCCAATTTTAGTATTTCTAAAAGTATTCAGCGGGATCAGCTAAAACAGCAGAATCATTTACGTAATCAACACTTATTGGCTTGGATGAAGCAACAACCCGATTATGGGGTGATCAAGAACATTCCCCATGAATTATTATTGTCATTTATGGTTGGATCGACAGAAAGTTATTGTCGGGCATGGTTGTCAGGTAAAGTGAAAGCCACGCCAAAAGTTTACCAAGCAGCATTGGCACATGCGGCTTGGTGCAGTTTAGAAAGCGTATATCAGCAACAACAAGGCTGAATAACCAAGCTTGTTGAATTACGGATACTGTGATTAAAAAATTCGTGAGCTTTGCATATAGTGCGCTGTGACTTGATCTAAGTGATTAAGAATTGTTGCACTATTTTGAGTCTGGATTGCTGTGTCGAGTTGCTGCATATAGCCTAGCAATTGGTTTTTTGCTTTTGCTGCAAATTCAGCAGTAATGGCTTGATCTTCATAAAGTAAGACATAGTTTTTGGCAAAACCATAAATCATAAAAATCGCCGTTTTCTCAAAATCAGCCTCAGAATGAGCAATTTGAGATTCGCAGTTTATTTTCAGTTGTTTAAAAGCATCTGTACCAAAAGGAAGGTTTTGGAATTGCTCCAAAAGAATTGAGAACGTCATTTTTTAAAGTCCACTCAAAAAGAAAATCTATAGATTAAAAGGCGAAAGGTCAAGCAAAGTTTGAAATAATATTTTCGATCAAACCAAGGCAACAGATTGGAAAAATAAATCTATAAAACCGATTGTTTTTATTAAAAACACCAGTTTTACCGATTTAATAATTTTTCGTATAGTGATTCCACAGATAAGCAATCCCTGAAATCTATTGGAGAAAGACCACATGAGTTTGATCAATACTGAAGTTAAAGCATTTAACGCAACTGCATATAAAAATGGTGAATTTATCGAAGTGTCTGAAAAAGACTTCTTGGGTAAATGGTCTGTGGTATTTTTCTATCCTGCTGACTTTACTTTTGTCTGCCCAACAGAGTTAGGCGATCTAGCAGATAACTATGCTGAATTCCAAAAAATGGGTGTAGAAATTTATTCAGTGTCTACCGATACACACTTTACCCATAAAGCATGGCATGACAACTCAGATGAAATCAAAAAGATCCAATATCCAATGGTGGGTGATCCAACTTGGGCTTTGGCAAAAAACTTTGAAGTGTTGATTGAAGCTGAAGGCCTTGCAGATCGTGGCACTTTCGTAATTGATCCTGAAGGTAAAATTCAAATTATTGAAATCAATGCCGGTGGCATTGGACGTGATGCACAAGAATTACTGCGTAAATTGAAAGCGGCACAATATGTGCATGCCCACCCAGGCGAAGTATGTCCAGCAAAATGGAAAGAAGGCGATGCAACACTTGCACCTTCAATTGATCTGATCGGTAAAATCTAATCATTGCATAGAATTAAAATTGAAAAACCAGAAGTTAAACTTCTGGTTTTTTTATGGTTCGATTGGCTTTATAAAATATAACCATCGTGTTTAGGTGCGTAGGCACGAATACCATCGACTAAATCTTCAATCAATTTTTCCATGACTAAGCGTTGACCTTTGCGAGATGCATAAACCAACTGTACAACACCAATATTGGAACACCACTCTGGTAACAGATGGATTAAACGCCCTGAAGCAATGTCTCGTTCTACTGTTAAATAGGGAAGATCGGCAATACCTAAGCCATCGAGTACTGCATAATACGCACCCATTAAGTCATTACTTTTGACTCGAGGCTGTAATGGAATATCGATTTCTTCTCGTTGCTGAATATGATGTAAATGCCAATGATAGTGCTGTTTATCTGTACCTAATACAATGGTTGGAAATTCACAAAGTTCTGTAACATGTTGGATTTCACGATCGCCTAAAAGTTCAGGACTAATCACTAAACAGTGCGTGGTTTTAATCACATCTCTAACGATAATGCTGGAGTCTTCATTGCTTGAAAAGTTAGTACGAATGGCCAAATCAATATCATCATGCAGCACATCGATACGTCGACTGGTGAGTGCCAATTCAACCCGAACTTTGGGATATTTTTTTAAAAACTGATTTAGAATTGGTCGAATTTGATGTTCCATCATCACCGGTGGGCAACTAATTTTAATCAGTCCCTGTAATTCAATTTCTTGTTTTAATAAGACATTCTGAGCATTATCGGCTTGTTCAATAATCTTTGCACATTCCTCAAAAAACTCTTGTCCGAGTGGTGTGACTTTAAAATGTCGGGTTGAGCGTTGAATCAAGGTCACATTAAATTTAGCTTCTAAATCCAGAATACGTCGGCTCAGTTTAGACTTGGTGATATTACTGGCTTCACTGGCAGCACTAAATCCACCATGCTTTACCACCAGATAGAAATAATAGTAGTCATCAAAAGAGTGCACAGCTTCATCTCAAGTGTGTTGATGATTAAATAGTATCATTAATAGGAAAATATTTTAAAATTTGTACAAATAAAAGCAAGAAATGCAAAAGATTACATTTCTCGCTTAAATCATTGTCTTATTTCTGAGAAGTATTTTGAGTGTAGCTATTGATCAGGTTACGATAGTCAGGGATATGGTTACCAAATAGCGTACCTAAACCTTCAATATCATTACGCCAATCACGATGCAGCTCACAAGAGGCACCAAACCAAGTCATTAATTGCGCGCCTGCATTGCTCATACGATCCCAAGCTGAGTCACGTGTCAGCGGGTTAAATGTTCCAGAAGCATCGGTGATGACAAAGACCTCAAAATCTTCTTCTAGGGCAGAAAGTGCCGGAAATGCAACACAAACCTCGGTGACAACACCTGCGATAATCAGTTGTTTTTTGCCTGTTGCTTTTACTGCTTTGACAAAGTCTTCATTGTCCCAAGCATTGATTTGACCAGGGCGAGCGATATATGGTGCATCTGGAAAAAGTGCTTTTAACTCGGGTACCAGTGGACCATTGGGACCATCTTCAAAACTGGTGGTCAAAATGGTTGGAAGGTTAAAATATTGAGCTGCAGCAGCCAGTGCCAGAACATTATTTTTAAACTTATCTGGGTCAATGTCACGGACTAAAGAAAGTAATCCAGTTTGATGATCGACTAACAATACAGCAGCATCATCTTTGTTTAAACGAACGTAAGGTTTTCCCATTTTTTATATCCTTGAAGTCACTAAAATTTAAATTGTGCTTAAATACAAAACAAATTATTTTGCATGGATTTCATGTTACGTGGCTTAATCATGATAATTAAGCCTATAAACTGAGATTAATAATCTCATAAATAAGATTATTGATTAAAAACTACGCTGAGCCTTGGCTGTTGAATATCCTATATTTGGGATTCAGCGTATTGGTAGATTGCTGTATTGATCACTTTAAAAAACTTAAAATGGATTCATATTAAAGCCTAGAGATAGGAGTATTGAGATGAAAAGAATTATTGGTGTATACCGCAATCAAAATATGCATTGGGTCGGTGATGGCTTTCCTGTAAAAAACTTGTTTTCTTATGATCGTTTAGGTCAAGCGATTAGTCCTTTTTTATTATTGGATTATGCAGCACCTTATACATTTGCACCTAGCCATGAACAGCACGGTGTAGGTTCACATCCACATCGTGGCTTTGAAACGGTGACCATTGCCTACCAAGGTGAAGTTACCCATAAAGACTCACATGGTGGTGGTGGAACCATTAAAACAGGTGATGTGCAATGGATGACTGCAGGCGCAGGATTGGTTCATGAAGAATTCCATTCACATGAATTCACTGAAAAAGGTGGAATCTTTGAAATGGTTCAGCTTTGGGTGAATTTACCTGCGGCAGATAAAATGACCCAACCTAAGTATCAAGCAATTTCTGCGCAAGATATTCCTGTGATTCATTTTGATGATGATGCAGGCCACTTACGTGTGGTTGCTGGGAAATATGCTGAACAACAAGGTGCTGCTTCAACCTTTAGCCCTGTCAATGTTTGGGATGGTCAGCTTAAAGCGGGTCATGAGCAAATTATTCATGTGCCAGTTGACCACAATACTTTGGTGGTTGTACTAGAAGGTGAAATGCTGCTCAATGGTACACAAAAGGTGCTCGATAGCTCGATTGTCATGTTTGAAAAAGATGGTGATGCAGCAATTCAACTTGAAGCGGTGCAAGATGCTAAGTTTTTGGTGCTTACAGGTAAACCATTGAATGAGCCAATCCAAGGCTATGGTCCATTTGTAATGAATAGCAAAGAAGAAATCGTGCAAGCGTTTAACGATTTCAATAATGGCAAATTTGGTGAAATTGTAGCGGAAGCTTAGTTGGTACTGATGAACGGTATTTGTATAACGGATACCTTTCACGTTTCAAGTCTATAAGCTCAGCCATGTATGAAATATCGATAGAAGTCAAAAAGCGGATTTTAAAATCCGCTTTTTTTATATTTAAAATTTTTAGAACCAAAAGGTCAGAAATTTAAAAAAAGAAAAGAGCTTTGCTCTTATTGAACAGAAGCTCTCTTACGCTGTAGTTTTTTCTTTAGATGAGTATGTCTTGTTTTGATTAATTATTTTGTTATTTGTGCATCATAATTAATTAAAAATGTGAAGTAAAGCACAATATATTTCATTTGGTTAATTTGTATCCACTGTACCTTGGCTTTTTTGAATGCAGCTATTTTACACGTCGTGCAAGTGATTTACTTAAAAAGCAAATTCAAAGTAAAAAAAAGGATCTCTATTCCACACTATAGAGATCCTTTTATGCTGTAGTTTCTTTTATTGTCTGTTGTCATAATTATTTGTTTTTATTGTAAATGTGAATTGTTTATCATTTTTATGGTGTAAATAATAATTAATAAATTGGTATTTGTAAATGTTTTTTTAATAAAAAGTTAAATTATCTATATGTTTTTAACAGTATTTTTTTATATATATAAATATCAATCAAGTATAAGCAGTGTATGGCAGAAAGTTCTGGCGTAAAACGACTAAAATTGAATAAACACGGTGGGCGGAGATTTTTCCTAAAAAATTTCCAACAAAAAAAGTTAAAACTGGAACTTTTTAATACCGCGATTTAATCGGCTATAGCTCATAATAAAAAAAATGGTTACGCACGGATAATAACTTTGGATATTGCAGTGATTGGTAGTGGTATGGCTGGCCTGGCCACCGCAAGAATTCTTAAAGATGCAGGTCATAACATTACCATCTTCGAAGCATTACCTGGTCGTGGTATGGATAGTCATAGCATTGAGTTTGAAGGTGGTTTAATTGATGCACCTTTGCGCGTGATGAATCAGCATTTATGGAAAAACACCCTGAGCCTTGCAACACACCTCGGCATAAAAACCTTTCCAGTGCGTACCTTTATGGCGTGTAGCTGGTTATTTGAAGATAAAACTGAAACTTGGTTAACCACATCACGTACCCGTATTGGTAATTTTCCCATTATCAATAACCGTAAAGGGCTTAAACAGTATGGTTGGCGTTTAGTGAAAGGGATGTTGCAGCTTAAAACAGCAATCTCTCAGTTTTTTAAATCTAAAAACCAAGACATTACCCTTGCTGATTTTATCAATCACCATGACATTGAAGAAGTATTTTGGCATGGTGCGGTGATGCCAGTGCTTTATACCATTTGTACTTGTGATCCTAAAACCATCGGTGAATGGCCTGCAAAACCACTCTTAATCTTTTTAAAGCAATTAACTGATGGTGATGCTTTATTGCGTTTACACGGTGGAACGCCTGCTTTTGTCGATAAATTGATTGAAGATATCGATATTCACAGTGGTTCTGAAATTACCAAAGTTGAGGAACAGGGTAACGTTGTTCTGGTTGAAAATGCACAAGGTGAGCAATTTCAATTTGACCGTGTGGTAGTAGCAACACCGACCAATAAATTAGAAAACTTTTTAAATAAACAACAATTTGCTGATGATATCGCTTTATTGCAAAAATTTAAGTTTGAACAAGGCGAGTTGGTTATGCATACCGATGCATCCGTGATGCCACCAAATCGTAAAGATTGGGCTGTATTGAGCTATATGATGGATCGCAAATTTACCAAACAACAATTCACAGTTTGGCTGAACTCGATTGAACCAAGTTTGGTGGGTAAATCTCCAGTGTTCCAAACCTGGCGTCCTGTGACCAGCATCGATCCGAAGAAAGTTATTTCTACAGTGACTTTAACCCGTGCTGTGGTGGATTCTGAAACAGTGGCTTTAAACATCGAGTTGCAAGCGCGTCATAAAGTCGCCAACCGCAAAGTATTCTATTGTGGTTCATGGTCATGTGATGGTTTGCCAATTCTTGAATCTGCGGTAACTTCTGCAATGCATATCGCAGAAATTTTTGGTGCACCATTGCCATTTGTAGGATTAAAACCTAAAGTTGAGGTGGCTCCCCAACTTGGCTATTAAAACCCAGTGAATTCATATAAAGTTTAATGAATTCATAACTGAATAAGTGAATGATTTAAAATGAAATGGCTTCAAGCGATTCAGCAAAAACTTCCAAAACATAAATATGCAATCGATGCAAAAATGCTAGGAGATGACGCTGAATGTGCTTGGACCAACTTAGGGTATTGGGATGAGGCTACATCCTCTTACCCTCAAGCCTGTCAGCAACTTGCTGAACGTCTTGCACAAGCGGTACAGCTTAAACAACATGATCGGGTACTAGACCTAGGTTGTGGTCAAGGTGCCAGTTTAAAATACTGGTTAGAACACTACCAAATTCAAGATTTAGAAGCGGTTGAGTTACAACAACAGTGTGTCGATAAAATTCAAAAACAACTCCCGCAGATTAGGGCGATTCACTGCCAATCTTTTTTAAATTTAAATGCGCTTTTATTGACGCCACCTTTTGATGTGGTGTTGTGTATTGATGCGGCTTACCACAGCGATTTAAACTTATTTTTAAATTCAGTTGTTCCAATTTTAAATTCAAAAGGTCGTTTGGGTTTTCATACGTTGATGCTTTCAGACACAGTTTTAAATTCAAAACAAAAAATGAAATACAAATGGCTACTTAAAGCCGCTGATGTCGATTTAAAAGCACTGATGACTACGGCCCAAATCAATCATACGCTGCAACAGCATGGTCTTGAGCAAATCGTGATTGAAGATCTATCCACAGCCGTATTGGCTGGCTTTAGTCAATATATTGCGACAAGAGCAAAAACGGAGCGTGGAGGGCTAGATCAAATCAAAATACAAATGACCGCAAAACTTTGTCAAAGGTTATTTGAAGAGGGAATCGTTCGATATATACAGCTCAGCGCGGTCAAAACATAATTTTTATTATTTGTGATGAGATCAAGCAGATCAAAAATTATAAGAAAATGCCTAAGCCAAAAACAACAAAGCCTCACTAAAAAAGCGAGGCTAAGTAAAAATGGTGCCGGCACACGGATTCGAACTGTGGACCTACTGATTACAAGTCAGTTGCTCTACCAACTGAGCTATGCCGGCAACGTGGCGAGAATTCTACAGAATATTTATAAGATTGCAAGCCAAAAAATAAACAATTGAATAATCTTTAATATTTATAGTCTTAGCGATCGAGTATTGGTTTGAAGTTGATAATGTCGTGTGCTATGAATGCTTAGATTTTTAGAGAGCAAAGGATTTTATCGCTTTTAACTTGCAGGTAGACAAAAAAGCAAAGATAGCTAGAGCAACGGTTAGTAATCGCTTTAAGCTTCCAACTAAAAAGGCTTACGGAGGAGTAAGCCTTGAGTATTTGGGGTTAAATCAATAAATCTTTATCAGTTTTGAAATATAGACTTATTTTCTCCTTAAAATATGATCCAGATCTTGTGCGCATTCTTCTAGGGTGATTGCCATATCTATTTGCATTTGGGGTTTCAATTCGTTTGCGAGTTTTCTCCATTGCTCAATCAATTGGATAGCTTTCTGAATTTTATGCTTATTTACATCTTTGGCAATAGTTGGGGTGTATCCACCACGTTTAGCATTTTTGACTTGTCTTACATAATTGGCGCTGTTATTCATTGTCACTCCCGAATAGCAGTTTTATGCTTTTAACTTGTTTGAATCGCTAATAAGTACCGCATCATGATTATCTTAAGAGAACGTTACATCTATATGATTTTTATTTTGTATTTCACCTCCTTTGAATCGTGCTAGAAGTTCTTTTCACTTGATACTAATTCAAGAAAGTTGGAATTGAAATAGTCAATTGTCTTTTTAGTTGAGTGGATATGTATCTATTTGCTTCAAAAAATAGCTCAAATATCGTATAACTAAGCTAAGTAAAAACTAGAACAATTGAGAATGAAACGATTCAGTATTTTATTATTATTTTTTTCTGTCGCACATGCTGAAGCTCCTAAAGAATGTCAGTTACTTGAACAGACCTCCGAAATGTTAATGCAGTTACGTCAAAACGGTTTATCGTTGGATGATGTTGATTTTAATCCTGAAGCATTGTCTGCAAAAGAACAGGTATTGTTAAAAGGTATAATTGACGATGCAAAGGGTGTACCGATTTATCAGATACCTTTAACCCGACAAAAAGCGATTGATGATTTTAAACTCAAGTGGCAAGAGGTGTGTCAGTCTGCGGATGTAGTGATGCCAACTGAAATGAGATAAAGGATTGTTTTTTATTTCGCCGATAGTGTTAGGGTTAAATAGCGGGTTTGGTTGTGCTATGGACATATGACTCGATGCAATTCTAAGCGATCAAGTTACCGCTCAAGCTAGCGTACAAGTAAGCGATCAAGTTTAGATAAGCTGAAAAGCATTAAACAATGTTATAGGTTGAAACAAAGAGTTTTTATATAGATCTATTATTAGTTTTACTGTGCTGAGGTTTAGTGAAGTGTTTTTATCAAAAGCTGTTTGCGATGAGTAGTTGGGCGCTATACAAATAGAAACCGACCAGCATATCCGTAGCGCCAATCGGTATGACAAGTTCTATGTTTTCAACATAGTACTGTTCAAAACTTATAGTTGAGGTGTTAGATAAATAGAAACCGATTTGTATAATTTACAAGTCGGTTCCTGAATGAAGTTGCTGATAATTATTATTTGAAATGGTGTTCAATTTTAATAGAATAAATATTCTAGAATAAAATGTTTATTTTATCGGTTTTATTTTTAATGGATTTTTAAATTAATTGAGTCTGATTAGATGGATGTAGAAAAAATTATAGTTCCTTATTATAATGTGGATAATATTTTATCTAAAGAGATTGTATTTGGTCGTAAGATTGGTTTGGATAAATATGTTATTGAAAATATTCCTTTGTATGCACCTAATTTGGCTTTAGGTGATATTCTTTTAGTAGAAAAGTTAGATGATGAACAACTATATTTTGAGGATTTATTAGAGACATCAGAGAACTCTACTATAAGAATCGTCTTCTTTAATTATGATCCTATAATTGTGCAGAAAATTTTAAAAGAAATCGAGGGGTACAGTATAAACTGGGTTGGGTTTGTTGGTGGTAGTTATTATTCATTAAACATTAATAAGAATTTAGATTATAAAATAATAAAATTTTTTTTAGAAGGAAATTCTAAAATAATGGATTATCAAGAGAGTTGTTTGTCAGAAAAACATAGGAGTGAATTGTTGTAGGTTTAAATTAGAAATTAATTGGATATTAGATTTTTAAATTATTGAAATTCTTAGGTAGATTTTATTATTTATTCCTATTTTAGATTGATTTTGAAATACATTATATTGCTGTTAATATTGTTTCGATTATTCCACAAAGGAAGAATGGAAAATCATGGAAAGATACTGAAATAAGTTCGATGAAACGTAATGTGCTACTCGATAAAGTAAAGCATTTAGGCCGGATGATATAGAAAAATGATCAGGCTACTACTTAGGAAGTTTAGTGGGAACTAAGATGCACTGCGTTAAATTACTAGGCGACAAACTGAGGGCAATAATAATGATCACATTGAAGATAAGTTGCAGATGATTTTTCATGTAATTATTCTTTTGATATTCTATAAAGTTAGATCACGTTGAAACTCATTTAGAACGAACAAAATGTTTCACACATCATGAAGAAAATAAGCAACCCATTCATATACAGAAATAAATAAGCAGTTGTAATGACTCATAATGTTGAGGTTTTTGCCATGGATGACTCAGTATCGTTCTAAGGTGGAGCTACCTAGGTTTTTAAGCCTAGGTATGCCTATTTCTTTTTTGATCATGGATATAAGCAATAATAGAATGAGCGCAACGATTAAAAATTTGAGAATTATAGCGAAGCACAAGTCTCAACTAGTTCTTTAGCAAAAGCTTTATTGGCTTTTGTAGATATGAACGAAGCCATTTTTTTATTGTTAATAAAAACATCAATTTTTTTGGCTTTTCCTAGATGAGCGATAAGTTTATCCCAATCATTTCCATTCAGTCTGGATCGTGTTTCATTGGGTACTTCAAGTGCTTTTCCATCAATGATAAAGCTGAAAGATGATTGCTTGTTAAAGCTTGCATACGCTTTACTTCCAGTTGAGAGTTCCACTGAGTGATCAACGTTTAAAACACCGCCACTGTTGCATGAAATGGTCAATTTTTGATTTTGACTATTTTGGAGGGAATACAAACTAAAGCCTTGTGCAAAATTATCTTGCCAGATATTGGGCGCCGCTTGAGATGTGGAATACATGCATAGTATGAATGCCATTAATGTGAATTTTTTCATGAGAAAATCCTATAAATATTTTTAGATTGGAATTTATTTAGACCGAAGGACTAAGCCACCGATGATTAAAAGAATAAGTACTCCACCAATGAATTTACCCACGGATGGGAACATGACCGCTGGCCAAATAACACCTTGCCCTAAGTGATAGGCAAATGATTTATAGCTTTGTTGGCCCCAAAAGTTTTGATAGATGGCAAACAGCAACCCGATAATAAAGTAAGCTCTGATTAGCCAAGACTTAATTGATGTATTCATTTATTTTCCCCCAAGCGCAAATTTAAGAAGTAGGTAGAACAGTCCAAAAAAGATCATCAAGCCAATAAACGGTAGGCCGAGAAAACAGATGATCACAATCACACAAATTATTCCTGCAATAGCTCTCATGGCTTACTCCCTCATGCATTGCAGGCCACTTTGCATCAAGTCGTATTGAAATGATTCAGTCTGGCTTAGTGTGTATAGGTTGTTCTTTAAACCTTCTTCTCCATATTTGCTTTCGAGTTTTTTGTAGGCACATTTGCATGCACTACGTTCCATACCTGTGGATTGGCAACCGCTGATAAATTCTCGCTCTGACTTGCTGGCGCAACTCAGTGTCAGTAGTGAGCAACTGATGATTAAAATTGAAGTTAGAGTTTTCATGATTCTCTCCCATTTATTGTTTTGATTATTTTGAAATAGCTGAATTCAGCAAAGTGATCAAATTAAAGACACGTGTAGGCAGTCCAAAGTACCTATAAGTCTTTAGATCAATTTAAGCTGAAATGAAATCTATGATTTTTGCCAAAAACAGGGAGGTTCCCAATATGGCTTTAGAGAAAAGAATAAAAGTAAAAAATGCTTAGTCATGGCTGACTCCTTGGAATTATAAGAAGTTCTACCAAATTACTGCTAAATAATGGAGGCAGAACGAAAGGGGGTTAGCAGACCGGGATCCAAGGAACCAGCACGCACAAGGCGTCCCCCTCCCGTTCTACCGCAAAGGGGGAACACGAGGGTTCACGACATACAAGAATCATTCCATATATCGTGCTGGATCTACGGTCTGCTAAAACCGACTGGCAATGTAGGCCAGCAGTTGAATGATAAGTTTTAGGGTGGGTTTAGTCAATCAAGCTGTAGTGAATATTCCATAATCGAAATTAGAAACTAAATTCAAAAAAGATATAAATAATAATTTGTTATATTTATCATGTATTCCAAATGTTGAATGATTCAAGATAAAATTACAGTATGAACTTCTGAAACAAATTATTATGTCTGAAAAGCAAAAAAATCATGTTCGGTTAGCTGACCGTTTAGCGAGTATTCTAACTAAGTTAAATCAAGGGCAGTATCTGGACTATAAAATGCTGAAAGATGAGTTTGATGTTGATGAGCGTACGATTCGACGTGACATAGATCGTTTATCAGCAGCAAATTTACCTATCTTAAAAGATGAAAAAACACATAAGTTTTTTTTGCAGACCCACTATGTTGGAAAAATAACGCCAAATGATGTTAAAAATTTTGCACAACTTTCAGGGATCGCAAGTTTATATCCAAACTTGGATATTTCATTTATTCGGGAATTGTTGGATAAGCATGCATCAGAAGTCTATACCGCAAAGGGGTACTCTTTTGAAGAAGCCTCTCAATATGAAGATTTATTTAAGATAATCAGCGACGCAATCAAAAAAAGGCGCATATTTCAGTTTATCTATAACGATAAACAACGACGAGTGGCGCCCTATAAATTGGTACATCATCATGGAAGTTGGTATTTGGCCGCAGTGCAGGAATATCAATTACGTGCATTTAAACTGAGTCGAATTAATGACTACAAGAAAGTCTTAGACTTGGATGAATTTATTCTTGATCCGATCATTATAAAACAGCTTGAAAATGAAGAGAGTATTTGGTTTGGAAATGATAAAAATCAGATATTACTCAAAGTAAATGCTGAAATTGCAGAGCATTTTAATCAAAGGCAAATATTTCCTGAACAGAAAATTGAGCAAATATTTGAAAATGGCGACTTACTAGTCTCAAGTATAATAGCACACAATGATCAAATTAAATCTTCAATTCGTTTTTGGCTACCACATGTAAAGGTACAAGATCCGATTGAGTTACAACATGAGATTGAGCAAGACTTAAAACGATATTTGAAACTGTAGAGATGACACATTTTTATTGAAAATATATGTTTTAAAGGTAATTTTGACAAAACCTGTCTGCTGAGTTTTTTATAATTTTGTCAGTAATGAAATAATAGTGATAGTGAATTGAAATATGGCTTTCAACGATGTACAAAACTTGTGGGATGAATTTTTAGTAAATTGGCCTCTTGAAAAAGTTCGCTCAATGACATTAGAAGAATACTCAAAGTCTGGTGATCAGAACAATTTTACATATTGGATTGAGAGAAAAACTAAACCAATTGCGAATATTCTTGGTGGTTCGGCATTTAAATTTGGTATTTATCATAGGAGTGCAACGGACGATATTGAAAATAATAAAGGTAAAATTTATCAAGATGATTATGCATGGTTAGAAAAATATGGTGATAGTAAAGAAAGTGTTTTTAATGAAGTTAAAAAGCGAATTATTCAGACAATTGAGTATGTTCAGTCTGGGAATTTAACAGCGATAGATGAGATTGATTTTTCTCCTGTTGTAAAATGGAAAATTGCATTTTTATATCAAAACCAAGAACAACCAAACATAATTTCAATTTTTTCTAGAGCTATGCTCGATTTTCTGACAGGAAATTATAAGCTTAGATATTCTGAAATATATAATCAGCTAATTCAACAAATAGGAACCCAATCACTATTAGAATATAGCTTTGATTTGGTAGAGAAATATGTAGAGGCCCATCCCAAACAAAGCCATCTCACACCAAGTGAAGTTGATGGAATTCTGAGTGTAAAATATCCTGACAAATATAAGAGTCGCCAAAAAATGACTCTGGTGACAAATGATAATGATCGAGAAATTGGATTGGTACTTGATGGAAAAAAAGCAAGTTTTTTTATCCAAGTCGATCCTGAAAATAATGGTGTATTTCAATTTGAGTTTTCTAGAAAACAGGATGGTTCAGTTGCTAAATATAGCGAAAATGATTCAAGACATTCCAGTTTAAACTCGTTGAGTGAATATTTGAAAGTTGGTTTTAAAACTTATCATATTCAGATAGATACACTTGAAGAATTTGAAAAGTTTTGTGACTGGTATGAGTCTGAAAATATATCAACTCATTCAAATTTAGCTAAAAATGAAGAAAAACATATGCAACATAGTCAAAATAATCGCCCTTTAAACCAAATTTTATTTGGCCCTGCTGGTACAGGTAAAACGTATCATACTGTTAATCACGCATTACAGATCATTGATCCTAATTTTTATGAAACGCACAAAGCACCAGAGCAACGAGACATTCTGAAACAAGAATTCCAAAAATATGTAGATAATGGTCAAATCCAATTTGTGACTTTTCATCAAAGTTTCAGTTATGAAGATTTTGTTGAAGGTATTCGTGCTGAAACAGTAGATGGAAGCTTAACTTATAAAATCCAATCTGGTGTTTTTAAAGCATTAGCCAAATCCGCAAATATTGTCGGAGCTGAGTTTAAGAAAGATCATTATATATTGTGCGCAAATGGAAGTTGCATTGATGTAAAAAAACCAAATGGAAACATCGTGACATTATCAGCTAAATTAGTTGAATTTTTACTCAGTAATGTTAAAGATCAAAAAATTACAATTGAAGATATAAGCTCTAAAAATGTCATAAATATTTTGGGCGAACATGCAATTTTAGAACCATTTATTGTTAATGGGTATAATAGCTTATTAGCATCATTAGTCGATTTTTTGATTCAACTACCAAGTCAAAATTCTGAACCAGTTGTTCTTATTATCGACGAAATTAACCGCGGTAATATCTCACGTATTTTTGGTGAGCTTATCACTCTTATTGAGGACTCTAAGCGTCAAGGGAATACTGAGGAGCTGAGTACAATTTTACCGTATTCAAAAGAACAGTTTAGCGTACCAAATAATCTTTATATTATTGGAACAATGAATAGTTCAGACCGATCATTAACAAGTTTAGATCTTGCTTTACGTCGTCGTTTTACTTTTATTGAAATGTCACCTAATCCTTCACTGTTATCAGGTGTCGAAGTACAGATTGATACTGAAGAAAAAGGTATTCAAATTGGTCACCTACTAGATATCTTAAATCGGCGTATAGAAATTTTACTTGATCGCGACCACTGTATAGGTCATGCCTATTTCATGCCATTGAAAGATAAGCCAGAATTAAGTGTTTTAAGAGAAATATTCTTACAGAAAATTATTCCATTACTGCAAGAGTATTTCTTTGATGACTGGGAGCACATTCATGCGGTTTTAAATGAAAATGGAATGCTTAAGAAAAAATACGATGCTTCAAAAGTGAGTAAGTTATTTAAAAATCAGAAATCAAATCGTGATATTTGGGAAGTGAATACTCAAGCATTCGATAATCTGAATGCGTATAAAGCGATTTATGCAGGTATTGATCTAGAAGTAGAGTAAATACAATGTATAACATCACTGTACGTGAATATGCTCGGCTCAAAAAAACAGATCAACCAGAACAGCAAAATCTGTCAATGGATTTTGCTGAAATTACACCAAGCGCATTTGAATATTTATATGAATTGAATCAAGAGCTCGCAGAACAAGGTCAGCAATTTTTAAGTTTGGGTAAAAATACATCTGAGCTTAAAATCCAAAATTTTGTTGGAGTGATTGAAACACCCTGCGGGACAGAAATTGAAATACTGCCTAAAAATGATAGCGTTTTAACCAATAGAGCACAGTCGCGTCGTCTTTTGATTAAAATGTTGAGCCAAGTCCTAAACCTACCTCAAAAAGATTCTGGTTTGGCTTCTATTGACCAATTTAAAGTTCCAGTTACAGAATGGTTTTATTTACAGTTTTTACAGGCATTGCAAAAACTGTATCAAATTGGTATTCGATTTGATTATCAAAAAACTGAGGAAGAGACTTTGTTTCTGAGAGGGCAGTTAGATACGGTCAGGCAAATACAAAAGCCAGTTACGAAACAGAACGAATTTAGTATTCGGCATGATATTTTTACGGCAAATCGAGCTGAAAATAGACTAATTCGTTCTTGTATTGATTGTATTTGTAAGCGAACTCAAAATTCAGACATTTGGCGTAAAGCACATAAATTCCATTTGTTATTTGCCGAAGTTTCGCCTGCTCAGGATGTACGGCAAGATTTTAAGCAATGGAAAAATGATCGCTTAATGTCGCACTATACTGAAATTAAGTATTGGTGTGAGATTATCTTAGGTCAACAAATACCTTTTTCTGTGAAAGGAAACAAACGTGGTAAAAGTATTTTGTTTCCGATGGAAAAGTTATTTGAAAAATATGTGGAATTCCGCTTACTCAATCAGCTTGAAAAAGGTGCAAAATTGGAATCACAAAAGTCAAGTCATTATTTAGCGAAATACGACGTTGGACAAACGACGAAGAAAATATTTAATCTGAAACCTGACTTAATGATTGAATATCTTTGCCAGCAGGAAAGTCGAAAAAAGTACCTCATCTTAGATACGAAATGGAAGTTAATTAATACCGTTGCCGATGAAAACTTTGGGTTAAAACAAAGTGACTTATATCAAATGTTTGCTTATAACCATATGTATCAAGGGCATCAGTCAGATATCGTTTTAATTTATCCTAAACATGCTCATTTTGATCAGGCACTGCAACCATTTTTATTTAATATTCATACCTCTTTAGGGGATGAGCTACAGCCTAAAATTTGGATTGTCCCTTTTGATTTGCTGTCGGACAAATTAGAAATTGGTGACTTAAATATCTCTGGACTCGTCGCTTGAGTTTTTTAGTATTTATTTGATTTTATGATAGGACAGTAAAGGTGTTAAACATCGCTTTTACTGTCTTATTACTTTATTTGCCTAATAACACTTATTTTTTGTTACGACAGAGATGAGTTCTTTTTTATAGCTATATGGATCATAAATATCCTCGATTTTACAAGCTTGACCATGACATTGAACTTGGTAATCAATATGGAATTTTTCACCAAAATTAACGCCCTGAGCTCGGACTAACCCATTGTCTAATACTGTAAATTTCATTTTGTTTAACTTTACATCAGAGTCATTGCCAGGAATGAGTAGATTACGTACCCAATCACACATTTCCCCAGAATACTTCAGTTCCAAAGCATCTCTTCGTGAAATCAGTTGTTTTAGTTCATTTGCAGAATTTTGTTTAACAATATCAATGTTTAAATATTGTTCGCTAATTTTCATAGCATATATTTTTTTGATGAAATTGATTTTTGCTAGGTCTTGCGATGTTGATTCTGCAAATGTATTTGATGCAAACAATAATAATGTGATTGAAAGTATACGATTCATAACTTTGTCCGTTTAAACAGGTCGGTAATTTGCACAAAAACTAGAAGAGCTTTCTAAACCACAATCTTGCATGTATTTAAGCTCCATGATTCTGCGGTTATTTAAATTAATCATGCATTGCGAAGACAATTGACATGCAATTGTTCCACTGCTTGAAACTTCAAATTTACATTGTTTTGTTTTATAGCTAATCCAAGTACGTTGAAGATCAAGCAATTGTTTTTGCTCATTTACGTTTAACGTATTTTTATAACTGCTATAAACTTGCATGATTTTTGGGTCAGACTTTTTAACTTCTTTGTCATAGCAATTATTGATTGAAATGGTATTGCCATGATTTCTTTCATTTTCACATAAAGCATGTGTCGCAAAAGAAACCATGAGTAATGGTAAAATAAGAAATTGTTTCATATCGGTTCCTTACAAAAATAAAATTACTTTCCACATTGAGAGCAATGCCAATTGTTGAATAAAGCTGTAGTTGGTTTGGAGAATAAATGCCAAATAAAGAGTAAAAGCCAAACCCAAAACCAAAATGTTAAAGTGATACAAAATAAAAATATATGCATCACCCAGCTCATTTGTTTAGTGTTTTTCTGGTGTAATGTACTGTGACCACAGTTCTTGCACCTTTTCAATTTTTGAGAAATTACTCGTGCCATAATGTGTATGAAATAGTGGGATTGGTTGTATTTAAATAAATTTGTCTGACAAGTCGTGTCAATTTTGAAATTATTATTTTTACAAACGATGTTGATACAACACTCCTTGATCTCTATCAGCTTTAAATACAATGCGTACGTACAATATGTATGAGGAGGAGAAAATCCCAACTCCTTCTCATTCAATCAATTTTTGTAAGATTACTCATCAGGAGGGTAAACTTTTCCACTGTTACTCGCAGGTGCAACCATAGATTTCACCCATGCCTGAGATAAAAATTCTGGCTTATCTTGAATTTGAGTTGATTGTGCAGTTGTTGGATTTTTCTGTTGCTTGAGAGTTTTTAAGGGCTTTGTGTAAGACAACATTATTTGAAGTGCAAGTTGTTCGTCCAAGATCCCCTTAGAAACTCTTTCTAATTTACCTGAGCGAGTTGCATGTCTGATTTGATATTCGGTGAATCCATATTTTTCACGAAAGTCCTTGATTTGAATTTGAGCCATAATTTTAAAGTCACTGTTGTATTTTTTCTTATCGTACAAATTTCATTAAATGAATCAATAGAATAATGACACTCTACTTAATCCTATTCCAAATAATTTCAAATACATAACATCCTAATGAGAATCATGAAGCTCTTTTGAGATCACATGAAAAATATGACACAAGCCTGCCATCGTGCAGGCTTTTTTATGCCCCAAATTTAAGGAGTCGAGCCATGAGCTTAAGCTGTCCCTTTTGTCATTCAACGAATGTGATGTTGGTTGAAGTAAGTACGCAACAAACAAGTACAGCCCTATCCAATTTGGTCACACCGACCACATTAGCTGCATTAGGAACTACAGTCGCAAAGACATTCAATCTACCGCCGATTATTGGTGGAATCGCAGGAACGTTTTTGGGAGGTATGTTGGGCAGTGTGTTGAATTCATTTACTGAACAAAGCACATCACCACAACAAAATTTGTGCTTCTGCCTCAACTGCTACCAGAAGTTTCCAAGTCATCTACTGCATTAAAGATTGATCGGTATCAATACAGATTCAAATTTCATTTTCAAATTAAAAGGAATAAAACCATGGCACATCAACTTGAACAAATGGCGTATGTCGGTGAAACCCCTTGGCATGGACTCGGCAATCAACTGACACAAAACCAACCGATTGACGTCTGGGCACAACAAGCAGGCATGGATTGGCGGATTGAATCCTCCGATGTCAGTTACATGGCACAGAATGAAAAAGGGCAAAGCATCATCATGCCTTTTTCATCAGCGTATTTGGTTTTCTTTTCTGAGGGCTTTATTTTTCTGACTTGAGCATCTGTAAGCATGGTAATGATTCCGCAGAATTGGGGGTATAATTTTAAGGGTGAAAGATTATACCCCCCAGTTATACCCCCAACTATATCAAGCTTTCAATAGATCAAGTAGATTGTATGAGATGTAAAAAAAGCCTGAATCCTTTAGATTTAAGCTTTTTTAGACCTTACGAGATTCCATAAGAATTGAATTTGGCGGTGAAAGAGGGATTCGAACCCTCGATACGCTATAAACGTATACACACTTTCCAGGCGTGCTCCTTAAGCCACTCGGACACTTCACCAAGGCGTGGGATAATAACCAAAAAAAAGATTTCTGCCAAGCAACAATTGATTTAGAGCAAAAAAAATTTCACAGTGATATGATTGCGCAAAAATAGTGTCTAAATTTTTGAAGACGAATCTATGCAAAGTACTGCAAAAAAAGCCGCGTTACCTGCGATCACACTCGCAGCATTAGGGGTGGTATTTGGAGACATCGGAACCAGTCCCTTGTACGCCCTACGCCAATGTTTTCTGACTGCACACATTGCCATCACCGAAGCGACCGTGCTTGGGATCTTGTCACTGATTTTCTGGTGCATGATGCTCACCATCAGCTTTAAATATGTCACCATTATCATGCGAGCAGATAACAATGGTGAAGGTGGTATCATGTCCTTGCTGGCGCTGAACTTACGATCTAATCGTATCGCAGATAATCGCAAAATCTACTTAATTGCCTTGGGATTTATTGGCGCATCGCTGTTTTTCGGTGATGGCATTATTACCCCGGCAATTTCAGTACTTTCAGCCATTGAAGGGCTGAGTATTGCAACACCTATGTTTAATAAATGGCTGATGCCTTTAGCAATCGGCATTCTTACCGCACTGTTTCTGGTGCAAAGACATGGTACGGGAACCATGGGTAAGTTTTTTGGTCCAATCACTCTAACTTGGTTTGCCTCTATCGGTCTAATCGGTATTCATAGTATTAGCCAAACTCCTTATGTTTTAAGCATGCTCAGTCCACATTGGGCACTGAACTTTATTTTTCACCAACCCTTTGTGGCTTTTTTAACCATGGGTGCGGTGATTTTGACGGTGACGGGTGGTGAAGCACTCTATGCAGATATGGGGCATTTTGGACGACTGCCGATTCGTTTAGGCTGGTTTATCATTGTGCTGCCTTGTCTGCTATTAAATTATGCAGGGCAAGGTGCGTTATTACTGCGTAATCCAAGTGCGATTGAAAACCCATTCTATTTGCTTGTACCTGAGTGGGGCTTATACCCCATGATTGCCTTAGCTACAGCGGCAGCGGTGATTGCCTCACAAGCGGTGATTACTGGTGTGTTTTCAATGGCAAACCAAGCCATTCAGCTACGCTATTTGCCAAGATTAACTGTGCATCACACTTCTGATGTGGAACAAGGTCAGATTTATTTGCCCTTTATCAACTGGATACTCTATGTCTCGATTCTTTTGTTGATTGTGATTTTCCAAAACAGTGCCAATCTTGCCAATGCTTATGGTGTAGCGGTTACCATGACCATGCTATGCGATACGATTTTGATTTCAATCTTGGCCTATGGTTTTTGGCGTTGGCCAAAGTGGAAAGTGGCATTATTCGCGATCCCATTTTTAGTGATTGATAGTATTTTTATTGGGTCAACTTCATTAAAAATCATTTCAGGTGGATGGGTTCCGATCCTGATCGGTGCAATCGTATTTACTATTCTGATGACGTGGAAAACAGGGCGAGAAATTGTCTTTAACCGTTTGGAAAAAGATGCCTTGCCGTTGGATCTCTTTATTAAAAGTGTCAGCTTGAGTGATGAAACTCAGTTTGTACCCGGTCAAGCGGTATTCTTAACTGGTAACCCAAATATTGTCCCACATGCGATGTTGCACAATATCAAGCACAATAAAGTCCTGCATGAACGCAATATCATGGTGACAGTGATTACCCGTGATGTTCCGTATGTGCCAGACCAAGAAAGAATCCGTGTTGAAGTCTTAGATAAGCGCTTCCAACGGGTTTTTGTTTACTATGGCTTTAAGGATCAACCTGATATTCCAAACGCGCTAGAGTTGGCTTATAAGCAGCTTGAAGTTGAATTTGACATGATGCATATCAGCTTCTTCATCTCACGTGATCGTTTGATTCATACCGTGGGTGATGGAATGGCGCCATGGCGTGAAAAACTTTTTATTTCAATGCAACGTAATACCAGTCCGGTGAGTGATTTCTATCAAATCCCGCCAAACCGTGTGGTGGAAATGGGCAGCCAGATCGAAATCTAAATTCATATCAATCAAAAGCCAGAAGTCATTCTGGCTTTTTTTTGCCCATGGGTTTTATGGGCTGATATTACACTGACACAGTATCAAATCCTTTAGAATGCTCAGTTTGAATGCTTTTATCATTCAATTCTCCCCAGCAAATCATGAGACATCCGCATAAAACGATCCTATACGACAAATTGTGTCGCAAGGCTGTCGAACAACACTGCGCAACATGACATAATCATGATCACAAGTGCGATAAAGCATCTGTAAGATATTTGATTTTCTAGCATTTTTTATGAAATAAACAATAAATTGTTACATGGAATGTTGTTTAGTTAAGCATAAATCGTAGAAGCTTTACTCGGTTGAAGGTCGACACAATATCTTTCAGTTTATTGACTTGTTAAGCTATTTAAATTCAAAAACTTAATCTGTAAGGGTTTTGAGTGGATTGTTTATTTAACCTTGTTTAGGAAGCCTTTGTTGAAAAATTCAGTAGTTAAAATGGTTTTGGGTGTTGTTGCTACTGGAAGTTTTGCGATTGCGTTTGGCCAAGAGAAAATTTTTCAGTTACTGCCGTTTACCCAAAGTAGTACCAATAACTCTGTGTGTTTAAATCAGTTCTATCGAGAGCAACCACCTGTTCTAATCAAAGAAAGTTTAAAGAAAAACAGTTATCCCTTATGTTTTAATGGGTTTAATGTGATGTATTCGGGGATTTCAAAAACGCCGTTATGGACAGCAGAATATTTATCTCCACAGCGCTTAAGCCAAAAGATTAAACGTGAAGATAATTTCCACGAAGAGCCACGTGTAAACGTTACACATCGTGCATTATTATCGGATTATCGTGGTTCAGGCTATGACCGTGGTCATATGTCACCCAATGCCGATATGCCCAATAAAGAATCACAGTTCGACAGCTTTTCTTTAGCCAATATGGTCCCGCAAGCTGCTAAAAATAACCAACAAGTTTGGCGTGAGTTAGAAGAAGCAACTCGTGCAATTGTGACCAAGCAAAAGAAAGATGTGTATGTGGTTACTGGCCCAGTCTTTTCAGGAAAAAAACTAAAAACCATTGGAAAGGGGGTGATTGTTCCAACCGCAATCTACAAAGCGATTTACTTGCCTAAACATGGGATCATTGGTGCGTACTATGCGCCAAATAATGATTCACTTCAGGTTAAAGTGGTCAGCGTATGCTATTTAGAAGAGCAGTTGGGAATGAATTTATTTCCACAACTGACCGAAGAACAAAAGCGCAATACGTATAAATTGCCTTTGAACGCAAAGCAGGTCAAGGTCAATAAAGAAATTGAATATTCACATTGGGATGCGGAAAGCCAATGTGCAGAAGAGGTCAGTCAGGATAAAATCACTGCACTGCAAAAGCACTTCCAACCCAAAAGTGGTTCAACAGCTACATCGGATATGCAATTGCCGAAAGTCGATCCTGAAACCAAAGATGCCTTGGTGAAACAATTGGTTGAAGCGTTGTTGCAATATATTTTACAAATTTTGAAATAATTCAGCGCAGATGGTGCAGTATCTTTTGAGAATCTATTTATACTGTGAATAAGATCGAAAAAAATTGAGAAAATTAAAAATGTTTAAACCGTTTGAGAATGGCACCGAATCACATTCAATTCATGATTTAACCTTAGAAAATCAAACTGACTGTGTCAGTATTTATGGCAACTTACAGATCACCAAAGATCAAGCAGGCTTAAAAGCGGCTAAGCTTTTACAAAGCTATCTCAATGATGTGGTGGCAAGTTTAGAGAAGCAAAGTGATCTACCAGAACAGCTCGCGCGTCAAAGTGAAGGCGAAATAGAAAATCCATTTCTTTAAAGACTATCCTTATTTTTAAATGATTTTCTAATCAATTGCTTTCTAAGTCATTCGCTTATAAGTAAAAAACCTGCCGAAGCAGGATTTTTTTACATTGAAAATCTATTTAGGATTGAGGCTCATTACCCACAACCTTATAAATCAGTGCCCCAATGATTGCACCGACAATTGGTGCTACCCAGAATAACCATAATTGACTCAGTGCTGCTGTTTCAGCAAATAAAGCCACAGCGGTACTACGGGCTGGATTAACTGAAGTATTGGTGACAGGGATACTAATTAAGTGAATCAAAGTAAGTGCTAAACCGATGGCAATCGGAGCAAAGCCAGCAGGTGCACGTTTGTCTGTTGAACCGAGAATAACAATTAAGAAAAAGGCGGTTAATACGATTTCAATCAATAAAGCAGAGACTAAAGAATATTTTCCAGGGGATAAATCACCAAAACCATTGCTGGCGAATCCGCCAGTTCCCGTGAATCCCGCCTGACCTTGTAGGATTAAATACAAAACAAATGCGGCCAAAATACCACCGATGACTTGAGCAATAATATAAGGCGCTAAGTCTTTGGCATTAAAACGACCACCTACCCATAAGCCCACACTTACCGCAGGGTTAAAATGCCCGCCTGAGATATGCCCTAAAGCAAAAGCGCCTGTGAGTACGGTTAAACCGAATGCCAGTGCGACACCAGCAAAACCGATGCCCAGTTCTGGAAAAGCAGCGGCAAATATTGCGCTACCACATCCTCCAAACACCAGCCAAAAGGTTCCGATAAATTCTGCGAGATATTTATTCATATTGATTCCTAAATTATTTTTTTGAACGGAATGGGTTATGTGGCTATTTTTAAATAGTTGATAACCTTGGAGTGGGTACAACTTTTATTTTCTCTATAAAGATAATAGTCTAAAAATATGAAAATAAAATCACAAATAAAAAATATTCATATCAATATCGGTGAATGTTCTGATTTTTATTTTAAAAAATTATATTTTACAGAATCTTAACTTTAAGAGGCTAATCGTGAGAATGGAGGAATATGCTGTTTTTAGCTATAAATTTAATACACAATTACTTAAATTCTCGGTGCTGAATCCGCCATTGTTGTGGTGTTAAGCCTGTCCATTGTTTAAAAGCACGTTGGAAAGCACTTTGTTCTGAGTAGCTGAGAAGCAGGGCGATTTCATGTAGACCTAAATGTGGATCTTGTAAATACTGAAAGGCTAATAATTGACGGACATCCTGAACACGTTGTTGGTAGGTGGTATTTTGACTTTGTAGATGACGCTGTAACTGACGTATCGACATATTCAGTTGTTTAGCAATGGTTTCAATCTGATAATTATTTTTTTGTAATCCCAATAAAATACTTTGTTGTAAGCGCTCATCTAGTTGGGTGGCATTGGGCAAGCTTGCAAGTAAAGCTTGCGCTTGCTGCATCAGTAGTTTTTGCAGAGTTTGATCACTGCGTTTAAAGGAAATCGCGAGTGCGCTAATGGGAAAAATCAGTTCGACCTTTTCTTGTTGAAAGAGCACAGGACACTTAAAGAACGCTTGATACACCATTCCATTTTTAGGTTGATGATGAATAAAATTAACCTGATAGAGACTGATGTCATCTGATATAAATTGTCTTAAAAACTGAATCAATACAGCCATCGCAATTTCATCAGTAATTTGAGTGGTTAAATGCGTAGGTAGATTTTCCCAGCGGACTGAGATGTGCTGTTCATCATAATATTCAACCTTGAGTGGGCTTCCATCATAAATCAATCGATGAAAATCATGATAACGGGTAAGTGCCTCCCCGAGCGTGTCACAAGATTGTGCAATATAGGCAATGATGCCAATATGTTTAGGTTGTACATGTTTAGAGATGTCTAGACCCAAAGCTGGGCTTTGTACTTGCGCTTGTATGTCATCCAAAATCTCACGCCAAACGGTATATTCAAAGCGTTCAACATTTTGAACCTGTTGTAATTTGGATGAAATCTTTAGACCTTTAGCTTCACTAAAAGTATAGAGTAATTGTCCAAGCCCCCCATATACGGAGCCAGCATAGTCCTTTAATTGCATCATTTACACATCTTGTTATTGTGTGATCTACGTCAGCTGTAGTTTAAGCATCCTACTATTTTAAACGAGTTTAAATAAGACAAACAAGCGCCGCTGAGTGGATTCAAGTGGATTTGTCGATACTATTTTAATTTGTCGTAATTTGTCAATGAAAACACTTTTTGATGTCAATACCTATTTCCCAGCATGTTTTATATTCACAATAAGCAAGAGGGATTAAATATGTTAAAAGGTTTTTTAGTTGGATTGGTCGTCGCAAATGGTTTTGAATGGGTTGCGCATAACTATATTTTACATGGTCAACATCGCCCAGGAAAACCACGTTTTAGTCCAGTGCCACGCAGTATGAAATCACATTGGGAACACCATCGTGAAGTTCGTAAACAGGATTTTCATGATGATGGCTATGTAGAAGGGATTTCAAATTGGCGAACCAAGAATGAAATCGTTTCTTTGGCGGTCGTCGCTGGTGCGGCAAGTTTGATTTTCTACCCAATTTCGAAAGGAATGGTTGCGGCATCTATTTATAGTGCATGTAATTATTATTATATCCATCGCCGTGCACATTTAGAGCCTGAGTGGGCGATGAAGAAAATTCCTTGGCATTATGATCACCACATGAACTCGAATCAAGATGCGAACTGGTGTGTCACCAAGCCTTGGTTTGATTACCTGATGGGGACACGGGTGATTTCTTCTGCGGATTTGCAAGAACAGAATCCTTTAGGTGTGAAATTGCCTCAGCCAATCGCAAACTGGTTATCATCCAGCATAGAAAAATATTTTCCAGCCAAATGGGTAGAGAAAAAACCACTATTGGTTGAAGAAAATACAGATAAGCTGAACGATTCTGTAGCTTAGTTTGGATGTTGTTTGGTGAGCGACATTGTGTTTTCTGATCAGTTTGAAAATTGAGTTAAACGAACGGGATGTGTGCTGTAAAAATTATAATTTGTCGTGATTGGTCAGTATTTTCGGTATCTTTGGTCAATATTACGCAATAACATCTCTGTATATTGATTGCACAGCATGTACCCACTGAAGTATTTAAAGTTTATAGGAGTCTCCAAGACTCCTTTTTTTATGCATGGAGATATACCAACAATACATAACCTGAGTTCGATATAAAACTCTTGATGAAATATGATACTCGGAAACGTCATTCGCAACTGTCTGAGGCAGGACTTCATTGATAAAGAGTTGTTTCTGCGATTCATTGAATGAGTTGCTGGTGGTCGACGAGTTTTGCGGTGAGCAGCGATGTAGCTGCGCAAGATGGTTACCCTTGCGGAGCTTAACTCCTCATATCGAAACAAAAGTAGGGCGAGCCGCAGGCTGATCCAGAAATTGGATGAAAGCTCAGCAAGACTCCGCCAAGATTATTTTTTTCAATAAGTTAAAGGTGTAATAAGGTCGAGCCCACGTTACATACGATTAAATTTATAAGCTCATGTGATCGCGTCATCTTGTACGATGAAGCAATAAAAAAATCCCCTGACGGGGATTTTTTAGATGGGCATAAGAAGCACATCACTTTAGGATTTTTGCCTTGTGAGGCTTTGGTTATTACTCAGGCTTTAAGCCTTCCGCCATTTCCAGTGATTGATCATTATCCAAAAATTTTTCACGCTGTTCTTCTAAAAACTTTTTTGCATCTGGTTCAAACACGTTTAAACGTTTTTCATTGATTAACGTGGTTTGGTGTTTTAACCATTCTTGCCAAGCTTGTTTAGAAACTGTGTCAAATATCACTTGACCCTTTGGACCTGGAAAGGGTGCAAAGTCTAAACCTTCTAACTCTTTTTGATATTTACGGCAAAATACTTGTCGACTCATATCAAAACTCCTTATGCATAAAGTTTTTCTAAACGGATATAAGCGCGTTCAATTGCAGTAGCAACCTGTGCCGGCGCAGTACCACCAATATGATTACGCGCATTGACAGATGCTTCAAGGGTTAATGCTTTTTCAAACACATCTGCTTGAATTAAATCTGAGAATTGTTGTAATTGCTCAAGGCTTAACTCAGAAAGATCTTTCGATTCTTGCACACCTAACGCCACGGCTTTACCTACGATTTCATGTGCATCACGGAAAGCAACGCCATTTTTTACAAGGTAATCAGCCAAGTCTGTTGCAGTAGAGAAACCACGTAAAGCCGCTTCACGCATGATTTCAATATTCGGTACAAGTGCAGGAATCATATCTGCAAAAGCCATCAATGAACCACGCACTGTATCAATGGCATCAAACAAAGGCTCTTTGTCTTCTTGGTTGTCTTTGTTATAGGCCAAAGGTTGACCTTTCATGAGGGTGAGCAGGCTCATTAAGTCGCCATAGACACGGCCAGTTTTACCACGAATCAGTTCAGGAACATCTGGGTTTTTCTTTTGTGGCATGATAGATGAGCCAGTACAGAAGCGGTCAGGAATATTCACAAACTTAAATTGTGCAGAAGTCCAAAGAATCATTTCTTCTGACATACGTGATAAATGCATCATGATTAAAGATGCAGCAGCATTGAATTCAATCGCAAAGTCACGATCAGATACCGCATCTAAAGAATTTTCAGCAACGGCTTCAAAGTTTAACAATTCCGCAGTATAAGCACGATCAATAGGATACGTTGTTCCAGCAAGCGCAGCTGAACCTAAAGGCATACGGTTGACACGTTTACGGCAGTCAATTAAACGCTCAGAGTCACGCACCAACATTTCAAACCACGCCATCAAATGATGACCAAAAGTCACAGGTTGTGCAGTCTGTAAATGGGTAAAGCCAGGCATGATGGTGTCAGTATTCTTCGCTGCTAAGCCCAAGATGCCTTTTTGTAATTTTTCCAGTAAAGTTAAAATCGCATCAATTTCGTCACGAACATATAAACGGATGTCTGTGGCAACTTGGTCATTACGGCTACGACCAGTATGCAATTTTTTACCTGCAATCCCGATACGTTGAGTTAAACGAGATTCGATATTCATGTGCACATCTTCTAAATCAATGCGCCATTCAAATTGACCTGCTTCAATTTCAGTTTTAATTGTGTTTAAACCATTGATAATGTCATCACGTTCTTGTTCTGTAAGGACACCAACTTTTGCTAACATAGTCGCATGTGCGATAGATCCAGCAATATCTTGTTTATAAAAACGTTGGTCAAATTGAACCGATGCAGTAAATTCAGCAACAAAAGCATCAGTAGCTTCAGAGAAACGACCGCCCCACATGCCTGAAGTTTGGGCTTGTGACGGATTAGAGGAATTAGAAGATGTGGTCATATCGGCTCAGTAGGAAAAAAAGCAGTAGAACTAAACGCAGTATAACAAATTCAGCCTCACTTGCCGAAGTAAAGCGCAATCATTCGTCAATAAAATCTGGGCGTGGTTTTTATCAGTCTTATTTTTTTAGCAAAATGGGCCATCGTAAGTATTTATTCGAATTGTTTATCTCTAGTAATGTGTTGGCTTTTTTATTAGCCCTGGCAGAAGCACAATCATGGGGCAATTTAAACCTTTGGCATGTTTTAGAATATATTTTATATATTAATTGGGTATTATTGGCTTTTGCGGCTTTTCAGGATGTATTTGAAAAAAGGCTATCGCAGTATACCTATTTATCTATTTCAATATTCAGTTTTATACTTTTACAGGTGATCGTGCTGTGCACAACGCTGGTTTTAAATATTATTCATTATTGGGGAACGCATTTTTCTTTACAAAATATTTCCATAACTGACATTTCACATAATCTTATTTTGCATGTCAGTTATGGGGTATTGCTGGGCGCATTTTGTTTACGTTACCTGTATATACGCGAACAAGCTGTATTACAGCAAAATAGTGAACTCAATGCGCGTATTCAGGCCATGCAAGCCCGAATTCATCCCCATTTTTTATTCAATAGTTTAAATAGTGTGGTGAGTTTAATTGCAATTGATCCTGATAAAGCTGAACAAATGCTGATAGATTTATCTAAATTGTTTAGAGCAAGTTTTCAAGAGTTAAAGTTGGTCAGCCTAAAAGAAGAAATACAATTATCTCAACAATACATTGCAATAGAGCAGATTCGTTTAGGTGATCGTTTAAATGTGGAATGGAATATCCAACAACCTTTGTTATTAGATCAGGTCAAAATTCCCTTATTAACCTTACAGCCTTTAATTGAAAATAGTATTTTTCACGGGGTAGAGAAAAAGATTATCGATGCCAAGATCGGGATACTGGTTGAAATATTGCAAAATCAAGTCAACATAGTCATTACCAACCCATTTTTACAAGATAGAATAAAAGTGCGAGAAGGGCATGGAATTGCTTTAGAAAATGTAAAACAGCGTTTAAAAGCACATTTTGGCGATTCTGTTTATTTTCGAAATTATGCAGGGAATGGATTATTTACAATGGTAATTCAATATCAGTATAAAAATAGATGATTGGGAAATTCATTAAAATAAATATGATGTATTTTGGTAAGGAGGAGCAATGGACATCCTGATTTGTGATGATGAACCGCTTGCAGTGGACCGCTTATCACGATTGGTGTCGCAACTTGGGCATCAAGTTATTGCAACAGCGCAACATGGTAAACAGGCATTAGAAATGGTTCAGCAGTTTGAGCCAGATGTTGTGTTGCTCGATATTCAGATGCCAGAAATGGATGGTTTAAGCTGTGCGCAGCATTTAGCACACTTTAATCCTATGCCCGCAATTGTATTTTGTACGGCATTTGATGAACATGCTTTGCAAGCCATTCAATCTCAAGCCCAAGGATATTTATTAAAACCCATTGCCAAGGACGAATTGGAAACGGTTTTGGAGGGTGTTACTAAACTGACCCAAGCTCAATTAACTAACTTAGAAAAAAAAGAACTCATGGACGAAAAAGTGCAAAGGCAGCAAATTGCTGCAAAAACCTATCGGGGTTTGGAGCTCATTCCTGTTGAAAATATTTACTATTTTTTAGCAGATCAAAAATATGTCACTGTACGTCACAAAAATGGCAGTGTACTTATTGATGAAACGCTTAAAGATTTAGAAACAGAGTTTGCAGACCGATTTATTCGTATTCATCGTAATGCTCTAATTTCACTAGATTATTTAGACGGGTTGGAGATGGTGTCCTCTGGCCAGTACCAAGCACGATGCCGTGAATTAGAAGAACGTTTGGCCGTCAGCCGTCGACACTTACCTTTGCTACGAGAACGAATGCAGAATTTATAGTTGGATACGAACATTAAATCATTTTGATAATTCGCTTGCATTTTTGAGATTGCAGGGTAAGTTTAGAGTGTTTAAAAGTTTGGCAAAGCTGAAATGATGAAAACCTTGAAAATAGCAACGCGCCAGAGCCCACTTGCAATGTGGCAGGCTGAGCATATTCGTGATCGTTTAGAACAATTACACGCACATGTAAAAGTAGAGTTGGTGACGTTTGTAACCCAAGGTGACAAAATTTTGGATACACCTTTAGCCAAAATAGGGGGGAAAGGGTTATTTGTCAAAGAATTAGAAGCAGCTTTAATGGATGGTCGTGCAGATTTAGCCGTTCATTCAATGAAAGATGTACCCATGCAATTACCTGAAGGTTTAGTGCTTGCAGTAATTTGTGAGCGTGAAGATCCTTTTGATGCTTTTGTTTCCAATCATTATGAAAAGTTTGAAGATTTACCACAAGGCGCAACACTTGGCACATCGAGCTTACGCCGTAAATGTCAGCTTTTAAAACAGCGTCCTGATTTAAATGTGATTGATTTACGCGGCAATGTTGGAACACGCTTATCCAAGCTGGATGCGGGTCAATATGATGCAATTATCCTTGCCAGTGCTGGTTTGAAACGATTAGCGCTCTCAGATCGTATTCGTCACACACTTGCACCAGAGATTAGTTTACCTGCTGTGGGTCAAGGTGCACTGGGCTTAGAGTGTCGCTCAGATGATCAAGAAATTTTGGATTTAATCATGCCTTTAATGCATGGTGAAACCAATGCATGTGTACGTGCTGAACGAGCTTTTAATGCTTATCTCGAAGGCGGTTGCCAAGTGCCTATCGCAGGCTTTGCTACGTTAAGTGATCAATTGTTGTCCTTAGAAGGTCGGGTTGGTAGTGCGGACGGCAAAACATTGTTATGTAGTCAAGTCAGTGGCACACCAGATCAAGCAGAGCAGTTAGGTGTGCAACTTGCACAAAACCTACTTGAACAAGGTGCTGGGGAAATACTCAAAGCACTTTATCAAGCTTAGTTTCTAGGCTTTAATGTTGTTTATTAATACTCGCCCGATTGATCGTGCTCAGCCATTAACTGAATGTCTGCGCCAATCAGGTTTTGACGTGGTTGATCTTCCATTATTGGAATTGACCCCACGTCCCTATAACAACATATTACAACAACTTTATTTACAACTTTTATCAACTCAAATTATTGTTGTAGTCAGTCCAACTGCTGTTCAAGTGGGTATGCAATATCTTCAGCAATCGGGCCTATCTCTTTTACAGATCAAACATATTCAGTGGATTGCTGTGGGTAAAAAAACTGCGCAACGACTTTCAGACTACGGTGTAGAAAGTCATGTCCCTATGGTGGAAACATCTGAAGGAATGTTGAGCTTGCCCCTATTCAATACCTTAAAAGATCTAAAGAAAATAGCTTTTTGGCGTGGTGAAGGCGGTCGGCAGTTTATGATGCAACAATGTCAAGACCGTCATATTGATGTTTTAAACTTTGTCTTATATGACCGAGCATGTCCTCCAGAAACACATCAGCGATTTTTAGATTTTGTGGGTAGGGTTGACCAGTTTGAACCACCCTATTGGAGTTGTATTAGCAGTGAAGCCAGTTGGAACAATTGGCTTGTTTTAACCCGTGATCATCAAGAGATCGTGAGTGCTTGTCATTATTTGGTTCTGGGTGAGCGTTTGTATCAATTATTAAGACATGATAAAAATGCAACCCAGACGTGTTTGAACAGCACTAAAATTTTAAATTTAGAGCCAGAAACCATTCTACAAACCATAGTGCAGTTGCAAAGGAAGTTATGAAGAAGTTTATTTATGTCTTATTGTTGATCGCTTTAGGATGGCTCATTAAATTGAGTTATAACTTCTATCATGTTTCACAACAGCTCAATGATATTCAACAAACGCTACATAAAAGTGAACAAAAGAATGCCAGTTTGAATGATCAACTGGTGGCGGTAAAACGACAAACAGATGAACCCACTCAAGAGGTAGCAAATAAAACCACCTCTGTAAAAACTTCAATTTCTGGTATTCATCCAAGTGTGGTGGTTAAACAACAGTTAGACTTGGTGCAATTTGCGATGCAACAACAACAGTTTGTTTACGCGCTTGAGCATCTTACTCAATTAAATCAGTCCTTAGATCAGTATGCGTTGGCGGATGCGGTAAAACAAAGCTTACATCAAACCATTGTGCAAGATATACAAAGCATTCAACATTTTGTGATTGAACGAAATGCCCAGCGAGATCAACTAGAGACTTTACTTAAACAAGTTGATCAAGCATTAATATCCGAGCTAAGAAATAATCAATTGAAACCAGAGCAAGATCAGTCGCAATATTTTTGGGAAAAATGGTTTCAAATTGATATTGTTGAAACAAATTCTCCAGTATTGGCAAACCGTAAATTTATTTTAAAAGAAGTTCAATTGAGATTATTGCTTGCTCAGCAGTTGTTAGTGAAAGGGCAAATTGCTGAATACCAAGAGATGCTGAATCAAATGATTCAACAATTGGATATTTTACCTGACGCTGCTAGTCAGAAGCTTAAGCAAAAAATATTAAAAATTAAGCAGACCTCGCAACCCCCGATCCCTAAACTCAATAGCTTGGCTGTCTTGGGGTAGATGGATGAAACATATTTTCCTGATCTATGCCTTTATTAGTCTCATTATTCTAGCTGTTTTAAGTGTGTTGAGTTATACCGCAGGGGCGGGTTATGTTTATGTGTTATGGCACAATATTCAAATACAAACCAATTTATGGTTCTTGACATTTGTTGGTGTTGGTATCAGTTTTTTGATGCATGTGGTGTGGTATTTCCTCAACCGTTATATCCGTAGAGAAAAGAGAAAATTAGAACAAGTACTAAATTTTACTACATTGCATCCATTTGAACAGTTTGGTGTATTGTGGTTGTTGGATGGTGAGGATGAGCAAGAGCAAGTTATACAAACTATTTTTGATCAATCTGGTTTATTAAAGCCCATTGTTCAATCTCGACTATTATTCAAACAACTTCACTATAGTGAAGCCCTGAAAGCTTTAGAAAATAGTTCTCCGTCCGCTTTTGAGTTGGCAGAAATTTTACGTATCGAAATTTATTTAGCGCAAGAAGACAGTCAACAAGCTTTAACACATCTAGAGTTTTTAAATCGACATGAACTTTCGCCATGGCTAAATCAGCTTTCAGAAAGTTATAAATTATGTGTGCAAAAATTATGGGGACAGTTTGCCATACAATATCCTTGGCAATATTTACATTCGACTCAATTTGGGCAATTAGAAACTGCAACTAAACAGCAATGGTTAATACAGCTTTTAGGTTGTTATGACCAAGCAAGTTTTGAAGATATTGAACTATTACAACAAAAGTTTTTAGAGATAGAGTCACAACTTGATCAAATGCCTTATGACACAAAAGTGCTTTGGTTGAAAATTATTACTCGATTACCTGAACTTGCTCAGCAACAACAGCAGTTAGTGATTCAAATACTTAATGAAAAATTTGACCAAGATGTCTTTCATTTATGGTTTCAACAACAGTTGTTGAGACAAAATCCAGATTATGAGTATTTAGAGCAACAGATTATAAATCTTGAATCTAAGTATATGAACATTCCTGTTTTTTGCTTTGCTAAATGGCATATATATATTGCGACGCATCGTGAATACGAAGCTGATCAGCTTTTGTTATTATATCCAAATGAAATTCTAATGAATTATTTACGAATCAAATCTACTTTAAATGGAAATGATGAATTAATTCAGCAATTGAATTCAATTTTTGAAAAAGACAGCAATTATATTCAATTTAAAATTTGAGAATCTACAATGAATCCACTGATAAAATTCCCTATCGTTTATGAACAAAAGGTTGCATGGGGGGATATGGATGCTTTTGGTCATGTAAATAATGTGCTGTATTATCGCTATATTGAAAGTGCACGTATCGAATATTTCGATCGTTTGAATGTATTTGACCAAGATGTTTTAACTGTTGTTGCTTCAAGTCAATGTAAATATTTAAAACCAGTATTTTATCCCGATGTGCTACATATTGGTGCGCGGGTAGAAGAAATGAGAAATAGTGCAATACGCATGCATTATGTATTATTCAGTGAGCAACAACAGCAGATTGTTGCTGACGGAGAGGCAGTTATTGTTTTTGTCGATAAAGTAGAAATGAAAAAAGCACTAATTCCTCAACAGTTGCGAAAAGTTATAATTGATTTAGAAGCGACTGTGCATAATGATTTTGCAAACACATAAAAATGTCTCAATTATCATCATTATATTTAAAACATAAGAAAACATATTCTTACTTATCAGGTTTATTTTACTGTTAGAAATAAGCCTTTTGGTGTAATTATAATAATGTTTTTGTTGTTTTATGTGTTTATTGAGGAATATATGTATTGCTTATTGGAATAAATGAAAATACTATTGCCATGAAGTTATTTTAAATAAGTATTAAGAAATTTACGTGGAGAGTTAATGATGCCTGATATTAGTAATTTATCGGTAGAAGAGTTAAGAAAGCTAACAGCTGAAGCAGAAGCTTTAATTGAAACTAAAAAAGATCAAGCCGTTGAAGACGCTTATAATAAAATTATTGAAATTGCGCAATCTGCTGGTTTAACTTTAGAGCAGTTTATTGAATACGGCGCACAAAAGCGCAAAAAGACAACGCGTAAAGCGGTTGAGCCGCGTTATCGCAATAAAAAAGACACTTCTGAAACTTGGACTGGACGTGGTAAACAGCCACGCTGGTTGGTTGCAGAAATTGAAAAAGGTGCAAAATTAGAAGATTTCTTGATCTAATCTTCATCTAAGTGTCATTCAAAGGCCTTAAACTTAAAGAACCAAGCAAATCTGCTTGGTTTTTTTATACGAGTGAATTGGCGTTATGCAAAAATTATGCATAATGTACAAACAAGAGGGCATCATCTTGCATGGAAGAATAAATGAATGATGGTAAAGATGAATGAATAAAAAATCAAAACAGATCACGTGGTGGATTACTGGAGTGGTCGCTTTTTTAATTTTTGTACTTTTACAAGTCCCTGCAACATGGCTGATTTCTAAATTTTATAAGAACAATCAAACCTTACAAAATGTGAGTGGAAATATTTGGCAAGGACAAGCAGATTGGCATAAAGGTAATTTACGGGGCTCCGTTTCGTGGAGGACACGCCCGTGGGATCTGATATTATTACGTGTGGGTGCAAATATTGAAGTACACAGTGGGCAGACCCAACTGAATGGGGTAGTGGGCTATGGTATTGGTAAAAAAATAATAATTAATCAGATGCAAGGTCAGATTGCACCAGAAACTTTAAAGAATATTGCAAATTGGCAGTGGCCTGCAAATGCAATTCAAATTTCAGATACAAGCTTGCGTTTTAAAAAAGATACTGGATTTAGTGATGTTGACGGACAAATGCATTGGGGAGGGGGTGAGCTTCGGTATACTTTTGGACAACGTCAAGATCAATTGAATATCCCATCTTTAAAAGCGCAAGTTAAAGATGAGGCGGGTAAACTGATTTTTGATATACAAGATCAACGTAGTCAGAAAATGGCCAATATCAGTTTAGATCCAACCATGATGTTAGATGTGCAGTTAACACAACGGATGTTGCTCAATGTGCCTTCCTACGATGGAAAGGCAGGTTTGGATAGTTTTGTAATTAGTTCAAGACAACCGCTCATTCAAGGTGGTTTCTGATGAATATAAAAGAACAGTTTGAAAATATTTCTTGGAAAAAAACAGAGCATCTTGCACCTGTTGTTTTATTTCTTTTAATTTTAGCATTGTGTTGGAAACTGGCCTCGATTTTTTGGTGGGTGGTTGCGCCACCACAAGTCATGCAACCCGAGCAAGTGAATCTAGGCTCACAACAAGTTCAAGTTCCAAATATTTCAAGCTTTTCATTATTTGAGGAAGTTGGATCTAGTACGACAGCGGATGACAGTATTCCGATGGTCTTACAAGGTGTAGTCGTCAGTTATCCAGCACGTTTTTCATCCGCAGTAATTAAAGTTAAAGAAACAGCAGATCGTTATGCGGTCGGTGACACAATCGAGGGTACTAGTTACCAGTTATCCGAAGTATATTGGGATCATATTGTTTTAAGTCAAAGTGGAAATAACAGTAAAGAGTTGCGTTTTACAGGGCTGGATAGTTTGTATCAGCCTATGCCAGGGCAATCTACAGATCAAAATACTAGTCCGCCAGCAAGTACTCCTGCACCATCGCAACCACAAAACTCAAGCCAAAATGCTTTGGGGCAAGCGATTGATAGGATGAATGAAAATCGGGACGAATACCTAAAGAACATGGGGGTTAACGCAAGTGGCGGTCAAGGCTATGAAGTAACAGATCAAACCCCCGCAGCGCTCCGAAATAAACTGGGATTAAGATCTGGAGATCGCATTCTTTCGCTCAATGGACAATCAGTTGGTCAAGGACAGAGTGATGTTCAGCTGCTAGAACAAGCAAAGCGGGATGGCAAAGTAAAAATTGAAATTAAGCGTGGTGATCAGGTGATGACCATTCAGCAAAGTTTGTAAGTGGCTAGGACTACAAATAAAATTAGGATAGATAATAAGTTATGGCTTTTTTGAATCACAATCGACCACTTTGGGCTTTAGTTGCAGCGGCACCAATGCTGGTTGCAGTTAGTACAGCAACACATGCACAGACGTGGAAAATTAACTTACGCGATGCTGATCTCACTGCTTTTATCAATGAAGTTGCAGATATTACGGGCAAAAATTTTGCGGTCGATCCCCGTGTACGTGGCAATGTCACGGTTATTTCAAATAAACCTCTAAATAAAAATGAAGTTTATGACCTATTTTTAGGGGTGCTGAATGTCAATGGTGTAGTGGCTATTCCATCGGGGAATACCATTCGTTTGGTACCAGACAGTAATGTCAAAAATTCTGGTGTACCTTATGATCCACGGAATAATGCACGTGGAGATCAGGTTGTGACACGTGTGATTTGGTTGGAAAATACCAACCCCAATGATTTGATCCCAGCATTACGTCCATTAATGCCACAATTTGCGCATTTGGCAGCAATACAGGGCACCAATGCGTTAATTGTGTCAGATCGTGCAGCAAATATTTATCAACTTGAAACCATTGTTCGGAACTTGGATGGTACTGGGCAAAATGATATTGAAGCTGTTCCTTTACAACAGAGTCAAGCTGAAGAAATTATTAAGCAATTGGATGCAATGAGTTCGACAGGTGCATCCAAAGATTTTGCTGGGGCTCGGGTTCGTATTATCGCTGATGCGCGAACCAACCGTATTTTGATTAAAGGGGATACAGGTACACGTAAACGTATCCGCAACATGATTGAAATGTTGGATGTCCCGTCTGCTGATCGTTTAGGTGGGCTTAAAGTCTTTAAATTAAAATATGCTAGTGCAAAGAATTTATCTGAGATTTTGCAAGGTTTGGTGACTGGTCAGGCAGTCAATTCTAGTTCAAATAATTCTTCTAATAGTAGTTCTAACAACAGCAATAGCAACAGTTTTAACAATAATAACAATTCATCATCGAATACCAGCTCAAGCACTGGAAGTAGTATTTCAACACCAGCAATTAATTTAAACAGCAACTCAAATAACAATAATCAAAATAACATCACCAGTTTTAATGCCAATGGTGTGAGCATTATTGCAGATGGCGCTCAAAATGCGCTGGTGGTTAAAGCTGAGCCACAACTGATGCGCGAAATAGAGGCTGCCATCCAACAGCTTGATGTACGTCGTCAACAAGTTTTGATTGAAGCGACGATTATTGAAATACAAGGCAATGATGCAGATCAGCTTGGTGTGCAATGGGCAATGGGTGATTTAAGTAGTGGTGTGGGTTTAATTAATTTTGATAATTTGGGTACGAGTTTATCAAAATTGGCTGCAGGTTATTTAACAGGTGGTGCTTCTAGTTTAGGTGCACTCGGTGCAGGAACTTCACTTATTGTTGGGGATTATAAAGAAGGTGCAGACGGTTCACGCAGATTATATGGTGCGATGATTCAGGCTTTAAAAGAGCGTACAAAATCCAACCTCTTGTCTACACCATCTATTCTTACCATGGACAATGAAGAAGCATATATTGTCGTCGGTGAAAATGTTCCATTTGTTACTGGCTCAGTCAGTACTGGGACAGGTGGCACCGTCAATCCATATACCTCAATTGAGCGTAAGGATGTGGGGGTGACGTTAAAGGTAATTCCGCATATTGGAGAGGGCGGTTCGATTCGTTTAGAAGTTGAACAAGAAGTCTCAGGCGTTAAGTCAAGTAAAGGGCAAGCTCAAGATTTAGTGACCAGCAAGCGTTCAATCAAAACTACTGTAACCGCAGATCATGGGCAAACCGTGGTGTTAGGTGGCTTGATTTCTGATGATACTGTTCTTGGTCGTCAGTCTGTGCCATTGTTAGGTGATATCCCAGGCTTAGGCCGGTTATTTAGATCGGATGCAAAGTCGAACATAAAGCGGAATTTACTTGTGTTTATCCATCCAACCATCGTGGGTGGGGGTGCCGATATACGCCGTATATCTCAACAACGTTATGATCAGCTGTATAGCCTGCAATTGGCGATGGATAAAGATGGTAATTTTGCTAAGCTCCCTGCCAATGTTGATGATGTTTTTCAGCAACGATTGCCGTTTAGCTCGACACCAAGTTCGCAACCTAAGCTGGTACAACCGCAACCGACAGCACAACCTTCAAGTCAGTATCAAAAGGTGCCTACAGGAGCCAAGACAAGTGCAGTACAAGGTAATGCTGTGACTACACCCGTTGCAGAAGAACCAAATGATATCCGTAAGCAGTAGCACATTGTGGGCTTCGCGTAACAAGTGCTTCTAATCACATGCTTTATTTGATATTTAAAATAGTTTGTTAAAGTATTGTGGTGTGTTCTGTTGTGGCATGAACAAAATAAAGCTTGGTTTTGCGCTGATTTAGTACTGTAGAAATGTCATGCTAAGATAGACTTGAATTAGAATGGGAAGATAATCATGACTTGGAAATTACAAGCAATTACAGGTGAGTTAGAAGGGCAGGAAGTCACGATCGATCGTGATATGCTGGTTGGTCGCCATCAAGATGCAGACCTGTTATTACAAGCTGCGGAAATTTCACGTCGCCATGCTGCATTCTTATTAAAAGAAGATGCGCTTTGGGTTCAAGATCTAAAGTCATCTAATGGTACATTTGTGAATGATATCCGTATCGATCAAGATAAATTGTTGATGGACGGTGATATTGTTCAATTTGCCAGTGTTAAATTTAATGTACTTGCGCCAGTAAAACCTGTTGTTCTGCAAACTGAACATACAGCGTCTGAGGATGAAGTTCAACCCGTTGTAGCTTCACTAGAAACGCCAGTTCAACAACCAGCAGAGGCTGTGGCGACTGCTGAAATCAAACCAGCTACCCCCGTAGAACGTACAGTGGCAGATCAGATGAATGAACAGGGTATGCCTGAGCTTTCAGAACGAGATAGCAGTGTTCAAATCAACCGTGAAGGTATGCCCTCTGGTGTAGCAATCCCTAAACCTGCCCCAATTCCAGAAGGTGTGGATATTCATGCGGCTACACAGCTCAAAGTAGAGCAGGTTAAAGCACCTGAATTTGTGGCAGACGAACATGTTGAAACCCAGAAAAATGCAAAGTTAGGTTTGGCAACACTGGTGATTTTGATCATTTTGGCAATTATTGCATGGCTATTGTTCAAATAATTTGCAAATGCGCTACACTCAAGGCATGCAATCGCATGCCTTTGTTTTTTGTATTTTCGTTTTTAAATTTAAAACTCGATTTAGGTGTAAATCATGAATGTGGCAAAGCTAGACCAACGCGAACTGATTTTATTTGATTTGGATGGGACCTTGGTTGATTCAGCATTTGATTTATATCGTGCCATGAATTTAAGTCTAGCGCGTTTGAACTTACCCCACGTCACTGAACAACAGGTTCGGGTTTGGATTGGTAAAGGCACTTCATTATTTTGTGAAAGTACATTGAAGTATTTAAAAGGTGAAGTGGATCCTGTACTGCATCAACAGCTTTTGGATACATTCTTGGAAATTTACAATGCAGAGCCTTGTGTCGATACCAAGCCATTCTCTGGAATTTTAGAATTTTTAGAATGGGGAATTAAAAACAATAAGAAATTGATTTGTGTGACCAATAAACCAGAACAACCCGCACGAAAAATTCTAGAAGACTTGCAAATGGATCACTATTTTGTCGATGTAATAGGTGGTGATCGTTTTGAAGTGCGTAAACCACATCCAAAACCATTATTGTATTGTGTTGAAACTTATCAGTCATCAACTGACAAAACCTTGATGATCGGCGATTCAAGTAATGATGTGGAGGCTGCACGCCGTGCAGAGGTTGATTGTATTGTGGTCAGCTATGGTTATAATCACGGTGAAGATATTCAACTCTGTCAGCCACAACAAGTAGTGGATGATTTAACAGAGCTTTTGGCTTAATACCTGTATATTTAAATTGTTGCGAAAAAAAGGGAAGAGGAATGAATAGCAAACGCACTTTTCGATGGCGTCACTAAGTGAAATGCAGAGACATCCATACTTAGTATTATCGAAAATAGAGAGAATTCCTGATGACAACCTTAGCGCAGTTTGAACAATTAAAATCAGCGGGTTATAACCTTATCCCCGTATATCGCCAACGCTTAGCCGATACGGATACGCCATTATCTGTATTTGCACGTTTAAAACAGCATCAACAAGCTTATCTTTTTGAATCTGTTGAAGGTGGCGAAAACTGGGCAAGATATTCAATTATTGGACTGGGTGAGTCAATCGTATTTTCCTGTAATGCAGGACAGCTCACGATAAAATCGGTAGATGGCTCGATAGATACCCAGCCATGCGCAGATCCATTTCAATATATCCGCGATTTTCAAGCGCAGTTTAAAGTACCCACACAACAAGATTTACCTGCACTGCCTAATTTTACCGGCGGCTTGGTGGGTTATTTTGGTTATGACGCAGTACGCTATATTGAGCCACGGTTAAAGAATGTGCCTGAGGCAGATCCAGTTGGACTACCTGATTTATGGATGATGTTATCTAAAACCGTCATTGTATTTGATAACTTAAAAGATACTTTGTTTTTAATTGTGCATGCAGATGTTAATGATAAAGAGGCTTATGCCAAGGCTCAGCAACAGCTGGATGAGATTGAGGCATTATTGGCTATGCCAATTAGCTTGGTTGCCAAAAAACATAGCGCTCCGCATTTTGAGTCACTGACTGGACACGACAAATTCCTTGAATCGATTGAGAAAGTTAAAGAATACATTCGTGCTGGTGATGTAATGCAGGTTGTCCCTGGGCATCGTATGGTGTCGGATTTTGATGGTGAGCCCTTACAGGTTTATCGTGCATTACGACATCTCAATCCATCACCGTATTTATTTTTGGTACAAGGGCAGACCCTTTTAGATCAAAAGCCGTTCCATATCGTCGGATCTTCACCGGAAATTCTTTCTCGACTGGAAAATGGGATCGCGACTGTACGTCCGCTTGCAGGTACACGTCCACGAGGAAAAACCAAAGAAGAAGATTTGGCACTTGAAAAAGATTTACTTTCCGATGAAAAAGAGATTGCGGAACATTTAATGCTGATTGATTTAGGTCGTAATGATGTGGGGCGTGTCTCGAAAATCGGTAAAGTGCAAGTGACTGATCAAATGGTGATCGAACGTTATTCACATGTCATGCATATTGTTTCCAATGTGCAAGGTGAAGTGTTGGATGATGTCGATGCTTTGGATGTTTTTAAGGCAACTTTTCCAGCAGGGACGCTTTCAGGTGCGCCAAAAATTCGTGCAATGGAAATTATTGACGAAGTTGAGCCAGTAAAACGTGGAATTTTTGGTGGTGCAGTGGGTTATTTGGGTTGGCATGGTGAAATGGACATGTCGATTGCGATCAGAACCTGTGTTATTCGTGAAAATAAGGTCTATGTACAGGCTGGCGCAGGCTTGGTTGTCGATTCAAATCCTGAATCAGAGTGGAATGAAACCCAAATAAAAGCTCGCGCAGTGATCAAAGCGGTTGAATTATCGTCAAACGGATTGATTTTATGAGTTTTTGAGGTTTTTTTTGCAAAAAACACTTGCAAGGATTCTGAGTTTTGCTAAACTGCACACCGTTCCGATACGAAACGTACGAAACACTAAGAAACGCCGGCATAGCTCAGTTGGTAGAGCAACTGACTTGTAATCAGTAGGTCCACAGTTCGAATCCGTGTGCCGGCACCATCTTAAGGTTTTGTGTTATAATGTTGAAGAACGACACTGAAAGTAAGTGTAAAGGTGAGATTCCCGAGCGGTCAAAGGGAGCAGACTGTAACTCTGCCACGAAAGTTTCGAAGGTTCGAATCCTTCTCTCACCACCATTACTTCGATAAGTGGTTAATTACCAACATTAAGCGGGAGTAGCTCAGTTGGTAGAGCGGTAGCCTTCCAAGCTACATGTCGCGAGTTCGACCCTCGTCTCCCGCTCCATCGAAGATGATGCTCTTATAGCTCAGTGGTAGAGCACTCCCTTGGTAAGGGAGAGGTCTCGAGTTCAAATCTCGATAAGAGCTCCAGATACAATTTGGTAGATTATTCTACACCAGTTTCTCAAAAGCAGGCTTATTAGTCTGCTTTTCAAGTATTAGGTGTCTAGTTTTTTAGACGATTGTCGATGCTGAGTTGTTTAACTCGTGTTCGACATAAACGAGGAAGAGCAAATGGCTAAGGCTAAGTTTGAACGTAATAAGCCACACGTAAACGTGGGTACAATTGGTCACGTCGACCATGGTAAAACAACTTTAACTGCTGCAATTGCAACAATTTGTGCAAAAACTTACGGCGGTGAAGCTAAAGACTACGCAGCAATCGATTCTGCACCAGAAGAAAAAGCACGTGGTATTACAATTAATACTTCACATGTAGAATACGATTCTCCAATTCGTCACTACGCTCACGTAGACTGCCCAGGTCACGCCGATTATGTTAAAAACATGATCACTGGTGCTGCTCAGATGGATGGTGCGATCCTTGTATGTGCTGCGACTGATGGTCCAATGCCACAAACACGTGAACACATCCTTCTTTCTCGCCAAGTAGGCGTACCTTATATTCTTGTATTCCTTAACAAGTGTGACCTTGTTGATGATGAAGAATTACTTGAATTAGTAGAAATGGAAGTTCGTGAACTTCTATCTACTTATGACTTCCCAGGTGATGACACGCCTATCATCCGTGGTTCAGCACTTGCTGCACTTAATGGTGATGCTGGTCAATATGGCGAATCAGCTGTACTTTCACTTGTTGAAGCGCTTGACTCTTATATCCCAGAACCAGAACGTGCTATCGATAAAGCATTCTTGATGCCAATCGAAGATGTATTCTCTATTTCTGGTCGTGGTACAGTGGTAACAGGTCGTGTAGAGTCTGGTATCGTTAAAGTCGGTGAAGAAGTTGAAATCGTTGGTATTAAAGATACAGTTAAAACAACTGTAACTGGCGTAGAAATGTTCCGTAAACTTCTTGACGAAGGTCGTGCGGGCGAGAACTGTGGTGTTCTTTTACGTGGTACTAAGCGTGAAGACGTACAACGTGGTCAAGTACTTGCTAAACCAGGTACAATCAAGCCGCACACTAAATTCGACGCAGAAGTATATGTACTTTCTAAAGAAGAAGGTGGTCGTCATACTCCGTTCCTTAACGGTTACCGTCCACAGTTCTACTTCCGTACAACTGATGTAACTGGTGCAATCCAATTACAAGACGGCGTTGAAATGGTTATGCCAGGTGACAACGTTGAAATGTCAGTAGAACTTATCCACCCAATCGCAATGGACCCAGGTCTACGTTTTGCGATCCGTGAAGGTGGTCGTACAGTTGGTGCTGGTGTAGTTGCTAAAGTAACTGCATAACCGCTAATATGTTTATTCTAACCGAGAGTTTAGGCTCTCGGTTTGTTTATAGGTCAGTAGTTCAATTGGTAGAGCGTCGGTCTCCAAAACCGAATGTTGGGGGTTCGAGTCCCTCCTGACCTGCCATTTTTTAAATAAAAAACTTGATGTCGGCTAAACTGGTCATATAATAAGTCGCGAAACCTACGACGAGTACAAAAATGTCGAATGATAAATCACGTGACGCAATGGGCGGCGCGGCAATTCCTCAAAGCAACAATTCTGCTGAAATGGTGAAGACAAGTTCTCCATTTGATTTTATTTTGTGGATCATTGCATTGGCTTTATTTGGCGGTGCGTTGATGACAAATCAATATCTTCCAGCGTATTGGGCACCTGCAAATAGTGTCTGGGTGCGTATTGGGGTAATTTTAGCTTGTATCATCGTAGCTTTAGGTTTATTATACGCCACCCATCAAGGCAAAGGCTTTGTTCGTTTGCTTAAAGACTCTCGTATCGAATTGCGTCGAGTTACATGGCCTACGAAACATGAAACAGTAACCACTTCATGGCAAGTTCTCCTCGTTGTTGTAGTTGCCGCAATTATTTTGTGGTGTTTTGACTATATCATCGGTTGGTTTATGAAGTTTATTATCGGGTAAGAGAGCTATGAAACGTTGGTACATTATTCATGCCTATTCAGGTTATGAAAAACAAGTGATGCGTTCACTTAATGATCGAATCCAGCGTAGCGCTGTTGCTGATAGTTTTGGTGAAGTCCTTGTTCCTACCGAAGAAGTGGTAGAGATGAAGGATGGTAAGAAACGTAAATCAGAGCGTAAATTCTTTCCTGGCTATGTGTTAGTCGAAATGGAAATGAATGATGAAACTTGGCACATTGTTAAAGAATGTCCAAAAGTATTAGGTTTCATCGGTGGTACAGCTGAAAAGCCAGCACCAATTACGCAAAAAGAAGCTGATGCGATTCTTGCACGTGTACACAACAAAGGCGAAGCACCTCGTCCTAAGACGATGTTTGAGCCGGGTGAAGAATTACTTGTTACTGACGGTCCATTCACAGACTTTAAAGGTGTGGTGGAAGAAGTTCAGTACGAAAAATCACGTTTAACGTTGACGATTAATGTATTTAATCGACCAACTCAAGTTGAATTGGAATTTCGCCAAGTCGAAAAAACAATTTAATTTGCACTGTTTGAAAGCGCCCGATTTGTTATGGATCGGGCATTGTTGTTGTAACGGTATCGTTACTTGAAATGTTGGGGAGCTCTAAAAGGCGTTTGTACCCAGAGGTAATTTGAAATGGCTAAGAAGATTGACGGCTATATCAAGCTGCAAGTTCCAGCTGGTAAAGCGAATCCATCTCCACCGATTGGTCCTGCACTAGGTCAACGTGGTGTTAACATCATGGCATTCTGTAAAGAATTCAATGCTGCGACACAAAAAGTTGAACAAGGTCTTCCAATTCCTGTAGTGATCACTGTGTACAACGATAAGTCGTTCACATTTATCATGAAAACTCCACCTGCTGCGATTCTTCTTAAGAAAGCTGCTGGTATCCAAAAGGGTTCTGCTGTACCAAACAAAACTAAAGTTGGTAAGTTGACTCGCGCTCAGTTAGAAGAAATTGCGACTACTAAAGAACCAGATTTAACTGGTGCTGATTTAGACGCACGTGTACGTACCATTGCTGGTTCTGCGCGTTCTATGGGCTTGGAAGTGGAGCTATAAGACATGGCAAAGTTAACTAAACGTCAAAAAGCCATTGCTGCAGCTATTGAAGCAAACAAAGTTTACACTTTGGAAGAAGCAGTACAAGTTCTTAGCAGCCTACCTGCTGCAAAATTCAAAGAATCTTTGGATGTTGCGGTAAATCTAGGTGTTGATCCTCGTAAATCTGACCAAGTTGTTCGTGGCGCGACTACACTTCCTGCAGGTACTGGTAAAACTGTACGTGTTGCTGTGTTTGCTCAAGGCGCTGCTGCTGAAGCTGCTAAAGCTGAAGGCGCGGACATCGTTGGTTTTGATGATCTTGCTGAAAGCATTCAAGCGGGTAACTTAGATTTCGACGTTGTGATTGCTGCTCCAGATGCAATGCGTGTTGTTGGTAAGTTGGGTACGATCCTTGGTCCACGTGGCTTAATGCCAAACCCTAAAGTGGGTACTGTAACTCCTGACGTAGCAACTGCAGTTAAAAATGCAAAAGCTGGTCAAGCACGTTACCGTGTAGACAAAGCGGGTATCATCCATGCTGCGATCGGTCAAGTAGGTTTCACTGCTGAAGCTGTTCGTTCAAACGTTGAAGCGCTTATCGCTGACCTTAAGAAAGCAAAACCTGCGACTTCTAAAGGTATCTACATCCAAAAGATCACTTTGAGCTCAACTATGGGTCCTGGTCTTGTTGTTGATGTACAAAACGTTTCTAAATAATTATTTTTCAATAATTATATTGAGATAAAAGAATTTTAAAGTCCTGAGTGAAATTTGAAGTGTTACTTCAAATTTTACGCAAGAAAAAGTGATGACTTCTATTGAGGTTGAGCTTTTCTTCTTGTGGATTGATAAAGCATTGCTTTGTTAATCATCAGGCGGACTTTGAATTGATAGATGTAAATTTATCAGCGTCAAAGACCTCAGGCGAGGGGAGTCTTCGGATTCGCTTCTTAAAATACCAGTCTGAGTAGACGCGGTGGTGTGATTGATTCCTCCTCCGCGTGTAAGTCAAGAGATTGATTTACGAATTGGGAGTGCAGTCCGTGGATTGCATAAATCACCGTTAGGAGGTTTTACAATGGCTCTTCTTATCGAAGACAAAAAACAGATCGTTGCGGAAGTAAATGAAGTTGCTTCTACCGCGTTTGCTGCTGTTGTTGCTGACTACCAAGGTTTAACAGTTGAACAATTGACTACACTTCGTGTTGAAGCTCGTAAGTTAGGTGTTAAGACACGTATCGTGCGTAACACTTTGGCTAAACGTGCTTTCGAAGGTACTCAATTTGATATCTTAGACGAAAACCTTGTTGGTCCAACTATTCTAGCTTTTTCAACTTCTGAAGATGACATGGGCGCAGCTGCTCGCTTGTTTGAAGAATTTGCTAAAACTAACAAAGCATTTGAACTTAAAGCTGCTGCATTTGATGGCAAACTTTATCAAGGTGCTGAAGTTAGCGTTATCGCGAATCTTCCGAACCAAGAAAAAGCACTTACTATGCTTGCCAATGTTCTTCAAGCTCCTATTTCGAAATTGGGTCGCCTTATTACAGCGCTCAAAGAGAAAAACGAGTCAGAAGCTGCATAAGCTTAATAAATTTCACACACCATTCAATATCCATTTGGAGTTATTCTCATGGCTTTAACTAACGAAGAAATCTTAAACGCAGTTGCTGAAAAAACTGTTCTTGAACTTGTTGAACTTATCTCTGCTTTCGAAGAGAAATTCAATGTATCAGCTGCTGCTGTAGCTGTAGCTGCAGGTCCTGCTGTTGCTGCTGCTGAAGAGCAATCAGAATTCAATGTTGAATTGACTTCTTTCGGTGCTAACAAAGTTGCTGTAATTAAAGCAGTACGTGAAGTTACTGGTCTTGGCTTGAAAGAAGCTAAAGACTTAGTTGAAGGCGCTCCTTCAAATCTTAAAGAAGGCGTTTCTAAAGAAGAAGCTGAAGAACTTAAGAAAAAACTTGAAGAAACTGGTGCTACAGTTACTGTTAAGTAATTTCGCTAGGGGTCGAATTTTAATTTGACCCCAAAAATTGGCTGATGGCTCTTGGGTCATCAGCCTTTTTGCGTTACAATAACCGGCTCGATTTTAGATTGATTGGTAGAAAAACCATCAATTTTTAAAATAAATAAACATAATCAAACGCTTACCAATATTTTTCCACTTTAAAAATATTGTTAAGCGTTTTGTACCACTGAAATTTGCAGCATTTGTATAAAAGTGGTGGTCATATCGACCTGCGTAATTCCTTCTAAGTTCGTTCTGCAGGCGGACTTAGTTTACTTTCCGAGGACTCCAGATGGCATACTCATATACCGAAAAGAAACGGATCCGTAAGAATTTTGGTAAATTGCCCCAAGTCATGCATGCTCCGTACCTGCTCTCGATTCAAGTCGACTCGTACAGAACATTCTTGCAAGATGGCAAAACTCCAAAAAATCGCGAAGATATCGGTCTCCAAGCTGCATTTCGTTCAGTTTTTCCTATTGAAAGTTATTCGGGCAATGCTGCTTTAGAATTCGTTGAGTATAGTCTTGGTAAACCAGAGTTTGATGTTCGCGAATGTATTCTTCGTGGCTCAACCTTTGCGGCACCAATGCGCGTTAAAATTCGTTTGATCATCAAAGATCGTGAAACGAAATCTATTAAAGACGTACGTGAACAAGAAGTGTACATGGGTGAAATGCCACTCATGACGGAGAATGGTACCTTTGTCATCAATGGTACTGAGCGTGTAATCGTATCTCAATTACACCGTTCACCAGGCGTATTCTTTGACCATGATAAAGGTAAAACGCATTCAAGCGGTAAAGTGCTTTATTCAGCACGTATTATTCCTTATCGTGGTTCATGGTTAGATTTTGAGTTTGATGCTAAAGATTTAGTCTTTGTACGTATTGACCGTCGTCGCAAATTGCTTGCGACTGTTGTGTTACGTGCATTGAGCTATAGCAATGAACAAATTCTGAATATGTTCTACGAAAAAGTACCTGTATATCTTGATATGGGTAGCTATCAGATTGACCTTGTGCCTGAACGTCTTCGTGGTGAAATGGCTCAATTTGATATCGTGGACAATGATGGTAAAGCCATTGTTGAACAAGGTAAACGTATTAATGCTCGCCATGTACGTCAAATGGAAGCTGCTGGTTTAACTAAACTTCCAGTTCCAGATGAATATTTGTATGAGCGTATTACTGCTGAAGATATCGTGCTTAAAGATGGTGAAGTGATTACTGCTAACACTGTATTAAGTCATGAGATTTTGGTCAGAATTGCTGAAGGTGGTATTAAACAATTTAATATCCTGTTCACCAATGACATCGATCGCGGTTCTTTTGTTGCTGACACCTTACGTGCAGATACAACATCTGGCCGTGAAGAAGCACTTGTAGAAATCTACAAAGTGATGCGTCCAGGTGAGCCACCAACGAAAGAAGCGGCTGAAAACTTATTCAATAACTTATTCTTCTCTACAGAGCGTTATGATTTATCGCCTGTGGGTCGTATGAAGTTTAACCGTCGTTTGGGTCGTCCTTACGAAGTGGGTACAGATCAGAAGTCTCGTGAAGTAGAAGGTATTCTTTCTAACGATGACATCATCGATGTACTGAAAACATTGGTAGAAATTCGTAACGGTAAAGGTGAAGTCGACGATATCGATCACTTGGGTAACCGTCGCGTACGTTCTGTTGGTGAAATGACAGAAAACCAATTCCGTGTTGGTTTGGTTCGTGTTGAGCGTGCTGTTAAAGAGCGTTTAAACCAAGCTGAAACAGATAACTTGTCTCCACAAGATTTGATCAATGCGAAACCAGTTGCTGCTGCAATCAAAGAATTCTTTGGTTCAAGCCAATTGTCACAGTTTATGGATCAAAACAACCCATTGTCAGAAATTACACACAAACGTCGTGTATCTGCGCTTGGGCCTGGTGGTTTGACACGTGAACGTGCGGGCTTTGAGGTACGTGACGTACATCAAACTCACTATGGTCGTGTATGTCCAATTGAAACGCCTGAAGGACCAAACATTGGTTTGATCAACTCGCTTTCTGTTTATGCAAAAGCGAACAACTTCGGTTTCTTGGAAACACCATACCGTCGCGTTGTTGATGGTCGTGTAACAGATGATGTTGAATATTTATCTGCAATTGAAGAAGTTGGTACTGTGATTGCACAGGCCGATTCTGCATTGGATAAAGATGGACATTTAACTGAAGACTTCGTTTCAGTACGTCACCAAGGTGACTTCGTTCGTATGCCACCTGAAAAAGTGACGCATATGGATGTATCGGCTCAACAGGTTGTCTCTGTCGCTGCATCTCTTATTCCATTCCTTGAACACGATGATGCTAACCGTGCCTTGATGGGTTCAAACATGCAACGTCAGGCTGTTCCTACATTGCTTGCTGATAAACCACTTGTGGGTACCGGCATGGAAGCAAACGTAGCGCACGACTCTGGTGTATGTGTGATTGCGAAACGTGGTGGACGCATTGAGTTTGTAGATGCATCACGTGTGGTTATTCGTGTCAATGAAGATGAAATGATTGCGGGTGAAGCAGGTGTAGATATCTACAACTTGATCAAATACACGCGTTCAAACCAAAACACATGTATTAACCAAAAAGTGCTTGTGAGCATGGGCGATAAAGTCGGTCGTGGTGACGTTCTTGCTGATGGTCCATCAACTGATGGTGGTGAATTAGCACTAGGTCAGAACATGCGTGTCGCGTTCATGACTTGGAATGGTTATAACTACGAAGACTCGATTTTATTATCTGAACGTGTTCTTCAAGAAGATCGTTTAACTTCAATTCATATTCAAGAATTATCATGTGTTGCACGTGATACGAAGTTAGGTGCGGAAGAAATCACTGCCGATATTCCTAACGTAGGTGAAGCAGCGTTATCTAAACTTGATGAATCAGGTATTGTTTATATCGGTGCTGAAGTTGCAGCGGGTGATATTCTTGTTGGTAAAGTGACACCTAAAGGTGAAACACAATTAACTCCTGAAGAAAAATTACTTCGTGCAATCTTTGGTGAGAAAGCGGCAGACGTTAAAGATTCATCTTTACGTGTTTCTTCAAGCGTTAAAGGTACAGTCATCGACGTTCAAGTGTTTACACGTGACGGTATCGAGAAAGATGAACGTGCTCAAGCGATTGAGAAAGCGCAACTTGATGCTTACCGTAAAGACTTGAAAGAAGAATTCAAAATTTTCGAAGAAGCTGCTCGTGAACGTATTATCCGTTTGTTAAAAGGCCAAGAGTCGAATGGCGGCGGTACTACGAAGCGTGGTGATAAGCTATCTGAAGATGTATTGTCTGGTTTAGAGCTTGTTGATCTTTTAGAAGTTCAACCAACAGATGAAGGTATTGCTGAACGCTTAACTCAAATTCAAGTGTTCTTGAAAGAGAAGAGCTACGAGATCGATGAGAAATTTGCTGAGAAAAAACGCAAACTTTCTACAGGTGATGAGCTTACAACAGGTGTCTTGAAAGTTGTTAAAGTTTACTTAGCTGTAAAACGTCGTATCCAGCCTGGTGATAAGATGGCGGGTCGTCACGGTAACAAAGGTGTTGTATCAAACATCTTGCCTGTTGAAGACATGCCGCATGACATCCATGGTGTTCCAGTTGATGTCGTACTTAACCCATTGGGTGTACCATCACGTATGAACGTGGGGCAGATTCTTGAAACTCACTTAGGTATGGCTGCAAAAGGTCTTGGCGATAAGATCGACAAGATGATGAAAGAGCAACGTACTGTTCTTGAGCTTCGTGATTTCTTAGACAAGATTTATAACAAAGTTGGTGGCGAGCAAGAAGATCTTGATAGCTTGACCGATGAAGAAATCTTGGTGTTATCAGGTAACTTGCGTAAAGGTGTTCCTTTAGCTACGCCAGTATTTGATGGTGCAGAAGAGAGTCAGATCAAAGAGTTGCTTGAGCTTGGTGGTATCTCACGTACAGGTCAAACAGTATTGTATGACGGACGTACAGGTGAGCGTTTTGACCGCCCAGTAACTGTTGGTTATATGTATATGCTCAAGTTGAACCATTTGGTTGATGACAAGATGCATGCGCGTTCTACTGGTTCTTATTCACTTGTAACTCAACAACCGCTTGGTGGTAAAGCACAATTCGGTGGTCAGCGTTTCGGTGAGATGGAAGTCTGGGCACTAGAAGCTTATGGTGCTGCTTATACACTTCAAGAAATGCTTACTGTGAAGTCGGATGACGTTGAAGGTCGTACTCGCATCTATAAGAATATTGTAGATGGTAACCATTATATGGATCCGGGTATGCCTGAATCGTTTAACGTATTGACCAAAGAGATCCGTTCTTTAGGTATCAACATTGAACTGAAAAATGGTGACTAAATCCCACCCATTCCCCCTTTGTTAAAGGGGGGAATGTCCCCTCTTTAAGAAAGAGGGGGTAGGGGAGATGCCAAATCTCAGTGAAAAAACAATATTTGTGACCCAGTCGTAGCCTGAAAAGTGCTTCGACACACGGAGAAAAAAATTGAAAGACTTGCTCGATATCATGCGCAAAAAGACGGATTCAGATGGTCACGCTCCAGTAGAGTTTGACCGTATCCGTATTGGTCTTGCGTCACCAGAAATGATTAAGTCATGGTCTCACGGTGAAGTTAAAAAGCCAGAAACCATTAACTATCGTACGTTTAAACCAGAACGTGATGGTTTATTCTGTGCCAAAATCTTTGGTCCAGTAAAAGATTACGAATGCTTGTGTGGTAAATACAAGCGTATGAAATATAAAGGCGTCATTTGTGAAAAATGTGGCGTTGAAGTAACAACTGCAAAAGTTCGTCGTGAGCGTATGGGTCACATCGAGCTTGCTTCTCCAGTTGCGCATATTTGGTTCTTGAAATCATTACCAAGCCGTATCGGTTTATTACTTGATATGACTTTACGTGATATCGAACGTGTATTGTACTTCGAATCTTATGTGGTCACTGATCCTGGCATGACGCCAATGGAAAAGTACCAACTTCTTAACGATGAAGAATACTTCACAGCGTTAGAAGAACATGGTGATGAATTCAGCGCGAAAATGGGTGCAGAAGCAGTTCAAGATTTGTTGAAAGACATCGATCTTGAAGCTGAAATTTCTCGTTTACGTGAAGAAATTCCGAACACGACTTCAGAAACGAAGCTTAAAAAAGCCTCTAAACGTTTGAAGTTGATGGAAGCGTTCAAAGAGTCGAACAACAAGCCTGAATGGATGGTGATGAATGTACTTCCTGTACTTCCACCTGATCTTCGTCCGTTGGTACCGCTTGAAGGTGGTCGTTTTGCGACTTCTGACTTGAACGATCTTTATCGTCGTGTGATCAACCGTAACAACCGTTTAAAACGTCTTCTTGACCTTGCTGCACCAGACATTATCGTACGTAACGAAAAACGTATGTTACAAGAGTCTGTGGATGCGTTATTGGACAATGGTCGTCGTGGTCGTGCAATTACTGGTTCGAACAAACGTCCGCTTAAATCTTTGGCAGATATGATCAAAGGTAAGCAAGGTCGTTTCCGTCAAAACTTACTTGGTAAGCGTGTCGATTATTCTGGTCGTTCGGTAATTACTGTAGGTCCAACTTTACGTTTACACCAATGTGGTCTTCCAAAGAAAATGGCTCTTGAATTATTCAAGCCTTTTATCTTTGCTAAGCTACAAGCTTCTGGCCAAGCAACAACCATTAAAGCTGCGAAGAAAATGGTTGAGCGTGAAACCCCTGAAGTTTGGGACGTTCTTGCATCTGTAATTCGTCAACATCCAGTCATGTTGAACCGTGCGCCAACACTTCACCGTTTAGGTCTTCAAGCATTTGAACCTATCTTAATTGAAGGTAAAGCGATCCGTTTACATCCACTCGTTTGTGCTGCGTTTAACGCCGACTTCGATGGTGACCAAATGGCGGTTCACGTTCCATTAACACTTGAAGCTCAATTAGAAGCTCGTGCGTTAATGATGTCGACTAACAATATCTTGTCACCTGCAAATGGTGAGCCGATCATTGTACCTTCTCAGGACGTTGTCTTGGGCTTGTATTACATCACACGTGATGCAATCAATGCCAAAGGTGAAGGCATGGTGTTTGCGGATACTCATGAAGTAAACCGTGCACTTGCAACTGGTCAAGTTGACTTACATGCGCGTGTAAAAGCACGTGTACACCAAACAGTGATTGATGAAAACGGTAACCGTGAGCATCAAACAATTGTTGTAGATACGACGCCTGGTCGTTGCTTACTTTGGGAAGTTGTGCCTGAAGGTATGGATTTCCAACAAATCAACGTTGAGATGACGAAAAAGAACATCTCTAAATTGATTAACTCTTGCTACCGTAAATTAGGTTTGAAAGATACTGTTATCTTTGCTGACCAATTGATGTACTTGGGCTTCCGTCAAGCAACACGTTCAGGTGTTTCTGTAGGTATGGAAGACATGTTGATTCCACCACAAAAACAAGCAATTATCGAAAAAGCAGAAGTTGAAGTTCGTGAAATTGAACAACAATTTGAGCAAGGTTTCGTAACGGCAGGTGAGCGTTACAACAAAGTTGTCGATATTTGGGCGCGTACCAACGACCAAGTTGCGAAAGCGATGATGGATAACTTGTCCTTCACAACTGTTAAAAATAAACAGGGCGAAGACGAGAAGCAAAAATCATTCAACAGTATCTACATGATGTCTGACTCAGGTGCCCGTGGTTCGGCAGCTCAGATTCGTCAGCTTGCGGGTATGCGTGGTTTGATGGCGAAACCAGATGGTTCGATTATTGAAACGCCGATTAAAGCGAACTTCCGTGAAGGCTTGACAGTACTTCAATACTTCATTTCAACACATGGTGCACGTAAAGGTTTGGCCGATACAGCACTTAAAACTGCGAACTCTGGTTACTTGACTCGTCGTCTTGTAGACGTAGCACAAGACTTGGTTATTACAGAGCCAGATTGCGGTACGCTTGAAGGTCTTGTAATGACTCCGTTCATTCAAGGTGGCGACGTTATTGAGCCATTAAGTGTACGTGTATTAGGACGTGTAACTGCTGAAGACGTGAAAAAAGCGGGTTCAGATGAAGTTGTTCTTCCACGTAACACATTGATTGATGAAAAAATCGCTGCATATATTGAAGATGCTGGTGTTGATGAAGTTAAAGTACGTTCAGTTGTAAACTGTGCTTCCACTTTCGGTGTATGTGCGAAATGTTATGGTCGTGACTTGGCTCGCGGTCACTTGGTAAATCCAGGTGAATCTGTTGGTGTTATGGCTGCACAATCAATTGGTGAACCTGGTACACAGTTAACCATGCGTACATTCCACGTGGGTGGTGCTGCAAGCCGAACATCTGCTGCAAATAGCGTACAAGTACGTAATAAAGGTACGGTTCGTTTTCATAACGTTAAAACTGTTCAACATGCTAAAGGCCATTTGGTATCTGTTTCACGTTCAGGTGAGATCGGTATTGCAGATGACTTAGGTCGCGAACGTGAACGTTATAAACTTCCATACGGTGCGTCTATCTTGATTAAAGATGGTCAACCTGTAGAAGGCGGCGGTATTGTTGCGACTTGGGATCCGCATACACATCCATTGGTGACAGAAGTTGCTGGTAAAGCACGCTTCAGCCAAATTTCGGATGGCGTAACTGCAACATCTAAAACTGATGATGCAACGGGTATGACGACTGTTGAAATCTTACCTGTAACAGCGCGTCCTGCTTCTGGTAAAGATTTGCGTCCTGCAATCGTGTTGGATACAACAGATGGCGGCGAACAGTTCTACTTCTTGCCACAGAACACGATCGTTACTGTTCGTGATGGTGAAACGATTGGTGTTGGTGACGTTATTGGTCGTGTACCACAAGAAACTTCACGTACTCGTGATATTACCGGTGGTCTACCACGTGTAGCTGATTTGTTCGAAGCACGTAAGCCGAAAGAACATGCAATTCTTGCTGAAATCTCAGGTGTTGTAAGCTTTGGTAAAGAAACCAAAGGTAAGAACCGTTTAGTGATTACACCAGATGATGGCTCTGAAATTTATGAAGAGTTGATTCCAAAATGGCGTACCATTAACGTGTTTGAAGGTGAGCATGTTAACCGTGGTGAAACCATTTCTGATGGTCCACAAAATCCACATGACATCTTACGTTTGAAAGGTGAAGTTGCATTAACCAACTACATCGTGAACGAAGTTCAAGACGTTTACCGCTTACAAGGTGTAAAAATCAACGATAAGCATATCGAAGTAATCGTTCGTCAAATGTTGCGTAAAGTAGACATTACCGACGGTGGTGATACAAGCTTTATCAAAGGTGAACAAGTGGATTACATCCGCGTTGTGGGCGAAAACCAAGCAGTATTGGCTCAGAACAAATTTCCTGCGAAGTATGAACGTCAATTGATGGGTATTACGAAAGCATCGCTTTCTACTGATTCGTTCATCTCTGCTGCATCGTTCCAGGAAACAACACGTGTGTTAACTGAAGCTGCTGTAACAGGGAAAGAAGATGAGTTACGTGGTTTGAAAGAAAATGTTGTTGTAGGTCGCTTGATTCCAGCTGGTACTGGTCTTGCATACCATTTAGAACGTCGTCGTCAAGAAGCAGAAGCTGCAGAGCATGAGCTTGTAAATGACTTCTCTGAAGTTGATCAAGCATTCTCTCAAGCTTTAAATGAAGATACTTTCTAAGTTAAACAGCTTTTGAAATGAAGAAGACGCCTTAGGGCGTCTTTTTTTATATACTGAGTGGACTCAACACATAAGCATTTAAAATGGCAATAAAAATTAGACATACATTGATGGTTTTACTGGCAGTCATGTTCGTTCCCGCCTGTTTGTTGATGTTTTTACCAGCTCAGCCAGAAATGAATTGGCAGCATAATGTATTTCAATTCATCACAGAAAAATTAAAGGTTCAAACGGGAATGTTTGGCCCCTTGGGTTTTTATACAGTATCGATTACTGCATATTTTTCGCTATTGAGCAGCATCTGGGCCGTTTTTTTATTTTGTATGATTTGGCAAGAAGAGCGTGAAACTGCACCTCAAACAACCACTCAGACAGTGCAATTTAAGTTGTTGGATGGGGTAATTATGGTTGTATGTGTTATTGGATTTATCTGGTTTAGTTTTTCGATGATGCAATGGCATTTCGCGAAACAAGATATGACCATAGGTTTAGGTCGAAATGGTTATTTATTCCAATCCTTGTATCACTATCAACTTGGTGTTGTCTTTGCTGAACTCTTTTTTATGCTTTTCTTGGTATTCAGCCAGCTGGCAATCTTAATGCTTGTTTATGCAAGTTATCATTTTCTCAAAGAAAAATTTAAACGAATAGAATGATGCTTTTAGTTTTAAAAATCTTGTGATTAAGTTAATGCTTTATGAGGAAATCGTCATTCAATGATAATTTCTTATTAACATGAATGTTATTTAAATTCGACTGTGCATCTTTGATAATTAAAGACTACAAATAGCAACATGAAAATTTAATTTAATCCATAAATTAGTGTTTTCATAAATTCAGTTGTAATTAATTGCATTTGTAAGTTCAGATAGAAAGGATGAATAACATGAAAAAAATAGTAATGACTATGATGTGTGTGAGTTTACCTATTGTGATGCTTACAGGTTGTGAAAACATGTCAGCAAATGATAAGCGTATTACTTCCGCGGCACTTGGTGGTGCTGTTGGTGGTGGTATAGGTAATCATGCTGGTAATGGTGTGGGTGCTGCTGTTGGTGCAGGTGGTGGTGCTGCTGTAGGAAGCAAAGCCAACAATGGTTCAAACCGTAATGCAACATATAGTGGTATAGGTGCAGGTATTGGCTCAGTCATTGGTAAAGGTGTACTCGGCGGTGATGCCGGTGCTGCCATTGGTGGTGCGATCGGTGGTGGTGCTGGTGCTGCAATTGAGCAAAATAAATAGTCGTTAAAACCAAATCAAAATAAGCGCAACGTTTATAACGTCATGCGCTTATTTTTTTATCAATATCTAATTTTAGAAGAGTTCAGCATCTCTTCACTATTACACAATTTATTGACTATTTGGCTTTAAAATGGCTCATTCAAACAGACTTCAGCGTTTTAATGGGTGAGGGTTTTTACGACGGATATACACCGTTTTTTGTACTTCAGCAATTCTTAAGCCCGAGTCGTCAAAAATATTCACTGTATAGTTACGATAGACTGGACTATAGTTTTCGGCCAAGTTCTTCACATGTTCGATTTCAATCGCATCTAAACGGATATCTGCATAAACCGTACTGCGACCAGGGGAAAGGAAATTGATGTTTGCGGTTTTGTCCCAAACCATATATTTCGGGCCTAAATGATGCATTAAAAGAAGCATATAAAATGGATCAACCATTGAATACAAACTACCGCCAAAGTGCACGCCAACAATATTTTGATTGCTATGCGTCAGTGGCATTTTGACCCGAACGTGATAGTTTTTTAGATCAATTTTTTCGATTTCAATCCCTGCACCTTTATATGGAGAAAAATGATTCAACATAAATTTGGAAACAAATGGGATTGTCTGTAGTTTTTTGATTAGCGCATTCATGGTCAATTCTAGTTATCGATTTTTAAACCATAATAAAGAACAGAATGGAATGTGGCATTGATCTAAATGCCCTTTACAACGAAATCACAGCCAATGGTAAAACAATAAAAGGTGACTCAATGCAAGTGCAAACTTATTGGATATCCACCCAAGACAAACAAAAACTTTATGCAAAAACATGGGGTAATGCTGAAAACCCTGCGTTGGTTTTGGTGCATGGCTATCCCGATAATCAAGAAGTTTGGGAACCGATTATTGAACAATTGATCTCAAAATTTTACATCATTACTTATGATGTACGTGGGGCAGGACAGTCTTCTGTACCAAAACGAATTCGTGATTATGCTTTAGCACGCTTATCTTTGGATTTAGAGTGCGTGGTAAATGAGCTACTGCCCAATCGTAATTTTCATCTTGCAGCGCATGATTGGGGCTCGATTCAGTCGTGGGAATCTGTGACTGAACCTAAATTTAAAAATCGTATTTTGTCTTATACCACTATGTCTGGACCTTGTTTAGATCATGCGGCTTTTTGGATGCGTGAACAGTTTTTACATGAAAAGCCTAAATTTTTTAAGCAGTTATTTAAATCTTGGTATATCGTTGCATTCCAGTTACCATTTCTTGCCCCGACCGTTTGGCATTTTTTTAGCCCACAACGCTGGGGTGCAATTTTAACGCAACTTGAGAAAAAGAAAGGCTTACCCTTAAACCAAAATATTGCAAAAGATGGTGAACATGGTATCGGACTATACCGTGCTAACTTTCTTCCACGTTTAACTCGTCCACGTGAGCGTTATGCAGTATGTCCTGTACAGGCGGTTGTACTGTTAAGAGATAAATTTGTAAGTCCAGAATTGATTGATGAAGTGCCTAAATGGGCAACAGATTTTGAACGTGTAGAAGTTGATGCAAACCATTGGGCAGTACTTAGTCAACCACAAGAGATTGCACAATATATTGAAACATTTGCACTCAAAAATAGTGAGAGTTGATTCGCTTAAAGTGATGTGAGCTCTTATAAAAATAGGCCATGTTTTCACATGGCCTATTCATTTTATGACCAGTTCGACTAAATTACAGCTTCATTGAAGTGAATCTGATAAAATATCGGCTTTCAAATTTTCGTAAATTTCTCCATGAATGCTGTCGTTATTGCGATTGCCGTGATGTTTATCTTGTCACTGGCACGAGTTTCTGTTGTTTTAACATTGGTTATTTCAGCAATTATAGGTGGGTTGGTTGCAGGTTTAAGCTTGTCAGATACTGTTACAGCATTTAATGCGGGCTTGGGTGATGGTGCAGAAGTTGCCTTGGCCTATGCGGTATTAGGCGCTTTCGCTTTGGCACTTTCAAAGTCAGGCTTGCCTGATTTATTGGCCTATAAACTGATCGGCTTACTCGGTATGGAAGCCACGCAGAAACAAGCAACCAAAGTAAAATTCTTATTATTGGGTATTTTACTGATTGCCGCGATTTGTTCACAAAATTTAATTCCTGTGCATATTGCGTTTATTCCTGTGCTTGTTCCACCGCTCTTAAAAGTGATGAATCACTTGAAACTCGACCGTCGTGCCGCAGCATGTGTACTGACCTTAGGTTTAGTCGGCACATATATCTTCTTGCCTGTAGGCTTTGGTGCAATTTTTCTTGAACAAATTCTGATGGGGAATATCAACAAAATTGGCGCTGCTTATCATCTGCATGTTGAAAGAAGCATGATGCCTATGGGGATGGCTATTCCTGTATTGGGTATGGTGATTGGTACTTTATTTGCCGTTTTTGTCAGTTATCGTAAACCGCGTATTTATGTTGATCGTAATGTTGCACCAATTACCACAATTGATTTAGATAAACCACTTCGTGCGGTAAATGTTGAGGTATTAAAAGCTGATGGCATAGCCTTAGAGCAAGAAGCCAAGCAAGAAGCCCCTGTGATTGCCAAGAAAACTATTCTTATGGCATTGCTGGCAATCATTTTAACCCTGATCTCTCAATTGTATTCAGGCTCAATGATCCTTGGCGGATTAGTGGGCTTTTCTGTCTTATCTGCCGCAGGGATTTTTAAATGGCAAGAAGCGGATGATGTTTTTGTACAAGGGATGCGTATGATGGCATTGGTCGGTTTTATCATGATCTCTGCTGCGGGGTTTGCATCCGTGATGACCCATACTGGGGATATTAATCAGTTGGTCAACGGTGTTGTTCATTTGATTGGTGACAATAAAGCGCTAGCTGCTTTCTTGATGTTATTTATTGGTTTATTTGTAACGATTGGAATTGGTTCATCATTTTCAAGTGTGCCTGTACTTGCAGTCATTTATGTTCCTTTATGTGTACAATTCGGCTTCTCTCCACTTGCAACCGTTGCTCTGATTGGTACTGCGGCAGCATTAGGAGATGCGGGTTCACCAGCTTCAGATTCGACCTTGGGGCCTACTGCTGGTTTGGGCGTAGATGGGCAACATGATCATATTTGGGATACGGTTGTTCCAACATTTATCCATTTTAATATTCCATTATTGGTGTTTGGTTGGATTGCTGCGATGGTGCTGTAGCGTTTATTTTTTTAGTTAAGGCTGTTTATGATGAGATCTAAACAGCCTTTTTTATATCTGTTCGACTAAAATCATTTAAATAGATGGGTTGATATTCTTTGTAAAAATGGGAGTATTCTAGTTTTTGATATTTAAACAGCAGGAAAAATCTTAAATAATATGCCTGAATTAAGATCAGCAGATCAAGATTATCAATTATCTAAGCCTAAATAATAAGGTGAGTGGGGATTTGGCTGATCAAAGAGATACATATAAAGGTGAGTTATAAACCTTTGTGATCATACTGCCTCAATTCATAAAAATACTTCAGGATCACTGCATAGAGATACCTGATGGTAATAAGATATCATTGTAATTATTGGAAAAAGTAAATATGAATATATGTGAATTAGTGAGTTATATTGAAGTTGGTATGACCAAACCTGTTGTAGTAGATAGAGTTTTATTAGAAGAGTATGGGAATTATATGAGAGTAATTGGTTTTTTGGACAAAGAACAAATATTAATATCCTACTTTTATTATGATGAAAGTGATGAGGATACAGGGATAGATATTAATCTTAAATATGAATCATTAGATAAAGCGATACAGTCAATTGAACAGTTTTTAGGGGTTTCAATAGATGGATGGGAAAATTTTAATCGAACAGGAAATTATCCAGAACCTTTGGAGAACTGTGTTGAAAATAAATGGAATAATTTAGTAAATGATATTAAGCAAGGTACTATGATTCCAAAAGGTTATAATGAAATTCGTTTGTATATATAAATTACTATATTTTTTTATTGATTAAAATACTTTAATTCTTTTATCTTAAAATGAACTGTTTATCTTTAAACAATATGATTTAGACTATGTAACATAACTTTATATTGATGTTTTATTGACAGTATAGGTTGATTTAATTTCCTAATTTATAAAAATAACAAAAAACCAATTTTTCGATGAACTCTCTGTTTTCAATACACTTTTATCTTTCTCGATAAAAAATTCAGAGATGCCAATCTGATTGGCTGAATCTATCATCTAGGACATGGAGGCAAGATTTTTCTCTGAAGATACAGCCCTGAAAATGAGGTTTAAATTTATTTTATAGATATTATTAATTTATAATAAAGAATCCATTTTATATTAAATTTCACTCAATAATCCTGATTAATTTGGTTGGGTTTTAAAACCAACTGTTTTGATATGATTAAAATAAATTTTATTGTATAACAGTTACTTGAAAATATATATTAATTCTTAATTTAAATAAATGTTGCAATATTATTAATACCTATGTTTAATGTTTATTAATAACAACGCTGGGGTATTTATAATGTTAAAGCAAACTGCTCTTATTGCATTAATGGCAATTTCTTCTGCTTCATTTGCAGATTGGCAAGTCAAGGTTGGTGGTTCGGTGATTGCACCAACACAAGACACCAAAGTTGCTGGTGTTGGTACTGTGAAAGCAGACCATGAATATGCTTTTACGCCTTCTGTAGAATATATCTTTGGTGAAACACCTTTCTCTGCGGAAGTTTTATTAGCTACACCAATTAGCCACGATGTGAAATTAGATGGTGAAAAAGCAGTTAACCTTAAACACTTACCACCAACTGTAACGTTTAAATATAACTTCAAAAACTCTACACGTTTTACACCATATATTGGTGTTGGTGGTACAGCATTCCTTGCATGGGATGAGGAATCATCTGGGGCATTGGCGGGCACTAAGGTTAAAGTTAAAGATGATTTTGGTTTTGCTGGTCAAATCGGTTTTAACTTCCAACCTGCTGATGCAAAAAACTGGGGTGTTTTCTTTGATGCCCGTTATGCTCAATTAAGCCCAGAAGTGACTGTTAAAGCGGGTAATACTACTGCTGCAAAATTTGATTTAGATATTGATCCAGTTATCTATACTTTGGGTTATAGCTATAGATTCTAAGTTCGCTTTAGACTCATAAAAAACTCGGTAAATTTACCGAGTTTTTTTATTTTTACAGAGCCTTATATATTGAAACAAGAAGCAATAAAAAATAGTTATTTTTAGCTATATAAGCGCTGATTAAATCCATTTAATCTATCAGAACATCAATAAGACTTTGACATGATATGAAAAATTTAATTTTTATAATATTGGTAGGGTTAAGTAGCAGCACAATAGCCAATGCAGCAAGTTTTAATTGTGAGCATGCTCAGACCAAAAGCGAACATGCCATTTGTGAGCATCGCAGTTTAAACGATGCAGATGTCAAAATGGCGACCACCTATACCATTATCCGTAAACTTGTTCCGATGGGAACACGGGGTGTGATACAGGATCAGCAAGTGAAATGGTTACAACTGCGCAATCAATGTCAGGACAATCTACGTTGTTTAACCGATGCGTATCAGATGCGCCAGCAAAAACTAGAGATTTATATGAATCGAGTTTACCAACAAGGTCCATTTTAAAAAAAATTAAATTTGCCTATTGAAATATGCTTAAACCACTCCATTTCTAATGCATTCAATAAAAAAGCGTTATGAATTTACGGAGTGATTTTATGAGTGAACAGAACGTACAACACAGTTCAAAAAAGCATAGCTTTCAAGCAGAAGTGGCTCAGCTTTTACATTTAGTGACGCATTCACTTTATTCTAACCCTGAAATTTTCCTACGCGAGCTGATTTCAAATGCTTCAGATGCATGTGATAAGTTACGTTTTGAAGGAATTAACCATCCTGAATATTATGAGAATGATCCAGACTTACATGTTCGTGTAAGCCTAGATAAAGATGCGAAAACAATCACCATCTCAGACAACGGTATTGGTTTAAGCCAACAAGAAGCAATTGATAACTTAGGAACGATTGCTAAATCAGGCACCAAAGACTTTATGTCAAAGTTATCTGGTGACCAAAAAGCTGATGCACAACTGATTGGCCAGTTTGGTGTAGGTTTTTATTCTGGTTTTATCGTTGCTGATAAAATTACCGTTGAATCTCGCCGTGCAGGTTTAGATGCATCAGAAGGTGTACGTTGGATCAGTGGTGGTACGGGTGACTTTGAAGTCGAACAAATTGAGAAGGCTTCACGTGGAACGTCGATTATTTTACATTTACGTGATGACGCACTGGATTATTTAGAATCTTATAAAGTTAAACAAATTATCAATAAATACTCAGACCATATCAGCTTACCTATCGAAATGCAGAAGGAAGTTTGGCAGGAAGAAGAAGCAGCTGAAGGTGAAGAGAAAAAACCAGGTCATTATGTTAAAACAGATGAATGGGAAGCGATTAACTCAGCAAGTGCCTTGTGGACACGTAGCAAAGGCGAAATTACTGAAGAGCAGTATGTAGAATTCTATAAGAATTTAACTCATGACTTTGATGCACCATTGGCTTGGGCACATAACCGAGTTGAAGGCAGTACTGAATATACCCAATTGCTTTATATTCCAAGTAAAGCACCAAGTAATATTTTCACGCGTGAAGCTAAAGCAGGCATCAAACTTTATGTAAAACGTGTATTTATTATGGATGATGCAGATAATCTGATTCCAAATTATCTACGTTTTGTACAAGGTGTGGTGGATAGTGCTGATCTGCCGCTTAATGTAAGCCGTGAGATTCTACAAGAAAGCCGTGATGTGAAAACCATCCGTGAAGGTAATGCACGTCGTGTATTGACAACATTGGATGCTTTAGCAAAATCAGAAGATCAAGCTGATCAAGACAAATTTAAAACTTTCTATGCTGAATTTGGTTCAGTGATCAAGGAAGGTTTAGGTGAAGACTTTGGTAATCGTGAACGTATTCTAAAACTTTTACGCTTCTCTACTTCGAGCAATGATGAGGTATCAACATCATTGGAAGCTTATAAAGCACGTATGAAAGAAGGGCAAAAAGCTATCTATTATGTGACTGCCGATAGCTTAGCGGCTGCGAAAAACTCTCCGCAACTTGAATTATTCCGTAAAAAAGACATTGAAGTTTTGCTTATGGCAGATCGTGTTGATGAATGGGCGATGGAGTTTGTGCATGACTTTGATGGAACTCCTATGCAAAATGTTGCAAAGGGTGCAGTCGATCTTGGTGATTTACAAGATGCGGAAGAGAAAAAAGCACTCGAAGCTGCCGCAGAACAGTTTAAACCTGTGGTTGAAAAACTCTCTGATTCATTAAAAGCCAAGACCAAAGAAGTGCGTGTGACAACGCGTTTAGTGGACTCACCAGCATGTCTAGTGACCAGCGATGGTGAGCTTTCGCCGCAGTTAATTCGTATGTTAAAACAAGCGGGTCAGGCTGTACCTGAATCTAAACCAATTCTGGAAATTAACCCTGAACATCCTTTAGTAAAAAAACTTGAAAGTTCAGCCCAGTTTGATGATTTAGCCAATGTGATCTTTGATCAGGCAGTAATTGCTGAGGGTGGTTTACCTGATGATCCTGCTGAATATGTAAAACGTATTAACAATTTATTGCTTAAATAAGTCGTAATTTGTTTTAACAGAGCCTATCTTTAAGATAGGCTTTTTTATATAAACACATTCAATGAATAATTTTAAAAGAATTCAATGTATAGGTTGTTTTGTATTGCTCAGTTTAGCTACAACAGTTGTGATGGCATATGAACTTCCACCAGTTGAAAAGCGTAATGCAAATACCACAGATATTTCAGTACATAACGCCATGTTCTTAAGACAAAATACACAGGCTGCTGTGATGGGTATATTGAAAAAAAATGGCCAGAACTATGAACTTGCTGCTAGCGATGGGAAAGGGGGAATGGCGTTACCGATAGCGGTACATCCAAGCCTTAAAATAGACGATGCTTTAGTCGATAAAGAAGTTAGGGCGATTGGGCGAATGACTTATGAAACAATGTATATGCCCAATTCTAGCGACTTTGGTCCCGCTTATAGTTTTACTTTTGAATTGTTTTCAATTGCCCCATTGAATTAAAAGGGTGTGGCAGGCATTTTACCAACATCAGTGGATAAGTCGAAACTTATCCACAGTTCAGCTTAAAGATTCAGCTTATGCTTAAAATAACGCTTCTAAACGTACCAAAGCGCTTGGGAAATGGCTACGATCTTCACGACGATCATTAAAATAATTTAAGTCGCCTTGTACGTAAAACCATTCACGCCAAACAGGTTGTCGCCAAGAAACAAAAGGCCCCCAACTGTTGAGCTTAAGGTCATTATTATTATAATAACCGCCAGTATAGATACCATAGTTAAAGCGATTATTTTTAAAGAACTGATGTTGTCGATAAGTACGGTTATCCCAAGTTAAATCATCGTCTTGTTCATCTGCATACGTCACATAGAATTGGTTGGAAATAAAGGGCTGATTGGGGCGAGCATGGGTCAGCTCTAAGTTGGTTCTCAAATAGTTTTCACTGTCGATCCCATAGCGGTAAATCTGTTCCGCATGAAAAGTAAAATCATTCCCCAGTTTCCAATCCTTTTGAGCCTTTAAACGTGCATAGATATCATCACCTGAACGAATACCAAGGTCTGCATCTAAGTCAAAAGGTAAGCGTTTAGAAAGCTGTGACCAACGTAAAGCAATCGAGCTGTTATCATCACGAATTTGTTTACCATCCACTCGTTTATCTGGATCGCCATCAGCATGATTATTGTTGATCGCTATATTATTTGTAATTTCATCATCTAATGAATCATCACCAAAGACCACACTTAAACGGTTTTCAAGTGTGGGTAATTTAACTTTTCCTCGTATCCGAGGATTGACATCATAACCATCATGCTTATTCCATTGATTATCAACAATGATCCGCAACGTTGCTGACGCTGGATGTGCAGGATCAGTTTTTCCAAACCAGTTGTCCATTTTATTGGCTGTACGGTCTGCCCAATTGCTAATCTTTTTCTGCTTTTTGTCGGCCCAAGTTTGATCTTCTGTTGCATCCGTTGGGGGAACAATAACTTGATTAGATTGTTCTGGGAAAATGGTCGGTGTTGAGTCAACAATTTTTGGAATATAGTTGAGCAAGCCCATCTCATTTTCTTTGGCGCTGGCTAAAGAAGGTTGCTGATCGACTTTCCCCGTTTTAGCATTCGCTTCAAGACTGCTATTTACTTCTGCAAACGCAGTGTTCCCAAAAAAACCGCCTAATATTAAGACATAAGGTAGTTTTGAGAAGATTGATATTTTATTCATATGCCCACTTCTTAAACTTTGAGTCATTCAGTACTTCATTTTCGATATAACTATGCCTTAAAAAAACACTAAATTTCAATGGAATCGCTATTTTAAGTACAAAAAACATAAATTTATTTAAAATGAAGCGTATTCTATCCACATTATCGCGAATCAAAGCGTGACTTAAGCTATTTTTTAATAAATAAGCGCTTTTTTATCCAAAGCTCAATTATGGTAAAGCTTTTACGCTAAAAATTCTTTGGAGACAAAATCTACACTTATCCAAGAATAGATAAGCGATTTTAAATATAGTCAAACTGCATAATTATTCATGCAAGTGATTTGCTTCAAGTCATTGATTAGACATGAAGCATGTATCTTTTATGAACTTTTTAAAAACTATGGGTTATCAATTCATTTTTTGTGCTTTTGAATCATAAATAGTTGCCCTACAGTGTGGCGACATGGATGTCGCCGTTGGGCGGGGGTATATGAGCAAAAATAAAGCACTGCTTTGTTTGCAGCGCAAGAGCCCTGTTAAACGAAAGATTTTTGTCATCTTTTCATCTCTGAAAAGTGAGGCATCGCCTACGCAAAGGTATTTAAGCTTTGAATGTATGGTACGGCATTGCAAGCTTTTTATAATCAAACAAATTATTTCCTAAGGCAATTGATTTAGTTGAAAATATTAATCAAGAGAAATTATATTCTTGTGTATGAGTTTTTGACAGGTTGACTATAGTAGCAATGCACTTTTGAAAAGCGAGAATGAAGAAAAATTATACGCTGTTGTGGATAACTTTAATTTTATCCTCAAAGCCTATTTTATTGCGGCATAAACAAAAACACCTCCAAAAGAGGAGGTGTTGTGTCTTAAAAAATAAGAAAATTAAAAAAGAAACTACAGCGCATGAATTTCGTGGGAACGAAAAATATTTATTGATCTTAGTCTAAGAAAAAGGTGATGAATAGTTGCTTTTCTGCAACGCTGTATTGCAAAAATGGCACGTAAAATTTAAAAAATGACTCATTAAAAATAAGACATAGAAATCATTCAGTATATTTTTTATGATCTGTTTCGGTTGGTTTTTTAATCATTTTCTTAAATATTATTATGCTTATTGAATACTGAAGAAACTCCTTCAAGGAATTTCTCCAGTAGCTGATTTTATTTGTTGGGAACTTCACAAGACTCATCAGCACAAACAGGGCCATCCTGTTGCTCGATTTCAGCATCATTCGCAGTTTCAAGGGCTTTTTCTAACACTTGTACAAAGACTTCTCGTGGTTGAGCACCCGCTAAAGCCACACGTTGATCAAAGACAAAGAATGGTACGCCTGTTACTTTTAATTGTTCATGAGCAACTTGTTCATCGAATTTTACAAAGTCAGCATATTCTTCAGAGTCTAGAACATCATCAACTTCTATTGGATTTAAGCCAATACGAGATGCGACATCTTCAATTGTTTCCCGTTCACCAATCGGTAAACCTTGAGTCATATAGCTATAGAAAAAAGCTTCTTCTGCTTCTGAACCTAAACCCTTACTTTGTGCAAGGTGAATGATCCGATGGGCGTTAAAGGTATTTCCTGAGTTGGCATTTTCCCAGTTAAATTGGATGCCTTCTTCTTTTGCCATTGCTGCAATATTGCGTTGCATATCTTCGACTTCAGGGATACTACGCCCATATTTTTGCGCAAGACGTTCAGAGTTTGAAACTTCTTGGCGCGTAGGTGCTTCAGGATCAAGTTCAAAACTGTGCCAATGGACTTCAAGCTCAATACCTGCTTGTTCAGCAGCAGCTTCTAAACGTTTTTTACCGATATAGCAAAAAGGGCAAACCACATCTGACCAAATATCTACGCGCATGGGAAATCTCTACAATCTAATTTTGGATTATGATGGGGTTTGTTTGCATAAATTTAAAGTGAAACTTTTAAGCAGTCTTATTTTAAGGTGATTCAACAAAGGTTATTTATTGTTATTTTGCATAATTAATATACAAAAAAGAGTCGCTTAGGATATTCTAAGTAATCTATAAGGATGTTCGGAGTTTGGTATGCGTCGACTTTTGATTGTTTTCGGTATCATCTTTCTGGCTGTTATTGGATTTTTCTACTATGACCATACTTCAATAAAGAATGAAGACGCCAATCGCCAAGCATTTGATTTGGTGATGACTGAAAAAATGCGGCAACTTTCTGAACAAGCCCAAGACCGTTCTAAACCCGTAAATATTGATATTCATGATAATCGGCTCAAAGGTGATTACAAAACCTTGTCTGAGTTTTTATTGAAATATTGGGCCAAGAATGTTGATACACGGAACACTTATTTAAATCAGCTCGCAGCGGCCAAATGGGATCATTTTTTAGATGTAAATCGTTTGGATGCAGACCGTAAACAGAACTATGTAGAAACAACACAGATGCTGGTGACTGTACGACAAGCAATGCAGCAATATCAGCAAAAAAATAGACAAAATAAAACCGAGGCTTTAAACGAATTAAAAAAAATAGATTTGCGCAAGGACCTCAAGAAACCCTTACAGGATAAGCTCGAACAGAATGTTGAACTTGACCCTGAAAATACCCTAATCCTAAATGAGCTACAAATTTTAGGTAAAGCTGAAACCATGTTTGATTTGTTAAAAAAATATGAGTGGCAGAAGCAGGGTAATCAAATTTTGTTTAAAGACGATGCTCAAGTGAAACAGTTTAACCAGTTGTTTCAGGATGTGCTGAAATTGAATAGCCAAATCAATCAGAAAAAAGAGCAAAATGCGGAAGTATTAGAAGAAGCCTTGTAAATTTTAGAAGTAGATGAATGAAAAATATAAAAATATGTTTGCTTTTTACAATGTTTATACTGCTATTGCTGGGTGGGATTGGCTATGTCTACCAGACGCCATTTCTCGTTCAGCAAGATTGTAAAAGCGTTGCTTTATATCGCTATCATTTTGGTGTTTATCAAATTGATCAAGACACAATGCTGGATGCCGATACTTATAAAAAGGTTTATGGATGGAAGCATTTTTTAGGCTTATCCCCTATTTTATGTGCTGAACAAATTGAGTATGACCAATGTGTCGTGGAGGAAAAGCAAGCGGGGTTAAATGCTGAGCAGGAAAAACAGCAATGGAGCCTTGTGCGGGACAATTTATATATCAATCCTCAACGAGAATTGGCGTTAAAGTTTCCTTATGCAAATCGTTGTAGCGTGTTTCTATCTGAACATGTTCTGCCCAGCAAAAGCCTGTCGATCATGGGTGAGCGTTTTTATCGACATTTGGGTTTTGGTGGTGAAGATGGGCCTTCATTGAATGACACTATAGATTTAGCGAGCTTTAAGCAGTTAAACCCTTCTAATTTGTATAAAGATAAACGGCATGTTTATCACTACTTTAGCATGCTGGATGGGGGCATGTTTTCGATTTTAGAGGGTGCAGATGCCAGTAGTTTTGAACTACTCGGAGATTGCTACGCAAAAGACAAGCAGCATATTTATGAAGAACGTTTTGGCGAACTTGAGGGTGCAGATTATGCAAGTTTTAAAACCAAATCTGATATGGGATGCGTTGCACAGGATAAAAATGGCTATTGGTTTTGGAATAATCGAAAAGCTTGGAAAGATATGAATAGTGAAGAAAAAGAGCGGGTCCAGGCGCTTCAATAAGATTGATCTCGATTAACGCTTGGTTTCTTCAACTTTTCCTTGCATTAAAAAAGATGTTAATAGGCTTTGAGATTTTTTGAGTTTGACTAATTTTTCTGAAATATGTTCTAACTCTATTTTTAATGTTTCTTTGGCAACAGGGCATAAGGTAAATTTTTCCTCACCCAAATCGAAACATGGCAATAATAATTTAATGTCTTTTAAATGCATGCCGGCATCATTGAGAACTTTAATTTTTTGAATATCCTCGATGTTTGCTTGATTATAAGCTCGATAGTGATTCGCTGTTCGTTGCGGGCGAATTAATCCTAGCTCTTCGTAATAACGTAACATACGCGGGCTTACTTGAGTTATCTCAGCAACTTTAGCAAGATTCATAATAGACCTCTTATAAACTAAAACGGACCAGTTGGAAAAAAAATTATTGGTGGCTCTATTTAAGTTGTTGAATGAGCAAAACCTATTTAATCTTTATTTCAGAATTTTAACAGTATTTACCGTTTATCTGAGCTTTAGTGAATCTCGCTATAATTTGTTATAGCCTGTTTAATAGACAATATTAAATGTATTGAATCATTTTATTGAATATATACGATGATTTATTTTTTAGGTGAAATGTATGAACTTTATCAAAGTTTCGATACTTGTAACTGCTCTTTCTGTTTGGTTACCCACTGTACAGGCAGAAGAAGTTGCCTCATTGCCTACGATTAAAGTGATGGCGGATTCTGAACTGCGTCAAGAAGCTGTAGGTGTTGTTCCTTATCAAGAAGATAAAGATGTACGTAAGGCGTTACAGCATCAGATCATTAAAAAAGATAATGAGATCCAAAATTATGTGATTGGCGATAATTTTACTACGCTTGATATACAGCCCAAAGCCTCTGAACCGAATATAAATCAAATTTCTTCACCATTACTTAGAGAGTATGTTTTAGCTGTGGCTGCTGGTTTGCAGTCTTCTGACCCGACATCAGGTTTGTTTACCATGATGGAACCACTTTCGATGGGTATGAATCGCGAGAAAGCTTTAGAAGCAGTTCGTAATGGAACTTTTAAGTTGAATATCGATGCTGACCGTTTACAGCTAATGTTTGGGGATAAATGGAAGAAATAGATAAATATAACATGAGTTTTTTATAGGTAATTTATTACTTTCTTTACTCTTCTTAAGAGAGATAAAGCACATAGGTGAATAAAGTTAAAGATAAGAAAAATTATATAATTTGGGGATATGCTTTTTAATACTTGTTAGCAGGTGAATATATATTTATTGTCTAGATAGTGTACTAATATTAAAGAAGAATCACAAAATTTGAGATATTAATAGTTGGGCACCTATTATAGTGCCCAATAAATAACAAAATTGCATTTATACGAGTATTTTATGATTAATTTCTTCAAGAATATGCTGGATATGTCGATTTGTATCGATGGTTATCCACGTTTCATGACCTCCTGAGGTTCTTTCTCGGTTACTTACTTTTTTAATTTCAGAATCTGCCCAACTAGAGGGGTCATCCTCAAAATATGTTGAATTAACTATTTTAGTCGCTAATGTATGCATTTGAGAAAAGTTGTGATCAATTTTAATCATATGCCCACGTGCGATATAATAATGATTATCTGTGGTATAACGAATCTTTCCATTTGCATTATCGCCAGCTGGAATATTTTCTTTACCGCTTGGCGCTTTAACACCATAATCACTATATTTGAATGAATAATTTGGAAAGATTTTTATTAAATTTTGCCAAATTAAAGACTCTTTCCTCAATAATAGACCACAACTGTCAGGTTCTTCTACCGCCTTATCAATAGTTTCGGGGATGCTTGAACCGCTTATGACGATAGATAAAGGACTTAATTTACAAAGAGTTTCAGCAATTCTCTGTGTTTTATCAAATAATTCCGGAAGTGATTTTTTAACAATACTTTTTAAATCTACTAAAAGTAAACATTTTTGTGGTATCGCTTTAATACCAGACAGAATATCTTCTATTTGCTCTAAAAAATAATCTGGGTCATCACTATCATCTAATGCTTCACCATCCAAACGGATAATAAAATATGGGGCATTTTTAAACTCAATTTTTGATAAAGTTGTTCGATAAGTGGAGTCTAGGCTATTGAACCATCTATCGTATCCAATAATAGGTACGACATTAATACTTAGCTGGATTAAAGAGTTATAACTATATTCAAATACATGTCGACCATTTTCTAAAGTCTGGTCATTTGTACTGTAGTAATAAGTATCAATAGCTATCAAAGAAATATTGGTAGTCCTGATTAAATTTTCTAAAGATTTAATTTTTTTATTAATAAAAATTTCTTTAGATGTTTTTTTCCAATCCCCTACAGGAATTTCAAAAATTGGCATAATATGCTTTTTAACACTATCGTTGAGATGTTTTAAAGCAGTAAATTCACCGCGTTTTGCGGGGAAAATAGGAAAATAAGTATGTAGGGGATTCATGTAATCACTCCATATGGGTTAATTCCGCATTAAAAAATTTTTTCACTTCATTTTGTCCTAAAAGATCATTAAAGATAGTGTAATCATTTAGTTCACTTCTTAGACGACCTGCGATAATTGCAGGATGGATTCTTAGCTCTTTTGCTAAAGAATATATATTGTCTCTAGTTGGGGTTAAGAAAGCATCACTTGTTTTCCAAATGCCCCTTGGTATGAAAGCTTCTCTAGCTAATCTATTAGCTTCCGCTTCTTTTTTATCTACAGAGTTATATTCGAGATCATCAATGAATGTGTCATTATCATCTAAATGTTTCATTACATGAGCTAATTCATGTAGTAAGGTAAACCAAAAATTATCGAGTCTGTCGTAACGTAGAGATAGCGCAATAATTGGTTTTCCATCAGAATCTTTCAAACAAGCCCCATCCACACGAGTACCTTTTAAATGGGGTTCTATAACAACAGAGATTCCAATATCTTCGATATGTTGAACAGCTAATACGGGTCCATTTTCCAACCAGCTTAGTTGGGCTATTTCTCTTAAAAAATCTCTAGTGACTAACTCTTTTTTAAAAACTTTAGTAGAATATTTATGTGATCTACTTTTTTGAACCACTCCAGATAACCAGGCATGTAAAGCAAATTTTGTATTTGGGGAATATGCTTCACCATTTAAGTTTCTCTTATATGAAGTAGATGAAAAATTTAAACCACTTTTGTTTAAATATTCGCCAACTATTTCTGCGATTTTTTCTTTGTTTGGAATTTTAATCCATCCTCTACTTTCCATTTCTTTGATTGGAAATTTTTTCCAATCAATTTCTGAATTAGAAGAAGATCTTGCATGTGTTGGTGAAATTAAAGTTTCAACAGGTATATTTAAACCTATAGAGATAGCTCTAATCATTTCAACAGTTAATTTTCGTTTTCCATTTAACACTTCTGAAACACGACTTGTTGTCCCAAAATAAGGAGCTAGATCAGCTTGTTTAAGATTTAATTCCTTCATACGGAAAGTAATTGCATTGATTGGATCAGGAATATCTAGCTGAAAGTGTTTTGTTTCATAATCTTGAATTAATAAACATAATAGGTCTAAATGATCTTTGGCAGTTTGATCTTTAGATGTATCGACATCTATTAAAGCTTCAACTTGTTCTAAGTAAGCCTTGTATTGCTCGATTGTCCGGATGACTTTAATCTCTATAGACATTAATCAGAACTCTTAACTTCTTTAATAATAACGATTTCATTAGTGAGACATATTTTAAGAATCACATATAAATTGGTATCCAAAATGGAAATTTTATAAAGATTATTTTGGAGGTGCTCCATGCGAGGGTACATTCTAAAAATGTCATCGGGTTGGCGCCATGAAGTTTGTGAGACTTCATTTTCAAAAATAGAAATCCACTTAAGTGCTATTTCAGATAAATGGTTTCTATTGATTCTCCCCAGTAATCTCATACAACCCTTAAAGATAAGTTCCCAATTTGGGAATATAGTAAAACAAAATTCCCAATTTGGGAATAATTTTATGAATAAAAAAATCCCCGCATTAAGCGGGGATTTTATATCTTGGTATTTAATTAAGAATTAAACACGTTCGATAATTGTCGCGATACCTTGACCAAGACCGATACACATGGTTGCAAGACCGATTTGCGTATCTTGTTGTTCCATCACGTTCAACAATGTAGTGGTGATACGTGCGCCAGAACAACCCAATGGGTGACCCAATGCAATCGCACCGCCGTTTAAGTTGATCTTGTCTTGCTTGTCATAGATGTTCAAGCCTTTCATTACAGAAAGACCTTGAGCAGCAAATGCTTCGTTTAACTCGATGGTTTGGATGTCTTCCATCGTTAAGCCAGCACGTTTAAGCGCTTTCTGTGTTGCAGGAACAGGACCATAACCCATGATCGCAGCATCACAGCCTGCAATCGCCATAGAGCGAATCACAGCACGTGGCTTAAGACCTAAAGCTTGAGCACGTTCAGCCGACATCAACAACATTGCTGATGCACCATCAGACAATGCAGAAGAAGTCGCAGCAGTCACAGTACCACCTTTAGGGTCAAATACTGGACGTAACGCTTTGAATGCTTCAAGGTTTGCATCTGGACGAATTACTTCGTCGATGTCGCAAAGGATTTTGAAGCCATTGGCATCATGACCTTCAACACCCACGATTTCGTTTTTGAAACGGCCTTCCTGAGTTGCAGCCCAAGCGCGACGATGAGATTCAACACCAAACGCATCTTGTTCGTCACGGCTAATGCCGTTCATACGACCTAACATTTCAGCAGTTAAGCCCATCATGTTAGATGCTTTCGCATAATGCTTAGATGCTTCTGGGTTAAGATCGATGCCATGCATCATACCAACGTGACCCATGTGCTCTACACCACCGATGATGAATACATCACCTTGGTTGGTTGCAATTTGCGCCGCAGCAGTATGGATTGACTGCATAGAAGAACCACAGAGGCGGTTTACAGTTTGACCACCAACAGTCTTCGGCAAGTCAGCCAATAACACGATGTTACGGCCAATGTTCATACCTTGTTCTAGGGTTTGGTTCACACAACCCCAGATCAAATCTTCAACTTCGTTGACATCAAACTGGTTACGAGCAACTAAAGCACGAACCAATTCAGCAGATAAGCTGTCAGCACGTACATTGCGGAACATACCGTTTTTGGTTTTACCCATTGCAGAACGTACGCCATCAACGATGACAACGTCACGTGGATTTAAAGTAGCCATTCACGTTGCTCCTTAACCGTAGAATTTTTTGTTGTTTGCAGCCATGTCACGCAACATTTGTGGCGCTTCATAAGCCTTACCTAAGTGCGCATATTTGTCGCAAAGCGCAACATATTCAGCAACACCTGTTTGGTCGATGTAACGCGCTGGACCACCACGGAATGGAGGGAAACCTACACCCATGATCATTGCCATATCTGCTTCAGAAGCAGTAGAAACAATGTTGTCCTCTAAGCAACGAACAGTCTCGTTACAGAACGCGAGCATCATACGGTCAATAATTTCTTGAGCATCAAACTCGTGCTTTTCAGTTGTTGCCATCGTTGCAACAAGCTCATACGCAGTTGGATCAATAGATTTCGCTTTCTTACCTTTACGATCAAGCTCGTATTTGTAGAAACCGATGTCATTTTTTTGACCAAGACGTTTGTTTTCGTACATGATTTCGATCGCGCCTTTGTAGTCAGGCTTCATGCGGTCTGGGAAACCTTCAGCCATAACTTCAGCACCATGCACACCAGTGTCGATACCCACAACGTCGATCAAATAAGCAGGTCCCATAGGCCAGCCGAATTTTTCCATGACTTTGTCAACTTGTTGGAAGTCTGCGCCATCTTTAAGCAGAAGGTCAAACGCACCAAAGTAAGGGAACAATACACGGTTTACAAGGAAGCCAGGACAATCGTTTACAACGATTGGTGTTTTACCCATTTTTTGAGCAAGAACAACAGTTGTCGCAATTGCTTCTTCAGATGTTTTCTCACCACGGATCACTTCAACCAAAGGCATCATGTGAACTGGGTTAAAGAAGTGCATGCCTACGAAGTTTTCAGGACGAGTCAATGCATTTGCAAGACGCGTGATTGAAATCGTAGAAGTATTTGAAGCAATGATCGTATTTTCACGAACTTTTGCTTCTGTATCACGTAACACAGCTTCCTTGATTTTAGGATTCTCTGTGACTGCTTCAATCACGATGTCGACTTCTTTAAACTCGTCATAGCTTAAAGTAGGACGGATACGTGCAAGTGTTTCACCCATTTTTGCAGGTGTCATCTTTTTACGTTCAACTTGTTTAGTCAATAAGCCATTTGCTTCAGACATACCTAAAGCAAGCTGTGGGTTACCGATGTCTTTCATGATGATTGGTGTGCCTTTGCTTGCCGCTTGGTAAGCAATACCGCCACCCATAATACCCGCGCCTAAAACAGCTGCTTGGTTAACCGGGTGAGCACCTTTCTCATGTTTTTTAGATGCTTTTTTTACAACTTGGTCATTGATGAATAAACCGATCAATGCGCCAGCTTGTGGGGTAATAGCAGCTTTAGCAAACGCTTCGGCTTCAATTTTTAACGCTTCATCACGTTTTTGGCTTACACCAGCTTGAAGTGAATCAAGAAGAAGTTTTGGTGCTGGGTATTGAGCAGGGTTTGCTTTCGCAAGGACTACACCTTTAGATGAGTTAAACGCCATCATTTGTTCAAGCATGTCTAATTTAACAGGCTCTAATTTTTCTTGACGTTTTGCTTTCCAGTCTAAACGACCAGAGATTGCTTGTTTAACAAGATCAATCGCAGCTTCTTGGAGTTTGTCAGCCGCAACCACTGCATCTACAGCACCGTCTTTCAGTGCAGCATCTGGACGTTTGTTTGCTGAAGTCGCGATCCACTCAACCGCATTGTCAATACCAATCAAACGGCTTAGACGAACAGTACCACCGAAACCAGGAATGATCCCCAGTTTAACTTCTGGTAAGCCAACTGTTGCAGCATTTGACATTACGCGGTAGTCACATACCAAACACATTTCAAAACCGCCGCCCAATGCAATACCATTGATCGCAGCAACTTTAGGAATCTCTAGATCTTCAAAAGCGTTAAAAATCTCGTGAACAGGCATTGCCCATTCTACAATTGCACTTTCACCTTGCTTAAAATTTTCACCAAACTCAGTGATGTCTGCACCAACGATAAATGTTGATTTACCAGAGGTTACGATTAGACCTTTCACTTCACTGTTATTTTTTACAGCTTCAATAGCAGCTTTAAAGTCTTCAATCGTTGCACGGTTGAATTTGTTAACCGACTCACCTTGTAAGTCAAAGCGGAATTCTGCAATTCCGTCCGAAAGCAATTGGACGGTAATGGCATTGCCAGCGTGGATCATGCCCTGATCTCCTTTTTTGGAGGACTTCTTAAGTTGATGTTTTGAAGTGTGTATGCAATTCCCGCACACATTTCGACTTCACTAATCTTACGATAACTATATCTAAAAATAACCTAACAAGTTGTATCAAGCCGTGACGCAAGGGTCATCAATTTTTTTGTTGCAGAAACTTATCCATTTATGTGTTGAATAGGTAGTTATTTCAAATGATGTAATGAAGCATATGTTTAAATTAATTTTTTTAATCATAAGATAAGACTTTTATATCGAAAAAGAACATTGTAATAGACTGGTTTTACCAATGAATTTTTAGTCATTTTGGTCAATTGAGTGTTTTATTAAACAATTTTAAGCTGTGTAAGGTAGTTTATAAAGTTTAGGCTTTAATGCGATTGGCTTTTTGATTTATAGATTTGTTATAATTTGTAGAAACATTCTCCCTTTTTGAGATTTAAAATTCTATCAGCACATGTTGCTTGATTAACCTGATTAATGATAAGAGTGCTGTATGATTAAATGGATCATATTGGCGATTTTTGTGATTTCTGCTTTGTATATCCAAAATCGCGGTAAAGTGCGACATTCGTTTTATCGTCAATTTTTTGACCATTCAACGATACTCGCACCAATTAACTTTCTCATGTATATGTTTTCAAAAGTGCCGAATCAACCGTATATCGACACGCAACATTTTAAAGATTTAAAAGTGTTAGATGAAAACTGGGAAATGATTCGTGAAGAGGCGCAAGCGTTATATGCCAAAGGTGGAATTAAGGCTTCAAGTACATATGATGATTTAGGCTTTAATTCATTTTTTAAAACAGGTTGGAAGCGTTTTTACCTAAAATGGTATGATTCAGCGCATCCATCAGCAACAGAACTCTGTCCAAAAACAACTGAATTGCTGAAAAATTTGCCAACTATCAAGGCGGCAATGTTTACGGAGCTTGCACCTGATAGTCGATTAGTACGCCATCGTGATCCTTATGCCGGTTCATTACGTTATCATTTGGGGCTCATTACGCCAAATGATGATCGTTGCTTTATTGATGTAGATGGTCAGCGTTATTCATGGCGTGATGGTGAAAGTGTGGTTTTTGATGAAACTTATATTCATTATGCAGAAAATACTACAGACCAAAATCGTATTATCTTTTTTGCTGATGTAGAGCGCCCATTAAAAACAAGATTTATGCAGCGCTTTAATCACTGGTTCGGTAAAAAAGTGATGACTGCTGCCAGCTCTCCAAATGAAGCAGGGGATCAAACAGGAGGGTTAAACAAAGTTTTTGGTTATGTGTATCAAATTCGTATTAAAGCCAAAGCCTTGAAAAAATCCAATCGTCAGTTGTATTACTTTTTAAAGTGGTTCTTGATGTTAGGGATTTTCTTCCTGATTTTTATTCGACCATATATGTCACAGATCATTGCATTTTTTGAAAAAATGATTTGATTTGAAGCGCCCGTCAGGGCGTTTTTTAATAACAAATTTTGACTTGAGTTTAACGCTCGATTTTTTTAATTTACTTTCATAATTTATAAAAGTGCTGGAAAACACAAAATGTTTAAAAATTTAGCCTCAGAAATGATGGGTATGAGTGATATTGGAACAATTATTGAACCGCATGATTTCAATAAAACAGATATTGATGATTATATTTTTCATGAAGATAACGAGAAAATTTTCTTTGTAATCAAAAGTAAAACAGATGAATATTGCTTTACTAATGTCGCCTTTATGCATCTCGATGGTAAAAGTGCAATCAGTAAAAAGCGCATGTTGTACCGCTATTTGTACAAACATAATCCTGTGAAAAATGTTCTTTTAGAAACAGCAGGTACCGTGGATTTAGATGCTGAAATTAAGTTCCAGTTAGGTGATCAGCACTTCTCTATTGATATTGATAAAAAGCAAATAGAGAAAATTCGTGATCTATATAAAGCATTATTCACCATTGGTGAGACCTGCAAAGAAATCAATCGTAAACGTAATGTACTATTACAAAGTACTGACAATGTTCAGAAAATGTTTAACTTGCGAGAGCTCAGTGAGCAGGCAATTTTAAATTTACCTGAAATCATTAACCAGACTGCACAACAAGTTGAAGACTATGCGAATCAGCGTATTCGACAAATCGAAAATTATGATTTTTCTGAAATTTTTGATCGTTATTTGAAAAATTGATTTTTTATAAATTTAGTCAAGAATTAAAACGCTCGTAAGGGCGTTTTCTATTATGTAAATCAATGATTTTATAGTCATGTTTTAGTCAGAATTCAGGTAAAATAGTATTTTGTATGGGGGAACTTTGAAGCACATTATGCAAAAATTTCATACTAAAATTGATTGGTGGATTTTAGGCTTTATAATCGCGATGACAGGCCTACTCATTCAGTTACTCTTTACCATGTATGCTAAGGGCACAATGGTTGAATATCCTGAGCATTCGGTCGTTTATATTTTAACCATTGCGGTGATTTGGTGGCCAGTTTTAAATACACGTTATATCATTCAAGATGAAATACTGACGATTCATAGTCTATTCTTAAAATGGCGTATTCCATTGGCAAATATTCAGAAAATAAGTAAAACTAATAATTCGATTTCATCACCTGCATTATCTTTAGATCGTTTGAAAATTGAATATATCAAGGATGGGAAAATTAAACAGGTCCTTGTTTCTCCAAGAGATCAGCAGGCTTTCAGTAAGGTTGTAAATAATCCTTTTTTTGAATCTTGCACATAAATATACCAAACAAAACATTTCCGATATGAAGGTTTAATAGCGGAAAAATACAATATGAATGGCAGAAAGCTTTTGGTTAATAGTACTTCTACAGAAGGAGCTGCATAATATTATCTGACTAGAGAGGGAGTTCTTATATTTATGCTCCTTGGTCATTGGATGAAATATTTTTTAGTGGATGAGTAACATTTGATACTGAAGAACTCAAATATTTATAGAGTGGTTATATTTCTCGAAATTTTGGTTTTATTTCATTTCTATAAGAAAGTTGATGTTTTATGTGAATCGATCACAAAAGATATTCATAATCTAATCTGTCAGATCAACAGTAATACGATTGTTTAGATTTTAGTTGCAATATTAAGGATAAGTTGCTTATCTATCAGTCATTTGAAAAATAAAAATCAAGATCTTATTCAATAGAAAGAAAAAGTAATTCACTCAAGTAGACTTGAAAAATGCATGATCTAACTACATCATCCATTTATAGTCCAAATTTAAAAGCCTACTGTGAACGAAAACGCACGTGAAAATATCGAAAAGATTCTAGCCAATATGACGACGCTACCTGGTGTGTATAAAATGCTGGGAAAAGATGGTGAATTATTATATGTCGGAAAAGCCAAAAATCTAAAAAATCGCGTACTGAGTTATTTTGTAAAAACCATTGAACACCCGAAAACACAGGCTTTGGTTGCACGTATTTATAATATTGAAACTCTCGTAGTCCGTTCTGAAACTGAAGCCTTATTACTCGAACAGAATCTGATAAAACTGCATCGCCCACCGTATAACATTATGTTGCGCGATGATAAATCTTATGTCTATATTTTTGTCTCCGCAGATAAACCTTATCCACGGATTGCTTCAGGACGAGGCAAAGGCAAACATCAAGTAGGTAAGTTTTTTGGACCCTATCCAAGTGCTTATAATGCAAGAGACACACTTTTAGTACTACAAAAACTATTTAATGTCCGGCAATGTGAAAATAGCTATTTTTCACAACGCAAACGTCCATGTTTACAATATCAGATTAAACGTTGTACTGCGCCTTGTGTGGGTTTGATTTCACCTGAAGCCTATAATGAAGATGTACAAAATTCGATTCGTTTTTTAAATGGTGATACCAAAGAGCTGAACCAAGAATTGATCCAAAAAATGGAACAGGCAGCAGAAAATCTAGAATTTGAAAAAGCAGTTTTTTTTCGGGATCGTATGGCCTTACTCCGTGATGTACAAGCACAACAAGCCATTTATAAAGTCAAAGGTGAAGCTGATATTCTTGCGATTGCCTATCAAGCGGGTGTGACATGTGTACAGATTATGCATGTACGTAATGGGAAAATGCTGGGCGGGAAAAGTTATTTTCCAGATATGTTGGATGATGATTTGAGTCAAATGCTGTCTGATTTTATCGCCAATTTCTATTTCCAAGTTGCAGACGAGGTTCCAGCCGAACTCATTGTTAATGTAAATGTTACAGATCGAAAAGAATTGGAAGAAGCTTTACATCAGCAATTTGAAAAGAAAATTCAGATTAAACATAATGTTCGAGAAACTCGTGCTGAATGGCTGGAATTGGCTGAGATGAATGTTCAGCATGCGATTAAAGGAAAACTAGCCAATCATTTAGAATTAAATGAACGCTTTCATCAACTAGAACAAGTCTGTGGTCGTCCTATAGATCGTATTGAATGCTTTGATATTTCTCATACGATGGGCGAAGCGACCATTGCATCATGTGTAGTTTTTGATGCAGGCGGAGCACGTAAGCGAGATTATCGTCAATTTGCAATTGAAGATATTACAGGTGGTGATGATTATGCCGCGATGCGGCAAGCGTTAACACGCCGTTATAAAAAAGCCATGTTACCCGATTTGTTACTGATTGACGGGGGCAAAGGGCAACTTCATATGGCGATGGATGTTATGCAAGAGCTTGGCTTAGATGCATTTATGGTGGGTGTATCCAAAGGTGAAGGACGTAAACCCGGTTTAGAAACACTACATTTTACCGACGGCACTAAGATTCAGCTTCCCGAAGACCATAAAGCACTGCATTTGATTCAGCAAGTCCGTGATGAAGCGCATCGTTTTGCAATCACCAAGCATCGTGCTAAGCGAGATAAACGTCGTGGAGGATCGGTACTTGAGGCTATTCCGGGCTTAGGTCCAAAACGTCGTCGTGATTTACTGACTCATTTTGGTGGGATTCAGGGGGTACTTAAAGCTTCTGAACATGATTTAAAAAATGTTCCAGGTTTGGGTGATGTTATGGCACGAATGATTTATAAAGTGTTGCATGAATAACGTCGTTATTGTTCTCGATGATGAGTAGCATTTGCCAAAACAACCATTGACGCATGAGTCACTGATCATTTTCATCTCGCGTCAAATATGAAACAGTACAGCAAAGATCGAAAAATTGGACGGATCATGTCATTAGAATCACTATTTCAGCAGATTGAACAAGAAGAGTGGATTGATATTCCTCAAGGGTGGTTGCAGGGGCGCACGATCTTTGGCGGTCTTGTAGCGGGTATGTTGGTTTATAAAGCAATTGCAACCATTCACGATCCAGTTAAAAAGTTGTTGAGTTGTAGTGTCACTTTTGCTGGGCCTGTTGAAGAAACACCAGTGAAATTAACTGCTGAAATCTTGAGACAGGGTAAATCAGTCACTACAATTGAAGTCAGACTGTGGCAGAATGAGGCTGTGCAAAGTATTTTAATTGCAAGTTTTGGTAGCCAACGCGATTCTAAAATTCAAGTATCTTTAGAGCCTCAAGCCCCTGATTTTCCGCCACTTGACCAGATTAATATTGTCCCTAAATATTTACCCTTTCCTGAGTGTGTAAAGAACTTCCAGCTGGCATGGACTGAAGGGAATTATCCAATGTCAGGCAGTAAGCAGCCTGATTTTTCAGGTTGGTGTCGTTTTGACCCTGAGCTACATGCCAATCGAGCAATGAATGTTTCAGATATCATGACCTTAATGGATGTTTGGCCACCTGGTGTATTGCCGATGTTTAAATTGCCAGCACCTGCAAGTACACTAACTTGGCATGTGACGTTTATCCATCCTTTACAAAATCAGTTGAATGATTGGTTTAAGTATAAAGTGTTTACAGACTTTGCTGAGCATGGATATGCAACTGAACATGCCTATCTTTGGGATGAACAAAATCGACTCATTGCGATTGCAAGACAGACGGTTACGGTATTTACCTAGTCGACAGTTTAATGTGAATCGTTTAAAGTACTAAGGAAATAGAGCTTTACTCTAAATTATTATTTACCTTCATTCGGGTAAGTAGGGGACTCACTGGCGGTGTCTATGACTACAGGTCGTATCCTGAATATTCCAAATATCTTGACGCTTGCTCGAATCGCGTTAATTCCTGTTTTTTTAATTATTGCCTATTGGCCACCTGCAATTGGAGTGGCTGGACATACAGGTGGTATGACGCGTCATATTATCTTGACTGCAATTTTTGTTGTTGCTGCAGTCACAGATTGGTTTGATGGTTATCTAGCAAGAACTTTAAATCAGACCTCAGCTTTTGGGCGGTTTTTAGATCCAGTTGCAGATAAATTAATGGTGGCAGCAGCACTGATTGTGTTAGTGCAGTGGCAACCATCAATCACTATGGCATTTGCTGCAATTGTGATTATTTCACGTGAAATTACAGTTTCAGCACTACGTGAATGGATGGCTGAATTAGGTGCGCGTACCAATGTAGCAGTCTCCACGGTAGGTAAATATAAAACAGCCTTTCAGATGATTGCGATCACGGTGTTTTTATTAAATTGGCAACCGCTTGAAATATTGGCTTATGCTTTGTTATATACCGCTGTCATTTTGACACTCTGGTCGATGTTTATTTATTTAAAAGCAGCGTGGCCATATTTAAAACAGCCTTAATCTGCGCAATATAATGCAGTATATAGATCAAAGCCTTTCTCTCGTGAAAGGCTTTTTTTGCGCTTGAAAGTTAGTACAATAGAAAGATTGATGAAAACCAATACAAATCGCTAAACATCACCTTGTGCTATATTGAAAATTAATCAAATTACAAGAAACACTGTAACTGGAATATTGAGAAACACGTCATTGCAGGTGCAGGTAAAATTAAGGAATATACATGGCAGCATTGCTTTATTTATCGAATCAAAATTTGTATTTATTGGATGGAAATAAAAGTATTACGGTTCAATGCCAATCCATTGACTTATATAAAAAGAATTTAGTTGAGATTCAACAACGTAAAGATTGGAAAACCAAAGGTACGGGTGCACAGTTCATGCGAACATCTTCACAAGATGATGAGGTGGATTTAACCCATATTTTCCCAACAGATGTAGCTCTGACCGCTGATCATAAAATGATTTATACTGCTTGTTTGCAAGAAGGCACTTCGATCAACATCAAATCATTGACAGATTTACAAGAAACCGAAGGCTTAGTGTTAAGAAAGAATGATTTTGTGGTGCAGGACATGGCTTATGATGAGTCCAAAAAGCGTTTAGCACTATCTGTTAACACACAGGGCTATGAACGACATATTTGTATTCTACCTTTAGACGCCAATCGAACACAGTATTTGACCGAAGGAGATTGTCAGGATTCAAATCCATGTTTTGATCCACGAGATACCATGCAGTTATATTATGATTCGTGTGGTTTAGCCTATGGTGAATACCGTATTGCCTATAGTCCCAAAGAAATTTTTCATTTGGATATGGCAACAGGCGCGTTGCAAACAATCGCTTCAGATCCAAAGTTTGATTTCTTTAAACCAAAAATGGATGGGCTGGGTAATTTGTATTTTATTAAACGCCCCTATTCCCGTGATGGTTCTCCTCAATCTCCCTTAACGACATTTAAAGATATTATTGTTGCTCCTTTTAAAATTATTCGTGCGATTGTAGGGTGGTTAGATTTCTTTACTCAACGCTATACAGGTGAATCATTAAAAACAACGTCTGGAAATAATCCAGCCAAATCGCAGCAAAAGTCAGAAGAAGAACTATTTGTTGAAGGTAATTTGATTAAGGCTCAGCAAAATTTAGAACGTAATCAGAAGGCGGGCGAAAAATATCCTGGGATGATTCCAAATTCGTGGGAGTTGATCAAAATGACAGCTTCTGGTGAAATGATTGTATTAAAAAAAGGTGTGATGAGTTTTGCTTTAAAAGACAATTCTATTTTTTATTCCAATGGAAAATATTTGGTTGAAATTGATCAAAACAACAATGAGACCTTGAGGGTTGAAGCAAAGCTAATTTCAAAAATTATCTGTTGAGGTCTTGTTTTTCCACACTACATTTAGATAAATCAAAGCCGAAATGAGACTTTGGTTTATCTTAGAATTTGCTTTGAGAAAGAGACAAAGTATCAGGCTTAATTAGTTTTTGATAATGGTCAAAGAGGTATGTTCAAAGCGTGATTTTAGTTTGTGTGTATCTGTCAGTGAGAACATCCCTTTTTCAGACTCCCGAGAAAGAAATACTGAAAGTGATTGAAAATCTACACGGCTAATCAGTAAGTCTTGTATAGAAACAGTCCATTTTTCACCTGAATGTAGTCGCGCAATTTGGTTCGAAATATGGTTAAGCAGATCCATTTTATTCATCCTGATTCAAGTGATTGGAAATTTTTATCTTGAAAATAAAAATTCACTGAATTGATCACTTAAAATATTTTTAACCTGTACACATAAGCATTAAAGCCATCCGAGATGACTATCATGTGACATTAATATTGCATTTTCGTGACAAGTAAACTTGGATATCCGATTAAAATAAATAAACTTTATTATTTTTTGTCTGCCGAGAAATTCGAATTTGCCAAAATATATTCAATCTCTTCTTTTGCCGCAGTTTGCAGTTTGCTACGTAAAGCATTTAAGCTCTCTTCGATTAGCGTTTCTGCTTCTAACTCAAGACGTAGACGAACACTTTCCAACTCTGAAGTCATTTGTGCATCTGTGATGCGGAATTGCCCATTGGCATAATCTATTGCTGGATAATCAGGATTTTTAGTGTATTTTTCACTATATTCTGAAATTTCAATATCAATTTGTTGACGTAAATTTTGTAAGGTCAATTTTTGATGTTCAAACTGCTGAATTTCATCTTGTTGTAGTTCTAAATTATATGCGTGCTGTAATGCTCTTTTTTCAGCTAAAGATTTTTCAAGTGCCAATTGTCTACGGATACGTGCTTCTTCAATCAGCTGGGCTTTTAGCTCAGCATAGGCTTGTTCAACTTGGAGTTGCGCCACTTGCATTTGGCGTTGGTCATTACTTAGCCAGTCCTGTACATTTGTTGTAGGGCTGAGAAGGTCACAGATGCGGTTAAGGTCATCTACAAAAGTTTGGCGTACGGCTTCAGGCGTATCTAACCAGCGCTTTTTAAAATCTTGACCGACATTTAATGTCACCACGCATCTCCTTGATATAAAATGAGAATGAAGAATTAAAGTTTAAATGTTTGAGGCGAAACACCCATTCGTCGATAGGCTTTATATTTCTCTCGACCAATTTGTTTTGCTGATTCAGCATTTTCAATAATTTCTATAATGTGACTAAATTGTGTCACTTGTTCAAGTGCTTGATTGTTAAAATTAAACACAATCCAGTCTAAAGACTCAGGTAATCTTGAAGAAATACAGATCGGTGCATCAATTTGATCAATTCCATGCGCAATAAAACTGGTCGGATCAAAACTCCATAAACGTTCATCCAGTTGTTGCTGCATTTCTACATCAGGGCAATGCAACCAAACTTTGGCTGCATTTCGTAAAATTTTACGACATAAACGACAGGCACTTTCTACCTGTCGCTCAGGGCTTTTTTCAAATAAATAAAAGCTAATTTTAGCCATTCTTTTGTACACGGTTGGCTATTAACTGCATCAACAATGGTACTGGACGGCCGGTTGCACCTTTATTTGCACCAGAATTCCATGCTGTACCAGCGATGTCTAAGTGCGCCCAACGATAGTCACGGGTAAAGCGTTGTAAGAAACAGGCTGCTGTAACTGCGCCAGCTTTTGGACCACCAATATTGGCAATATCGGCAAATGGCGAATCAAGTTGTTCTTGATAATCGTCATATACGGGCATACGCCATACACGGTCAAATGCAGTGTGTCCTGCTGCTGTAATTTCTTCTGCAAGTTCATCATCTGGTGTAAATAAACCAGAAACGACTGAACCTAAAGCCACCACACAAGCACCAGTCAGTGTTGCAATATCAATCACTAATGCAGGGTTAAAGCGCTTAATATAGGTTAAGGTATCACAAAGGACTAAACGCCCTTCGGCATCAGTATTCAGGATTTCAACCGTTTGCCCACTCATGGTGGTTACAATATCACCAGGGCGAGTTGCATGACCAGAAGGCATGTTTTCAGCAGCGGCAATTGCACCGACAACATGAATTGGGAGTTTCGCTTCACAAAGTGCACGAATCGTACCCAGTACAGATGCTGAACCACACATATCAAATTTCATTTCATCCATGCCTAAGCCTGGTTTTAATGAAATACCACCTGTATCAAAAGTCACACCTTTACCCACGAGCACGATCGGTGCTTGATCAGGATTGGCTTTATATTCAAGCGTAATCACACGTCCTGGACGATCAGAACCTTTGCTTACCGCAAGAAAAGCATGCATGCCTAGATCAGCAAGTTGTTGTTCTTCAAGTACAGTCACTTGTAAAAGCTCAGGGAATTCAGCTGCTAAAGCATGTGCTTGTTCTGCTAAATATTCAGGGAAGCAAATATTAGGAGGGCAGTTGCCTAAGTCACGAGCAAAGTTTTGTCCTTTTTGAACAGCTTGAATAAGCGTGATCTGCTCTGCACTCAGACTCGATTGCGTTGCAATAAATTCAATATTTTCTAAAGTAAATTCATTCTTCTTCGATTTGAATTCATCATAAGCATACGCAGCTTGCGTCAAATTTAATGCAAATAGATAATGTAACTCAGACGGCAAAGCCGAAATATCAATGCTGATTTTTTGGAATTTTTTTTGTGAAGCTTTGATAATGGTTTGTGCGATTTTTGCTAATTTCGCGGCTTTAATTTCGGAGGCTTTATCTATGCCGACTAAAGTACATTGCGTAACTTGAGTTAGCTTTCCGATAAGTGGTAGAGTTTCGTTTAAACTTGCTTTGAATTGAGTGTTTTCAATTATGTTGCTCAAGTCATTGATTTTATATATTTCTTGAGCTTGTTTAGCGTTTTCAGAATCCACCAGAATAAATAACGACTGGCTAGATGTAGACGCTGAAAATGACGTATTGATCGTAAGTTTCATGTGTTGTCTTTGTGCCTTTTGTACATTTCAAATCATTAAACCATTGAACCACTTCAAATGGTAGAATTTCAATCTAGTTTTATAATTTTAACTTCGGGTAAACTAGCGCTACATCACGATATTACCCTTATTTGGAAGATTAATTTGATTATTCGACGTTACCTTGTCAAACAAGTCGTTTCGACCTCTCTTGTGGTTGTCACATTATTGACAGTCATTATGATGGGTGGGCAATTGATTAAACGATTTGGTCAAGCTGCTATGGGGCGTGTAGATCCGAGTATTCTGTTGAGTATTATCGGTTTTCGTTTACCTGAGTTTTTGACTTTAATTCTTCCTTTGGGTTTCTTTATTGGATTGATGCTGGTTTTTGGCCGATTATATGTCGATCATGAAATGGCTGTACTGAACGGTAGTGGTATTAGCCGTATTCAAGTCGCTCGATTATTGATTCCACTGACTGTTATTTATTTGTGTGTACAAACTGTTTTAATGATCTGGATGTCTCCGTGGGGAATCCGTCAATATGAGCAACTGATTTCTACCCAAGCAGTCCGAACGGGCTTTGATTTGGTTCGGCCACGTGAGTTTATTTCCTCAGGGGCTTATACAATTTATGCCGGCTCTTTATCCGAAGATCGCAAAAATCTTAAAGATATTTTCTTTTATCAACGTGCTGAAAAAGAAGGTAAACCTGATGTTATGATTTTGGCGAAGGAAGCAACACGAATTGAAATTGCCAATGAAACAGCAAGTGTTGTCGATTTAGTTCAAGGCCGCCGTTATGAAATTTACCCTGGAACACCAAAATACAGTCAAACTGAATTCCAAACTTATCGTTTGCGTTTAGAAAATAATAAAGAAGCTAAGTTTGAAAGTGATGAAGTAGAAGGGCTAACTTTTGGTAAATTGCTTGAAAATAAAAATGACCCTGTTGTGGCAAGTGAATTGGGATGGCGCTTATTTGTTCCGTTTTCTATCATTGTCGCCTTAATGTTAGCAACAGCACTATGTGAAGTAAGCCCAAGACAAGGTCGTTATCTCAAACTTTTCCCAGCATTATTAATTTTTGCCAGTTTAATTGTGGCGCTCATGGCAATACGAACCCGTATTAGTAAAGATGAGGTGGGTGTTTGGGCATATCCTGCAGTGTTATTATTCTATGCTGCCGCTGCCGCTCTATTTTCAAGAAAGCAGAAATTAGCACCTAAAATTAAAAAGCAAATACAGCGAGTAAAATCATAATGTTAGCACGTAGAATTGTCGCAAAACATGTGACTAAAACCACATTGCTTGCCATGTTGGGTGCTACGGCAGTACTGGCTAGCTTACAGATTTTATTCACCTATTTGGGTGAGTTAGGTGATCTAAAACAAGGCTATACGGCTTGGAATGCATTGCAATATGTTTTATGGGGTGCACCTCGTTATTTGTATGAGATTCTTCCTATTGCAGCATTGATCGGTGCTGTACTGGGTTTAGGTTCAATGGCTTCGAACAGTGAATTAATTGTGATGCGAGCAGCAGGCATTAGCTTATGGCGTATTGTCGGTTGGGTCATGCGTTCTGCTATGCTTTTGGTGATCCTTTCGTTTTTATTAACTCAATTCGTTATTCCCTATACCAATGAACAGGCGAAAAGTATTAAAAGCCATCGTAGTGTAGCAGCGCTAGGAGAGGTGAAAGGCTATTGGACACGCGAAGGACAACGCTTTATTTATATTGATTATGCCAATTCAAAAGGGACATTAAAACAAGTTCAAGTTGTCGATTTTGACGATAATTATCGAATGAAATCTTTGTTAAATTCAGAAGAAGGGCAGTTCTTAAAAGAAGGACAATGGAATTTAAAACAAAGTGCTCAAGTCAATTTATTGGCCAATGGTCAAGCTCAAGTTGTAAATAAAAATCAAGAGGATTTAGCGCTCGCATTGCAACCTAAATATGTGCATATGGTGACCATTAATCCAGAAGACTTAGCACCCACTCAGTTATTGAGTTTTATGCAATATATGCATGAATACAGTCAAGTACCAAAGACTTATCTTTTGGCTTTTTGGAAAAATGTCGGTTCACCATTTGCTTTGCTTGCATTGGTTTTGATTGCATGTTCATTTATTTTTGGGCCATTACGTCAACAATCGATGGGCTTTCGCTTAGTGATCGCATTATTTGTTGGTCTAGGTTTTTATTACATACAAGACTTCTTGGGTTATGCAAGTTTGGTCTATGCACCTTCTCCTGCTTGGTTTGTATTCTTACCAATTATATTGATGTTTGGCATCGGAAGTTATTTGTTGTATAGAGCAAGATAACTTAATGGATCTGTTTTTTTGAACAATGATCTTTCAGATAGATAAGAAGTTTAGATCATGGCAACTTGTTTTTGCCATAATCTGAGGATAGAGTCTGCCGTAAAAAAACGGTAAGATGTAACGATTAATTTGTAAACAGTAAAGAGTGTAAATCATGACGGATGCAACTGCTGGCAAAATCCCTCACGTTCTAGTGATTATGGATGGTGTGGGTCATCGTGAAGCGGTCGAAGATAATGCGTTTTTAGCAGCAAAAACGCCGAATCTAACCATGATGCAAGACAAGCATCCGCATAGTTTAATTTCTGGTTCAGGTGAAGATGTCGGTTTGCCAGATGGACAAATGGGTAATTCTGAAGTTGGTCATATGAACTTGGGTGCAGGTCGTGTGCTGTATCAAGATTTTACTCGTATTACCAAAGATATTCGGACCGGCGATTTTTTCGAGCATGAAATTCTGATTGATGCTGTAGAAAAAGCCAAATCGGCAAATGGTGCATTGCACATTATGGGATTATTGTCAGAGGGCGGTGTCCATTCTCACCAAGATCATATTATTGCAATGTGTGAGCTTGCTTTGAAGCGTGGGGCAAAAGTCTATTTACATGCGTTCTTAGATGGTCGTGATACACCACCACGGAGTGCAAAACCTTCTTTAGAAAAACTCGATGCGGTATTTGCACAGTATCCAAATCAGGGGCGTATTGCCACCATGATTGGACGTTACTTTGCAATGGATCGTGATAATCGTTGGGATCGTGTGGAACAAGCTTACCGCCTGATGACTGAAGGAGAAGCTTTACGTGTTGTTGATTCAGCCGTTGAGGGCTTAGAGCAAGCCTATGCAGCCAATGAAAATGATGAATTTGTTAAAGCAACCCGTATTGGTGAAATGGCCAAAATCCAAGATGGCGACAGTGTGGTGTTTATGAATTTTCGTGCGGATCGGGCACGTGAAATTACTAAAGCATTTGTAGAAAAAGACTTTGCAGGTTTTGAACGCAAAGTTGTACCCCATCTATCTAAATTTGTGATGTTAACGCGTTATCAAGCGACGATAGATGCACCAGTGGCATATATGCCAGAAGGTTTAAAAAATTCAATTGGCGAATACTTATCTTCTTTAGGCAAAACTCAGTTACGTATTGCAGAAACAGAAAAATATGCACATGTGACCTTCTTCTTTAGTGGCGGTCGTGAAGATGAGTATTCAGGTGAAAAACGGATTCTAATCCCATCACCAAAAGTTGCAACTTATGATCTACAACCTGAAATGAGCGCACCAGAAGTCACCGACAAGTTGGTTGATGCAATCAATTCAGGTGAGTTTGATCTCTTGGTGGTGAACTATGCCAATGGCGATATGGTAGGTCACACTGGCGTGTTTGATGCAGCAGTGAAGGCTGTTGAAGCTGTTGATATCAGTCTTGGTCGTTTATATGAAGCAGTGATGGCAAAGCATGGTCATATGTTGATTACTGCTGATCATGGTAATGTAGAGCAAATGCAGGACTATGTAAGTGGTCAAGTACATACGCAGCATACCACTGAACTTGTACCTTTCATTTATGTTGGACCAACCTCAGCCACGATTGCTGAAGGTGGGGTTTTAGCAGATGTTGCACCGACTATTTTAAGTTTAATGCATCTCCCTGTACCGACAGAAATGCAAGGCCGTAATCTGATTACATTGAAAGCATAAAATTATCATTATTAAAAACTAGGTGTGTGAATGGCTCAAGCTTGGAAATATATTGCTGTATTAACAGGATTGTTGGCCTGTGGAAGCCATTCCGTTCGGGCAGCAGAAAATGCTGCCGCACTTGATTTTGATGGTGATGTCGAAGAAAGTATTGCTGAAGTGCCCATTGAATCGATTGAGCAATTTGTACAAATCTACGGCATCGTCAAAGACAATTATGTTCAGGAAAAACCTGATGATGTTCTGTTTTTGCAGGCAATCAAAGGGCTGGTGGGTGGTTTAGATCGCTATTCGCGTTATCTAAGTCCTGAAGAATATAAACAGTTGATGCAATATACGGAAAGTGACCTTGCGACTGCTGACTTTGAATTGGCTTTTGATAGTCATATTCATCAATGGAAAGTCAAGAATTTACGCGATAATTCAGACTCATTTAAACTCGGTTTAAAAAATGGATTCACCATTTTTAAAATTGAAAATCAAGAACTTAAAAATTTAAATGCCCAACAAGTCGAAGATTTATTACATGGCTCAATTGGTTCAACTTTTCAGTTGCAACTGAATGAAAAAAGCCCAGCAATCACGGTGGTTAGAAATCGCAAATTAGAAGTGGCTGATATAGAGCCGATTATGTTGCATAATCAGGTTTTAGTGCTTAAAGTTAAAGTTTTTCAACAAGATACAGCCAATGAAATTAAACGTTTAATTGAAGAATACAGTACCCAAAAAATGAAAGCTGTATTATTCGACCTACGTAATAATCCAGGTGGTTTACTCTCAGCCGCTGTTGAAACGGCTGATCTTTTTTTAACTCAGGGAACGATTGTTTCTACCAAAAGTCGTTCAGAAGGCAATCAACAATTCCAAGCCTTACCGGGTGATGAGTCGTCCAATACTAAATTAGGTATTTTGATTAATGGTCGTTCAGCATCTGCAGCTGAAGTCTTTACCGCTGCAATGAAAGAACATCAACGTGCTTGGGTTATAGGTGAAAAAAGCTATGGAAAAGGCGTTGTACAGAAGTTATTTCCATTGCCAAATGGGGCTGCTTTGCAAATGACGGTTTCGCATTATTATACGCCAAATGGCAATATGATTGATGGGCAGGGTATTCGGCCTAATTTGGAATATCCATGGACTTTAGATCAAAAAGAAGAAACCTATCTAAATAATGTTGCAGATCAACTATTAAAACATCGTGATAGATAAAGTTGAATGTAAAAGTGAATTCATAACACTGTAGCAGTTTGTGCTACTACATCTGACATTACGTATTTAAATCACGTTGTTTCGGTGATCCTTTAGCTTGTACTGTATACTAATCAAATACTTGCTTGTTGCTCAGACTGGACATGACCAAATCTTATGTTGAGTAAGCGCTGGATTCAGTACTTCTACTCAACGACGACATCCATGTCGCCACGCTGTAACCATGTAAAAAGCAAAAGCGCTTGAGTTGGTTGATATTATGATGTTGATGGCTATAGGTTGCTTCTATTCATCATCATCGGTATCTAAACCAAACTTTTTCAAACGATAGCGTAAAGAGCGAAATGTCATGCCCAATTTCTTAGCAGCTAAAGTGCGGTTCCAATGGGTTTGATTTAATGCAGATAACAACACTTCTTTTTCGACTTTTTCCAAATATTGCTCCAACCCTTCTTCTGGAATGTTTTGGGCTTTATTCGCGGTGACGATAGGCAAGACTTGACTTTGGATAGGATCACGTGATTCGACTTTGTTGATACCACGATGTGGAGCAGGTTGTAGCTGTTGAATATCAATATAGTCTTCATCACTCATGGTAATGGCTTTTTCAATGATATTGCGTAATTCACGAACATTGCCTGAGTAATGTTGTTGTAAAAGAAAAGCTTTGGCTTGTTCAGTAAAAGACTTGGTTGAAATACGCCACTCTGTACAAATTTGCTGAAGAAAATGGTTGGCTAAAATCAGAATATCACAATCACGTTCGCGCAATGGTGGCAGGACAATATCCATCACATGAATTCTAAAGAACAGATCATGGCGGAATTTGCCTTGTTCAACGAATGCTTCAATGTCTTGATGTGTAGCACTGATAATACGGAAATCAACTTCGATTTCGGTATCACTGCCTAAAGGACGAATTTTCTTTTCTTGTAAAGCTCGTAACAGTTTGGCTTGCATGGCCAAAGAAAGTTCTGCAATTTCATCTAAAAACAGAGTACCACCATTGGCAGCTTGAATAAGACCTTGTTTGTCTTGAGTTGCACCTGAAAAACAGCCTTTTTTATGCCCAAACAGCTCACTCTCCATCAAGTCTTCAGAAATTGCACCACAATTAATCGCAACAAAAGGGCTATCACTGCGGTTGCTGAGTAGATGGATGAGATTAGCAACAACCTCTTTGCCTGTTCCAGATTCACCGGTGATAAACACAGGTGCTTGTGAACGGGAAATTTTTTTAATCGATTCTCTTAACTTACGTATCACCTGTGAATCGCCGATGAGCATTGATTCCTCAAGCGGCGCATCGCTGATCGTTTCTCTTAACTGTGGTACATGCAAAGCTTTTTGTAAAAGCTGTTGCAGATGTAATTGGTTAATCGGTTTGCTGACAAAATCAAAAGCACCTGCTTTGAGAGAGGCAATCGCAATTTCCATATTTCCATATGCAGTTAAGACTGCAATAGGCGTTTTAGGATAATGCTGCGATACATGTTTAACCAAATCTAAACCACTGCCATCAGGGAGGTTTAAATCGGTAATACAGGCATCATATTTATATTCACTAAAAAAATATTTGGCTTGTTGTAAATGGTGTGCCATATGCGTTTTGATGCCCATTCGAGAAAGGCTCATTTGCATTAACATACATAAATCTTGTTCATCATCTACAAGTAAAACCAATGGTTGTCGTGTAGTCATATCCCCAAAAACCTAATCTAATCCATGAGTGGGCATTCGATACGGAAGCATGCCCCTTGTTGTTTTTGCTCTACGTAAATTAGTTTCGCTTGATTCGCTTCGCATATCGTCTGCGATAGGTACAATCCTAAACCAGTTCCATTGATTTCGGTACTAAAAAATGGCTGAAATAATTGCGAAAGATCTTGTTTTGTGACGCCTTTCCCATAATCAATCACATCGATATATACGTGTGATTCATTTTTAAACGTTTGTACTAAAATGTGTTCAGCATTTTGATCATTATGACGTAATGCATTACGCACTAAATTGATTAGAACTTGTCGAAGATGAGAATCATCAAAATAGATCCAAACATCAGCTTGAATTTCTAATTTGATTTTTTCCTGAGCATCCCCTAAATCATGGCGTAATAAGTCATCAACAAATTCTTGAAAATTAATTTTTGAGGTATGGATCTTTTTATTTTTTGCAATATCTAAGGTATCTTTAATAATATTATTGATACGGATGGTCTGTTTGGTAATCATTTGATTTAAAATGGTTTGCTGTTCTGGGTCACTGCTGATAAACAGGTCGTTGGCCTGGGCAATGGCGGCAAGCGGATTGCGAATTTCATGGGCAATACTGGCCGATAATTGACCCAGTGCGGCAAGTTTGAGTTGTTGTACCTTTTGATTAATTTTTTGTGCATCTTCGAGGACTAAAAGCGTGAGTGCTTGATGCGGAACAATCAATTTTTGTACGCGAATATCGACTGTATACGAGGATTGATGGGATTCAAATTGAAAGCGTTCACCATCACGTAACATGGCATCTTTTAAAATTTCATATAAGTCCGGTTGAAAGCTGGATAAATGATATTGCTCATGTGCGTAAAGTGGTGAAATGCCCAAAAGTAAACAGGCTGCAGGGTTACTGACGATAATTTTGCACTTTTCATCGAGCACCAAATAACCGACTTCAATCTGTTCTAAAATATAGCGGTTAATGTTCTGTAACTTAAATAATTCAAGAGATTGATAGGTATTTAACGACTCTAAAACTTGGAAGCGATTAATTGCAATCTGCCCAATGCCATAAACCATAAAAAATAAAAAAGCCAATAAGGCACTGTTACTAATATTATTTAAATTTGAAAAATCGAAGAAGCTGCCTAAAAACTGTTGGTAAATAATTGCAATCACAGAAACCAGTGTTACGAATAGCGCTTTATTTTTACTAAGCAGAAAATTCGCGGTAAAAACGGCAATGACAAACAAAATGCTGATGGCTAAATTTGGCCCATTGAGGGCAAATACCAAGGTACTTAGAAATGGAATATCAACAATAAAAAAACCAATAAATTGCTGCCCCACACCATGCGGATAGAATTTGAGCAGCATCATTTGTAATGCTGCGATTACAGTAAACGCGGTTAGAGAATAAAAATATAAACTGGGATATTCGTAATGTACGGGTTGGTTTTCAAGAGTAATCAGAAAAATAATGACTAAGCAAAAAGCAATAACCAATCTATAACCTGAATACAGTGTGCCTAGACGGTAAATTGTTTGATAAATAGGAACCGTTACCGTAGGCGACATAATCGTACTCAAGATAAATTATTGTTTTAATCAATTTATGGCTTAATTAAACCATAACGTATCGCAAGGTGAGTGAGTTTTACATCACTATCAAGTCCTAATTTTTCAAAGATACGATAACGATAAGTATTGACCGTTTTTACACTGACAAAAAGTTTGTCAGAAATTTCTTGTGCGCTTACGCAATTTACCACCATCATGGCAACTTGCATTTCACGTTCTGACAGTGCGTCAAAAGGTGAGGTTTGTGTATCGGATAAATAAGAGCTTGCAAGTTGTTCAGCAATATCTGCACTAAAATACTTACCGCCTTGCATGACTTTTTTGATTGCACGAACCATTTCAGTGATTGGTGCGCCCTTGGTAATATAACCACGAGCACCAGCTTTCAATAACAGCGACGGATAGGGTTCTTCAGCCAAACCACTCACAGCGAGTACTTTGGTCTCAGGTGCGGTTTGTAACAAACGACGGGTAGTTTCTACACCACCAATTCCAGGCATGTTGACATCCAATAAAACCACATTGGGATGGTGTTGCCTTACAATCGTAATTGCTTCTTCACCAGATTCTGCTTGTCCAATGACTTGAATATCGGTCTGATCTTCTAACATTCTGCAGATGCCGGTTCTTACTAATTCATGGTCATCTACCATTAAAACAGTAATCACTTACACCTCCTTAAATTTCTCAATATCGACATTTTTGTTACATAAAGCAAAAAAGACTTGCAAAGACATAACAAAATTGGCAATCCTATTCCTAATATCCATTCAATATTTACGCATAATACGGCGTGATTGAAATATTTGTTTTAATATAGTCACGTTTGAGTGTAAATGTAAGTCATATTTGAGGTAATTAGCAAGTTTGTGAATACCTCCTTGAGGTGAGTAAGTTATCGTGAAAAAACCAAAAAAAACGTTAATGCATGTGCTGAGTTTGTCAGTACTACTCAGTTTGAGTTCGACTGGTTTTGCTGAAATCATTATGAACTCATCGGGGGGGAGCGGACAAGCAACTGTAAATTGGTCTTCTTCAGATGCCAGCCAGTTACTCAATGGTGATTCTCTGGATGATGATGGCGAAGATATTTCTCCAAAAGGCTCAACCACGTTAACCACAACAATTCGTGCATCAAATGCTGCACCGACAACATTGACCAATAAGTCTGTACAGATTTATGACACCAATACCTATAATAGCCAACCATCGGTAAATGCGCGTGCTGCATTGGTAATGGATGCAAAAACAGGTGAAGTTCTGTTTAGTAAAAATACCAATATGGCGTTACCTATCGCATCAATTACCAAATTGATGACAGCAGTGATTACCGCAGATGCCCGTTTAAATATGTCTGAAGACATTACCTTGCAACAAATCGATTTTGCGGGTGCTGGTGGTAAGAATTCAAGTTCAACTTTAAAAGTTGGCGATACTATGAATCGTGCTGAAATGTTACTTGTGGCATTGATGAAATCTGAAAATCCAGCTGCAGCAGCTTTAGCGCGTACTTATCCAGGTGGTCGCCAAGCGTTCTTTGCTGCAATGAATTCAAAAGCACGTCAATTGGGCATGAATTCAACCCATTATGTTGAATCTACTGGTTTGGATCCACGTAATGTTTCTTCTGCTCGAGATTTAGGGATTTTAGTCAGTGCTGCATCACAATATGGTTTGATCCGCCAATTTTCAACAACAGCGCATTATGACTTTAATTTGGGTTATCGCGTGCTGAAATCAAACAACACCAATGCTCTAGTACGTAATGGTGGGTGGAATATTAATATTTCCAAAACGGGTTATATCAATGAAGCAGGGCGTTGTGTGGTCATGCATACCACTGTAAATAGTCGTCCGGCTGTGGTGGTATTATTAGGTGCAAGCTCTTCTCAGGCACGTACCAATGATGCAACCAATTTATTGAACTGGGTGAGTAATTTACCGAAACGTATCTAATCAGTTTGTCACTGAAGTTATCCATCCAAATTAAAAAAGCGCTTCAAAATATGGAGCGCTTTTTTTGTTTAAATTAAGCATAAAAAATAGATTATGAAATGTGTAAATTTGCAATGCCAGAGTTTGGGTGGCGCTTTACAAATCCTGCAGACAAAGCAATTGATATTAAAGACAGAAGTAGTCAAACCACCTAATTATCCATATAAGTGATTTCTGTCAAGTTATTGATCGTAAAAAAAGCTCATATTTTGTATTTTTGAATCATAGATGGTTATCCTACTGTGTAGCGACATAGATGTCGCCGTTGGGCGGGAGTATAGGTCGTACCCGCGCCCAATATAAGCAAAAACAAAGTACAGCTTTGTTTGCAGCGCAGGGTTTGGCCTCTCTTATGAAAAGTGGGTCATCGCCTACGCAAAGATGGTTAAACTTTGAATGTAAGGTGTGGCATTGCAGGTCTTTTTATAATCAAATAGTTTATTTTTCTATATAAATGATTTAATTGATAATATTAATTAAGAGAAATTATATTCTTGCGTCTGAGTTTTTTGACAGCTTGATTATAGTGCGAGCGGATCAGATCTGAACTATGACTCATATGAAGAAGAATAATAATTTTTAAATTGCGCAAATAAAAACCAGCTGCGAACAACTGGTTTTTATTTTGAAGTCTGTTTTACATATTTGAAAGAATAGAGTCTTTCACTTGATTCATTGTCGCATCAATAGACAACATAATGGCATCTTTACATTGTTTGATTGCAGTATCAGGATCTTTTAGACCATTACCTGTCACTGTACATACAATCACAGAGCCTTCCGCAATTTTACCGGCTTTGATGTCACGGATTGCACCACCAATAGATGCCGCAGAAGCAGGTTCAACAAATACACCTTCATACATAGAAAGCAAACGTTGCGCTTCTAAAATTTCAGCATCTGTTAATTCATCAAACCAGCCATTTGAATCACGAACGACCGCCTTAGCATGATTAAAGCTTTGAGGATTACCAATACGGATTGCTGTTGCAACGGTTTCAGGGTTTTCAACTGGGCCACCACGTAAAAATGGTGCAGCACCAGAAGCTTGATAACCAACCATGATCGGACGACCTTCAGGATTTGGACCTGTAAACTTATCCGTTTCAGGGTCATAAACCACTTGTTCAAATGCTTCAACTGGTTGGTTAGCAACTGCTTCGGTATAACCCATCCAATGCGCAGTAATATTGCCTGCATTACCTACAGGTAAGCAATGGTAGTCAGGTGCACGACCCAAAGCTTCTACGATTTCATAAGCAATGGTCTTTTGACCTTGTAAACGGTATGGGTTGATTGAGTTAACAATCGTTACAGGCGCTTGGTCAGCAACTTCTTTGACCAAACGCATACCGTCATCGAAGTTACCGCGAATTTGCATGGTGATTGCACCGTACATCATCGCTTGTGCCATTTTACCCATGGCAATTTTGCCTTCTGGAATTAACACAAATGCTTTGATGCCAGCACGAGCAGCATATGCAGCAGCAGCAGCAGAGGTATTACCTGTAGATGCACAGATAATCGCCTTAGAGCCTTCTTCTACCGCTTTGGTCACTGCCATGGTCATACCACGGTCTTTAAACGAACCTGTCGGGTTTAAACCTTCATACTTCACATAAATTTCAACATTCTTACCAATAATACCAGGAATATTGTCTAATTTAATGAGAGGTGTATTGCCTTCATTTAAAGAAATAGCACGTGTAGTTTTCGATACTGGTAAGCGGTCACGATAGCGATCAACAAGTCCTGTATAGCGATTGGCATTAGACATGATGGTGTTCCAATTGTGTGTAGTGTAGAGCAAATAAGATATTCTTTTAACCTCTAAGCCTCTATTCTGAGAGGCTGAGCCATTCATTGAATGACGCTTTGCATGCAGTTGCTGCAAATTTAGAGGAGTTTAAAAACCCGATTAGTTATCGAGCAATTCTAAACGAATTCGTACGATTTCGCCATGTATAGCAGGTAAGGCCTGAATTTGTGCAATCGCTTCATTCATCTTCGATTCTACGATCGGATCAGTCAAAATCACGATAGGAATCAGATCTTTTAAACGGGGCTGCTGCATGATGGCATCAATACTGATACCCGTGCGACTTAAAATTGTTGTTACATCTGCGAGTACGCCAGTTTGGTCTTCAGCATTTAAACGCAAATAATAGCCTGTAGTCATCTCATCACTCGACAAGATATGTAAGTCGGAAAGTGCTTCAAAGGCAAGCTGAGGAATTGTGCCTGAACCATCTTCTGTGTAAATGATATCACGGACAATATCGACCACATCTGCCACGACTGCAGAAGCAGTAGGGCCTGCACCTGCGCCCGCACCATAATACAATGTAGGACCAACCGCATTGGCCTGAACCAAAACTGCATTCTTCACACCATTTACATTGGCAAGAAGCTCTTCTTCTGGAATCAGGGTTGGGTGTACACGAAGTTCGATACCTTTGCTAGAACGACGCGCAATACCTAAATGTTTGATCTTATAGCCAAGCTCTTCAGCGTATTTCACATCTTGTGCAGTAATCTTGGTAATACCTTCGGTATAAACTTTGTCAAACTGTAAAGGAATACCAAATGCACATGATGCAAGAATGGTCAGCTTGTGTGCAGCATCAATACCTTCAACATCAAAAGTTGGGTCTGCTTCGGCATAACCAAGCTCTTGTGCTTCTGTCAGTACATCCGCAAAGGCACGGCCTTTTTCACTCATTTCAGTCAGAATGAAATTGCCTGTACCATTGATAATACCCGCAAGCCATTCAATTTTATTGGCTGCTAGACCTTCACGAATGACCTTGATAATTGGAATGCCACCGGCAACTGCTGCTTCAAATGCGACTTGGACATGGTGGTCATCGGCTGCTTTAAATAGCTCATTTCCATGTTCTGCAAGTAATGCTTTGTTTGCTGTTACGACTTGTTTGCCATGTTTAATGGCTTCCATCATGACTTCATAAGCAGGATGAATACCGCCCATGACTTCAACAACAACATCAACATCAGGCTGGCGGACAATGTCTAAGAGATCGGCACTTTGTTTAATGCTAGCTGGTAAATTTAGATCTGGCCGTGGACGACGAGTGCCTACGTGGGTAATTTCAATTTCTCGACCGGTGCGACGTCTAATTTCAGCAGCGTTTTCTTGTAGTAGTTTAAGGGCACCACCGCCTACGGTTCCAAGACCGAGTATTGCCAGACGAACTGGTTTCACGTCACACTCCAATTATGTATATAAATTATATTAAGCTTAGATCATAGCTAAAAAATGCGCCAGACTCTAGAGTCTGGCGCATCTTTATATTGAGCTATAAATAATAGTAAATTTACTGATAAAAATTATTTATTTAAACGGCTTTCAATTTCATCAGCAGTCATGTAACCACCTAAATATTCACCCTCTGCATTGTAGATTGCAGGTGTACCATTCACACCCATTTTTAGACCTAAAGCATAGAGATCACGAACTGGATTTTTACAGCTAGCTGGTGGAAGCGCAGTACCTGCAATGGCTTGATTAAATGCAGCACTACGGTCTGCACTACACCAAATACTTTCCATAGTCGGTATAAATTGTTCACCACGTGGCCATGCGATATAACGTATTTCAATACCTTTAGCGGTGATTTCACTGATATGTTCATGAAGTTTATGACAATAAGGACAACTTGCATCGGTAAATACATAAATCACATGTTTAACTTTGCCTTGAGCAGGGTAGACCAAGAGATCTTTAATATTTAAGTCAGCCAGATATTTCTTGTTTTCTGTAGCTTGTATTTTGTCACCAATGCTAGTGAGTTTATCACCACCTAAACGGATCACATCGCCTTGGATCAGAAATTTACCATCAGATGTTGCATAGACGGAGCTCATTCCTTCCATGCTGATCCAATAAAGATTTGGCATCTCTGTTGATTTAGCATCTAAAATTTTGGCTTTTACGCCTGCTTTTTTGAAATTGGCTTGTAATGTTTGGATTAAACGTTGTTTTGCATCACGCTCAGTTAAATTCGATGCTTCACCTGTTGCAGGTGCTGTCGCAGTTAAAGTGTCATCTTTTTTTGAGTCTGAGTTTTTTGAACAAGCACTCACTGCCATCGTGCTTGCAATAAGACAAGCCAACATCAATTTTGAACGATTCAATTGCATAAATAACTCTTTATGTTTCTTCAGCATGATTTGAGGGAATTAGCATAACAAAATTTTGAATACTGTACTTTAAAACTTGATTAAGGGATGTAAATTGCCGATATACGTTTCATTCTAAGTCTTCAAGCACGAGGATGATATTTTTCATGTAATTGTTGCATACGGATTTGTGCAACATGGGTATAAATTTGGGTAGTTGATAAATCACTATGACCCAAAAGCATTTGTACAACCCGTAAGTCAGCGCCATGATTTAAAAGATGCGTTGCAAAAGCATGACGTAAAGTATGCGGTGATAGTTCTGCTTGGATCCCGGCTTGTAAGGCATAACGCTTGATGGCATACCAAAAGTTTTGACGACTCATAATACCGCCATGTTGAGTTAGAAATAGATAATCGGTAGATGATTTATATAGTTGTGGACGAGATTCAGTTAAATACTTTTCCACCCATTCACAAGCTATCCCGCCTAAAGGAACTAGGCGCTCTTTGTTCCCTTTACCTGTAATTCTTAAATAGCCTTGTTTTAAATTAATCAGATCTAATCTTAAATTAAGTAGCTCTGAAACACGTAAACCACAAGCATAAAGCACTTCAAACATAGCGCGATCACGTAAACCAAGCGCCGTAGTAACATCGGGTGCTTGAATCAGGGCTTCAACGTCTTGTTCAGATAAATCTTTAGGTAAGGCTCGTCCGATTTTTGGGGTTTTATGTATCGCCACAGGATTATCTAAGCGAATTTTTTGTTCCCGTAAAAACTTAAAAAATGAACGTAATGCCGAAAGCGAACGTGCAATTGACCGAGGACTTTTACCTTGTTTGGTGAGTTCAATAAGAACATCAGAAATGTCTTCATGCGACCAATCAGGTAAGTAAGAATTTACACATTCACTACATTGAATTAAGTCGGATAAATAGGCATTTCTTGTATGGGGACTGACCGTTTGCGCAATTAAATAATCACGGAATCCCTGTAAAAAGCCTAAATTTTCAGGAATAGTAACAGCAGTAGGGATACGCGGTTTCTTATTTAGCATGGCCTTAAGCGAAGTTTAAAACTTATTTGTTGATGGAATGTAGATTAAAAGAAAACATAAGTCGAATACTTTGTTTGAATGAGAATTGTAATCGAACCTTACTTGGTAATTATTCTCATTTGTATGTATAATAATCTGTCTATCGTGTAAATTTTAGGGTTAATTGCAGTGCGTTTGTCAGACTTGAAAGTAAAGCAAACTGCCATTATCGCAAAGGTCAATCGTACCTCAGAAGATAATGTCAATCAGCCAGATTTAGTGGCGAGTCGTTTAGAAACACTAGGTTTTGTGCCTGGCACACGTGTACAAGTGATCACAAAAGGTATTTTTGGTGGTGATCCGATTCTAATTCAAGTCGGTTTTACTCGATTTGCTTTACGCAAGATTGAAGCCGAGAAAATTGAGATACATCAGGCATTAGAAGGAGCTCCCGCATGAGCGAAACTTTACGTATTGCTTTAGTGGGAAATCCTAACTGCGGTAAAACATCACTTTTCAATCATTTAACAGGCACACGTCAAAAAGTTGCTAACTATGCCGGGGTAACTGTTGAACGTAAAGTGGGTACATTTAACTTACCTTCTGGTCGTGCAGTTCGTGTTCTAGATTTGCCAGGGACGTATAGCCTCAATGCAGCCAGTCCTGACGAAGCAATTACCCGTGATGTAGTTTTGGGTAAAATTGCTGAAGAGAAAGATCAGCAGGCGATTTTATGTGTCGTAGATGCTACCAACTTAAAACTACATTTGGGGCTTGTCCTTGAAATCATTGAACAAGGCAAACCGATTCTGCTTGTATTAAACATGATGGATGAAGCACGTCGTCGTGGTATGCAGATCAATACACAAAAATTATCACAGCGTTTAGGTGTTCCCGTAGTGGAAACGGTTGCTGTACGAAATACTGGTATTGAAAATTTGATGAGTGCTTTGGAAAATGAAAAATTCCATACCCCAAGCACAGAATTGAGTGATGTTAAACTTTCAGGTTCTAATCATGAAAAAATTGACCAAATTTTAAAAGATGTGGTGATTTTTTTAGATCATGAAGATAAACGGACTGATTTTCTCGATAAGATTTTTTTACACCCTGTTTTAGGACTTCTCAGTCTTGCGCTGATGATGTTTATTGTTTTCCAAGCAGTATTCGCTTGGGCTGCGCCCTTTATGGACGGTATTGAAGAGTTTTTTGGCTGGTTTGGTGGATGGATTGGGCAATTTATCTCCCAACCTTTGCTCAATAGTTTAGTGGTTGACGGGATCATTGCAGGCGCAGGAAGTGTGCTGGTATTCTTGCCACAAATTTTAATTCTTTTCTTCTTTATTTTGGTTTTAGAAGAATCTGGCTATCTACCGCGTGCAGCTTTTTTACTTGATAAATTAATGTTTAAAGCTGGTTTAAGTGGTCGTGCTTTTATTCCTTTATTATCCAGCTTTGCCTGTGCTGTGCCTGGAATTATGGCGACTCGAAGTATTAGTGATCCACGGGATCGTTTGGTGACCATACTTGTTGCGCCATTGATGACGTGTTCAGCGCGTTTGCCTGTCTATGCCTTACTGATTGCAGCATTTATTCCATCAAAAATGGTTTGGGGATTTCTCAATCTACAAGGTTTAGTGCTCTTTGGTTTATATATGGCGGGAATTGTGAGTGCGCTCATTGTTGCGACTGTGCTGAAATTTTTCCAGAAAGATAAATCACAACATGCTTTACTGATGGAATTACCAAGTTACCGCATCCCAGATATAAAAAGTGTGTGGATTGGTTTACTGGACCGTGCCAAAATTTTCTTAAAGCGTGTTGGTGGAATTATCTTCGCTTTATCTATTTTGTTATGGTTTTTATGTACATTCCCTCAACCGCCAGAAGGTGCAACATTACCCGCAATTGACTATTCGTTTGCCGGGATGTTGGGGCATGTGATGCACCCAATCTTTGAACCACTTGGGTTTAATTGGCAAATTTGTATTGCTTTAATCCCAGCGATGGCAGCACGTGAGGTTGTGGTTGCGGCATTGGGGACTGTCTATGCTTTATCTGCAACTGATGATGATGCAGTGGCGCAGGGTTTATCGCATCTGATCAGTCAGGGTGATTTAAGTTGGTCAGTTGCAACAGGTTTATCCTTGTTGGTGTGGTTTATTTATGCACCACATTGTTTAGCAACATTGGCAACAGTGAAACGTGAAACAGGTTCTTGGAAAACTGTTGCGGGTATGACGGTTTATTTATTTGGTTTGGCTTATTTAATGGCTTTTCTCACTTATCAAATTGCATCACGTTATTTTGGTCTATAAGCCAAAATCTTGAAGCAAAGGAGCTAGAGATGATTGAATTATTGATTATTGCGGTATTGGTGATTTGGAGTGCAATTTTTGTATTTAAGAAAGTCTTCCCAAAGTCAGCCTATTCGGTGTTTTCTAAGCTGGCTCAATTTTGTCAGTCGCAAGGTTGGACTCGTTTAGCCAAATGGATTCAGCCTGCGATGGTGAGTGGATGTGGTGGCGGTTGTGGTTGTAGTAGTGCTGAAACGGATAATCCTAAAAAGGTTGAAGTCCAAGCAGTAAAATGGAAATGATTTGCCTCTAAACACATTACTTTAAAAAGAAAAAAGCCATTCTAGAACATAGAATGGCTTTTTATTTGTATGAGAGAATAACAGTCCATAAAAGATAATGTATATCGCTATCTGATAGACTTATGTTGAATGATTAGCGATACCAAAAGTGCAAGTGATTGAAAGAGTATAACCTTAACATGGGTTCGACCTAACTCTGTCTTTAACTTATTGAAAAGCAATGCTCTTGGCGGAGTCTTGTTAAGTGCTCATTCAATTTCAGGATCAGCCTTAGGCTCGCCCCACTTTGGTTTTAACATGAGGAGCTAAGCTCCACAAGGGCAACTATCTTGCGTAGCTACATCGCTGCTCACCGCAAAACTCGAAGACAACCCGCAATGCATTCAATGAATCGCAGAAACAACGCTTTAAGGATGAAGTCCTGCCTCAGACAGTTGCGAATGACGTTTCCGAGTATCATATTTGATCAAAAAATTTACATCGAAATTAGGTTAACGTTAATGTGTGAGCTGGTATAAAATAATGCCAACAATCCCTAGCTATGGGTTTCTTCCTCACTATCATCTTCAAAAGTTCGTGCAATTTTTTCGATATTTAAGCTTTTAGCCATCGCATCAAAAATTTCCTTATAAGCACCATCTTGATGATAAAGATCATGATGTTCACCATGCTCAACGATTTGTCCTTCTTTCATCACATAGGTGTAATCGGCATCAATAATTTGTGAAAGGCTATGCGAGATCATAATCACAGTTCGGCCTTGCTTAATCTCATCTAAACTTTGTTTGATTTGCTCTGAAGCGATGGCATCTAAACTCGCTGTGGGCTCATCTAAAAAGATAATTGGCGGGTTTTTGAGGAACATTCGAGCAAGTGCGATACGCTGTTGTTGTCCGCCAGACAACAGCAAGGCATCTGCTTCATAGGCATGTGGGAGTTTCAAAATCTGCTCATGAATCGAGGCTTTTTTTGCAGCTGCGATGACTTCTTCATTGCTTGCATGGGGCTTACCATAACGAATATTTTCTAAAATTGAGCCTTGGAAAATATGATTCTTTTGCAATACCAAGCCAATATGTTCTCTTAGATAGTGTGTATCGAGTTGCCCTAGATCAATTCCATCGAGTCTGATACAGCCTGAATTCGGGGCATAAAATTTATCCAGTAGACTGATTAAGGTTGATTTCCCTGCACCTGATAAGCCGACTAAGGCCGTGATTTTATTGGGTTGAATAGTCATGTTAATCCGATGTAAGGCTTGATGACCATTGGGATAGATAAAATCAACATTTTCCAATTCAAATTTGCCATGAATTTGAGGTTTCATTAAACCACTGGCTTCGATTTCATGATCTGCTTCTAAGATGCCAAAGAAGCTTTCTGAGTAGATCATTGCCGAGTTAATTTCATCATAAATACGATGCAAAGAACGGATCGGTGCAGACACGTTATTGAACAGCAATACATGGTACATGATCATCCCTATACTCATTTGTCCATCTAAAACAAAATAAGCAGTTAAAATAATGATCAGGACTACACCAACTTGTTCGATAAAGGTTTTTAGACCATCAAAAATATAGCTGGTTTGTCGAGTTTGCATCTGATTTTCAGTCAGTGACTTTTGTAAATTCAGTTGCTTAGTGGATTCAACAGCCTCTTTATTAAAAGATTTAATCACTGTAATTGAGTTAATGATACTCAAAATACCTTGATTCTTCTTTTCCATGTTATCGCGCAAGGCTCGACGTTTGCCAGAAAGTTTTTGTGATTGTTTAAAGGTCAGCCAAAAGTAAATTGGTACAATGATTGTCGCAACCACACCTACCCAAAAATTGGCATAATACATTAGGGCTAAAGCAATAATTGCACTGGTAAATAAAGGTAAAATATCAATAAAAAATATTTGCACCAGTCGAGTGAGTGAGCTAACTCCACGGTCGATACGAGTTTGTAATTTTCCTGCTTGGTTATTTTTCTGATCAAAAAAGGCCAATCGATAGGTAATAAATTTTTCGATAATGCCTTGAGATAGGTCCTGTGAAATTAAAATTCTGAGTTTTTCACCGAATGATTTTTGCCCAAATTGAACAATTGCATTGATGACTTCTTTGGCCAATAAAACCACGGTAATGGTAATGATAATGTGCCATCCATCCGCTAGGCCTTGTCCTGCTTGGATCAGTTGGTTAATGCTGTCTACAGCATATTTAAGTGTGAGCGCATTGACCTGAGCGGTGAGTGAACCAATCAACGTTAACACTAAGGTGACGATGACAAGCCAGCGGTAGGGACGTACAAAGGGGCGTAATTTTTGAAATAATTGCCATAAATTCATAGGTTTTTGCTTTTTATCAGCTTGGTTTTAGTCTAAAGCTGAATAAACTTTGCTACAAGTGATTGCTATGTTTTGAATTGTGAAAGATTTTAATGCTAGTCTTATACTAGTCCAAATCTTCACGATTAAAATCCTCTTGAAATTGATCTGCTAATTTAAATCCGAGTTGATTAAGCTTTTCAAAATACTTGAGATAGTCTTCATCTTCCATATCATATGGATGATCATCCCATAAAAAGTGAAAGCCATTGATACCAACCTGGTGCTACTGGATAACCATACAAATAGTTGACTTTTTCAGCAAAGCTCATTTTTGCTGACTCATCAATTCATCTAAATACATCATATGTGATTCTCTTTTTCCCATTCTCCATCCTATTGAATAAGGATGGTATTTTAGTGCAAATTCCATGGAGGTGGGACTTCGCCATATTTGGCTAAATAGGCTTAGACGCCTTGATATGAACTGCTATTCTTCATATTAAAGTTGTTCAATTTTGATTAAAAATGACTTGTTTCATGTTCAATATTGATTCATTGTTGGATGAACCAGTAGCTCATTTTACACAATGAATTTAGATTTATTTGAACCTGAAGCACAAGATAATTTACTGCCTTATGATGGGGTAGTAAAAGACTTTGGCTTAGTTTTGGATCATGAACAAAGTCAAAAATATTTAAATTATTTTCTACAGCATTTGGCTTGGCAACATGATGAAGTTTATTTGCATGGTCAATATTATAAAACTGAGCGCAAAGTGGTGTGGTATGGCGATGAGGATTACCAATATCATTATTCAGGTATGGCAAAACAAGCCCATATCTGGAATCCTGCTTTATATCGACTCAAACAGCATATCGAGCAACTCACAGGGCACACTTATAATTCCTGTCTGGCAAATTTATATGAAAATGGCTCACAAGGCGTGGGTTGGCATAGTGATGATGAGCCATCACTGGAAGCGCCCAACCACAATGTGGTGATTGCTTCATTGAGTTTAGGTGCTACTCGAAAATTCAGTTTTAAGCACAAGTGGAAAGCTAAAAAAGTAGATTTACTTTTACATAGTGGTCAGTTGATTGTGATGCAAGGGCAGACCCAACGTTATTGGAAACATACCCTCGCTAAATCCACGCGAATTTTAGCGCCTCGTGTAAATTTGACCTTTCGTTATTTTTATCCAAGTGGGTAAAGTTTGTCATCAAATTGTTCAAGTTTAGGGAACACTAAAGCAGGTAAATTTTCTAAATTCTCTAAATATTGCTGATAATCTAGCAGGATTTGTTGGCGTGCTTCGTTAGAAATATATGGGACATGGTAAGCCGTAAATGGAGGCAGTACGTCAAAGCCTGCATAAGCTAAAGTTCCACGTTGAATCGGCAGTAATAAGTCTTCAATTGAACCATGAATCGCATGATCACCAAACATATGTTCACGACCACCTAAGGTAAAGCTTAATAAGGCTTTTTTCCCGACCATGCCGCCGTGGTTATAAAAACGTTTGCCACCATAGAAAATACCTGAAACGAATACACGATCAATCCAGCCTTTTAAAATTGCAGGTACAGATGTCCAGTACATGGGAAAACTGAAAATGACTAAATCTGCTCTTTGTACTTTTTCAATTTCAATTTGAATATCTTCAGAGATCTGCTTATTTTTACAAGCATGACGTTGTTCCAAAGCATAATTCATATATTCTGGATTACTCAATTCTAAAAAATCATCACCTGATGCGATTGGATTAAAGTTCATGGCATATAAGTCTGAAACATCAACGTGGTGTCCTAATTTTTCCAAGACCTCAACAGCATGATCTTTCATGGCCGTAGTAAACGAAAGTGGTTCGGGATGTGCATGCACGATGAGGATATTCATAGCATTCCTTAATTAAAATTATGCATCATTGTTATTGGATGCTTTAGATTATTCCCGAATGAAAATGATTCGCCAATTACTCTAATTATTTTTTTAGTGGCTCAAAAGTAAACTTGATGGATAAAAGATGTGCAAATAAAAAAGCCTATGTATGAACACATAGGCTTTTTTACTCTGAGGAGGAATTGTTTCCGTAAAAACAATATCCAAAAATCATGGGTTACTGAAGAACATAATCATATTATGAGAATATAAAAACATTATCAAGATATAAAAACATTACAAAATGTTAAATTATCAACCCTATTTCATTTATGGGTGAAATTCAGATAATTGGTCATTTGCAGAGAGTGCCTGATAGCGTTTTTCAATCTGCGCAGCAGACTCTTGCAGTGTTTCAATCAATTTTGGAGTGTTGACGTATTCAAAACGATTTTTTGAAGCAAGCACGGTCAGCGCTAAAGGAGCTTCTTTACTTGAAAACTTCACTGGGATAGATAAGCCAGAAACATTTGGATCAAGTTCGCCTTGTGAAAAATAATATCCTTGTTTTTTTATTTTTTTCATTTTATTGACAAAGGTTTCTTCATTTTCAGCAAAACCAACTTCAGTTAATTGAGTTGCAAAGCGAAGGTAATACTCATGAATTTTCTGCTTAGATAAATGCGCCATGATCACTTTAGGCGAAGAGCCCATGAATACGGGACGAGGGCAACCACGACCATAAGATAGTAAAGTTTCATCACGATACACTTCATGATGAACATCAATACAATAGTCATCATTTAAATGTGTTAGTAAACAGCAAAGTTCTGTGCGCTCTGAAATTTCTTGCATAAACGGTTTGCTGATTTGAACCAGTGGATCTGTGGTTCTAGAAATATAGTCCATCACAGCAATTTTAGGTCCAAGGGTGTAATCACCTGAAGTCCCATTTAAGCGTTGCAAAATATCAGCCGAAACTAACTCTTTCAGATAGCGGTAACTAGTTGGTTTTGATAAACCAAGCTCTTCACAAATCACATCGACATTAATTACTGGGCGAGACACCGAAAATAAATCCAATACGGTGAGAATTTTGCCAAAACTGGAAAGTGCCATTGATGACCTACTCAATTAGTGAGAATCAAAAAAAAATAAATAATGAATGTTACTTTATAACAAATTGTTCAAGAAAAAACAGCGGAATTTGCATTGTAAATGCAAATGATTCTACATTTTTAACTTTAGTAGCTATTTTGAGAAAAAGCATTATATTTAAACATTAAAATAAATTTTATTCTAACAAATTATCAATATGGGATATTTTTATTGATTAATTGCATTTTTTTTGAGATTATTGCTCATATGAATATCCAATGATGAATCTATACTTTTTTTAAAAGTGTAAATTTTTATCATAAATTGAGTCCTTCTCTACTCAATCGTTGTATTTGAACAAATGCCTAAATTTGTTCTTCTATTCACATCTTTTTTTAAACCACACTGTTTATTTGACTAAGCAGTGCGGTTTTTTGGTCGCTAAGAAAAGAAATGTGATGTACACAACAAACCCTCATAAAAGTGGTGAATATTAGCTTTCTAGATCTTACAGAGCTAGATATGAAAGAGAAAATCAATGAAATTGAATTTATAGTGAGTTGCTTGCATGTTACTGATCAAACCCTTATTGGCTTTTAGACCCAATAAACTCGATTGGATTTTTGCGAGCAAAACTTTCATTGCAGGAATGCTGGCACTCTATATTGCATTTGAACTTAATTTGAGCTATCCGATTTGGGCGATTGGTACTGTCTTTGTGATAGCCAATCCTTACTCAGGGATGATGGCGTCTAAAAGTATCTATCGAATTTTAGGAACCTTGATCGGAGCAATTTTTGCCATCGCAGTGATGCCCCACTTGGTCAATACACCTTGGTTATTTACTTTTGTACTGGCAACTTGGGTGGGGGGCTGTCTTTATTTATCTTTAATTGATCGATCACCACGCAGTTATGTGGTGATGTTAGCGGGTTATACCGCAGTGATTATCTGCTTTAACTCAATTTTTTATATTGAGACAGTGTCCATTTTTGACATGGCTGTTGGGCGGTTCTTAGAAATTTCATTGGGTGTTGTGTGTAGTGCAGTGGTATCTGCCACCATATTTCCTATGCATATCGGGCCTGTGGTGGAGCTACGTGTCACTAAAACTATGCAAGATACCAAACAGGCTTTTGACTCAATCTTGTCTGATCCTGCACATTCGGATAATTACACTCAACTATTGACCAATATCACTCGTGATACGACAGATATTCATAGTATGGCTGTGCATTTAAGTTATGAAACTTCAAAATTTAAAGGCATAACCAAGCCACTACAAGAGTTGCTACATCAAGTGACCATGTTAGTGGCTAACTTGGTCGCAATGTCAGAACGAATAAAGCAACTGGATCAAATTGATGTAAATTATCGTCCGTATCTGCTTGAGTTTCACCAAAAAGTTGATGACTTTTTAGCAAATAAACATGCCATTCTTGAGAATGAACTTAAGCATCTGCCTGAATATTTTGACCAAGAATTTCAAACGATCACTGAGCATGCAACAGCTGAACAACAGGTAATGTTGGGCAGTTTAAAAATGGATATTCGCCATTTTATTCAAAATGTTCGTGCAGTGGAGTTTATTTGGCAATGTATGCAACAAGGCAATCATAGCTTACCTGAGTCAATAGTACCGTTAACCACGACCTATCCAAGTTTGCATCGTGACTATGGAATAGCCGTGCGTGGCGGAGTATCGGCATTTTTAACAACCAATATTGCTTGTGCATTTTGGATTTTAAGTGGTTGGAAAATGGGGTTTATGGTGGCAGAAATGGCCGCAATTACAGCATGTATTTTGACCTTTTTAGATGACCCAGTACCTGCATTAAAAGTATTTATCCGCTCCAGTATTTATGCCGCTATTTTGGTTTTTATTTATGCTTATGGGATTTTCCCCCATATCACAGCATTTTGGGAATTGGCCGTTGTATTAGCACCGTTTATTATGTTCTGCGTGATGTTGTATTTGCATCCGCCTTTACATGTACTGGGTTTACCTCTGATTATGAGTACCATCATGGGATTAAATCTACAAAATCGCTATTTAATGGACCAGATCACATTTTTTGATGCTTCAATTGCGACCGTGATTGGGCCGATTATCACGGTTTGTATCATGCAAATGGTACGTTCAATGTCACCAGAAATGACAGTAAAGCGGATGTTGGCTTTACACTATAAAGCTTTGCGTGAAAGTATTGCGATGTCTTATGGAACAGGCTTTAGAATTCATTTACGCAGTATGCTTGATCGTATTGGCGTGTTAAATACCAAATTGATTCAGTCAGAACAACTCAAAATTGAAATTAATAATGCTTTGATTGAATCAAGTGCTGCTATTGATTTAACCCGTTTGCAGGAGTTGGTCAAAAAATTGTCTCCTGAATCTGCAACAACCAGTGCAATTTTTGAATTACAGCGCTTACTCAATCAGTGGTTAATTGAAAAAGCACTAGCTCAGCCTGATAACAACTTACGACAAGCACTGATTCAGCAATTTGCTCATGTCCTAGAGGAAGCTCAAGCGGTAGGCGACCAAGATATTCGACAGCGCATAGAGATTTCTGTAAATAATATTCGCAATAGCATCTGTCATATTCATCTGGTTGATGCCCAACCTTCAACTGTTCTATTGGGAGCATAAAAATGGGTGAGCTCAACATTTATGGCGTATATGTCCCAATATTTTTAATTCAAGCAATTTTGGCATTCATGATTTGGAAAGTGGTCTGTATTGGCACAGATCGTTTAGTTGAAAAAGAATGGATTGCATTACCTGGAATTTTTAATATCTGTATCTATTTGATTTTATTATGGTCGATTCATTGGGTGTTTATTCAGGTGACCACTTAGTCATTGAGTATAGCTGATTTACTTTTAAGTTTAATGATTGGAAAATTGAAATGAATACGTTTGATATACGTAAGGCAATACGGCCTATATCATTGGCTATCGTGGTGATTATTGCGATATTTTGTGCGCTTCATATTTGGAATTACTACAACGCAGAACCTTGGACACGTGATGGACGTGTACGTGGTGATGTCATTCAAGTGTCTTCTGATATTGCAGGCTTAGTCACAGAGGTGATGGTTCAAGATAACCAAACGGTAAAAAAAGGGCAGGTACTTTTTAAAATAGATTTAGCACGTCAAGCTTTAGATGTGGAACAAGCAAAATCAGATCTTGCAAAGGCTCAATCAGGACTGGCAGAGGCAGAAGCGGGGCTTGCTGAGGCAAAAGCCAATATTGTGAAGTCAAAAGCCAATATTAACCTTGCGGAGAAAAATGCACATCGATATGCAGACCTGATGAATGGTGCGATCTCTAGACAAGAACAAGATCAAATGTTTGCTACACGAGATCAGTCTCATGCAGAGCATCAGCAATTGCAAGCTGCAGTACAACAAGCAGAAGCCAATATCAAACAACAAAAAGCCTTGATTGAGGCAGCAACCAGTAGTGTGCATTTGGCTCAATTGAATATGCAACGTTCAGAAGTGATTGCACCTGCAGATGGAACATTATCAAATTTTGATTTGCGTGCAGGGAATTATGTCAAAGTTGGGCAGGCTGTTGCCGCTTTACTTGATCGTAAACATCTCTATGTTGTGGGATATTTTGAAGAAACCAAACTCAATAAAATACATCTAGGTGATCCTGCAACAGTCCAACTCATGGGCGATTCTTTGAAATATAAAGGCCATGTTCAAGGGATTGCTTCAGGGATTGAAGATCGTGAACGTACCACTTCATCGGGTCTATTGGCCAATGTAAATCCAACATTCAGCTGGGTACGTTTGGCCCAACGGGTACCTGTGAAGATTATTTTAGATGAAGTGCCCCATGATTCATTAGCCTTTGTCGCAGGGCGTACCGTGACGGTACATATTTTAGAACAAGTAAAAAAATAACTAGCATCCATCGTTAAACTTTGATCTTGAAGCCCATTGAAAAATGGGTTTTTTATAAGTTTAGGTCTGCCATAGCGGGCATATGAATTTCCTTAACACAGCTGGCTCGACTGGTCGATAATATAAATTTAATCGCAAGAATAACATCTTGTAAGGGAATTAACTCATGACCACTCTGTTGTAAAACTTCATCTACAGATGTATCCAGATCAAACTCAGTCGCTAAGTAGCCTAAATTTAATATACTCACCCCAATCTGGTCTTTGCGTAAACTTTCTCGGAGAGCGTGGACAATGCCTCTGAGGGCAAATTTGCTGGCTGAAAAAACCACTTCTTTGCCACTATGATTTTCTAGTCCCCACGTTGAACCAATCAAGATAATTTTTGCATTTGGGGACAGTCTAAGATTCTCAATCAAGGATTGAATTGCCAAAATACAGGACTGAATATTGGTATGAATCAAATTTGATATTTCAAGGTCAGTGCATTGTTCAAAGTCATAATCTGCTTGAAAGGCTTTTGTCTCCCAGATCCCGACATTGTAAATCAGAAAATCTATACGCTGATTTTGAATTTGATTTTTAACTAAATCCCGAGCGTGCTCAGGTTTTGATAAATCAGCAGAAATCCATTTAAAATGAGCAAGGTCACACTTAGGTTGAGAACGTGAAATACCAAAAATCTGATCTTGTGTTTGAGGTACTGCGCGTAGAATGGCTTGCCCCAAGCCTTTGCTTACACCGTAGATGACATAGGTTTTAGACATTTTAATGCTCAGTTTAAGGGGTAATTCCTTCAGGATTTCGATACCAACTTTCAATAAATAAAGCAGCTGCAATACTATCCGCTGCTAATTTTTTTGCTCGTCCTTGAGCTTGGTAATGATCCAGTTCATCTCGTGCTTCACGTGTGGTTAAGCGTTCATCGACCATGAATGTTTCAATATTGGTTTGATGACGTAAACGTCGTGCAAATTTACGTGCGCGTGTGGATAATTCTGACTCAGAATCATCCATATTTAATGGTAAGCCGACTAGAAATAAGTTCGGTTGATGCTGTTTGATGATCTTCAGCAGTTCATCCCAATTGGGGATGCCATCTTTCATTGGAAAAAGTGCAAGTGGTGTTGCACTTTCAATAATGGAAGAACCTACAGCCATCCCCGTTTTTTGTGTACCAAAATCAAATGCAATAATCAGTTGTGGGGAATTTAAATCAGGCATGTCCAATCTCAGAAGATAACCAAGTACGATCAATCCCTATTTTACGATAAGCCGCATCCCAACGGTCGGTATAAGGCAAATTAAAGACCAAATCCATATCTGAATCACAAATCAGCCAATCACCACGGGTAATTTCGTCTTCAAGTTGATTCTTGCTCCAACTGGCATAGCCCAATGCAATTTGATAACGACCGACACCTTCGTTGTGTGCAATCGCATCTAAAATATCTTTGCTGGTGGTAATACACAGATTTTCACCTACGGCAATCGATGAATGCCAGGTTGGTTGTCCTGTATGAATCACAAAACCCGCTTCAGGGCGTAATGGGCCACCTTGTAGGACTTCATGCGGATGCACATTATCTGCTTCAATTTCTAAGTCATTCAAAAGTTCTTTGACTTGAATACCTGAAGGTCGATTGATAATAATACCTTGCGCACCATCTTCATCATGACGAGCAAGATAGATTACTGTATTGGCAAAGAAATCATCAGCAAGATCAGGTGGTGCAATCAAGCAGCGATGAGAAAGATATTGTTTTGGCACCGATATGCAACTCCTTTTCAATCCGCTTAAATAATTTTAATTGTTCAAATAAAATCTATATCTATATAAATAGCACAATTAATATCAATAGGTTGTGAATATTTCAAAAGCCTGCAAAAACAGCCTAAGTTTTCAATCAATATGTATAAAATATGAACAAAATGGTATCCAAATAAAAATGTGCCTCAAAACCCTAATAAAAGCGCTGACAACTGTGCCAGCGAATAGGGCTTTTAACTGAGTGTTCTTTCTTATGAAATGTCTTAAGAATGTTGAAATTTCAACTGTCTTAATTGTTTAGCATGTTGCAAGGTGGTTTCACCGATTTCAATGCCACCTGTCATTCGTGCCAATTCTAAAATAAGTTGCTCTTCCTCTAGTGCAACGATGGTACTACTAGCAGGATCTGTTTGTAATTTTTTAATCAATAGGTGTTGATCAGACTGGGCCGCAACCTGAGCTTGGTGGGTAATACATAAAATTTGAACATGTTGTCCTAAGCCTGCCAATAAGCGTCCGACTATTTCAGCGGTACCACCACTGATCCCGACATCAATTTCATCAAACACTAAGACTTCTGCTTCAGTTTTTTCAGCATTCATCACTTGCATGACCAGTGCAATACGTGACAGCTCTCCACCAGAAGCAACACGTGCCAGTGGTTGAGGTGGAATACCTTTATTGGCAGTAAAGAGTAACTGAATAAAGCTTAGACCTTCAGCAGAAACTTGTTCCAGCGGTTCAAATTTAAATTCAAAATGTGCTTCTGGTAGCGCCAGTTGTTTGACTTGCTCAGTCAGTTGCTTGGCTAAAGGTTCAGCGGCATCACGACGAATCTGATCTAGATGTTGTGCTTTCTCGAGAAACACTTGATGAGATTGTTCAACTTGCTCAGCGAGGGTTTCAGGATCTTCAAGTTGGTGTAGTTGCTCTAATTCATTTTGCCATGTTTCATATTGCTGTTTGAGTTCATCGGGTTGAATACGGTATTTACGTGCCAAGCGATGAAAGACTTCAAGTTGCGTATTTAACTCATCCATACGTTCAGGGTCAAAACTTTGACGGTCTATAAACTGACGTAAATTTGCCGTCGCATCATCAATTTCACTTTGTGCATTGATCAATGAATTGTAAATTTCAGACAGAAGTTCACTACGTCCAGCATGGGATTCTAAACGTCGAATAATCGAAGAAATTTCTTGGGTAATATTTTGTTCAGATTCATCAAGAACATTTAAGCTATAGCCGCAGTCTTGCATAATGTGTTCATGGTGACTTAAGCGATCAAACTCTTGTTCGATTTCTTTATAATCAATACGAATGACATCTTCGAGTTCTTCAAGTTGTAATTTTAAAGTGTCAATGCGTTGTAGGCGATTGGCTTGTGCGTCAATCGCCGCTTGATGTGTACGAATATTTTTTTGCCAAGTGCTATATGCATCCCGCACATCTTGAGCAGGTTGATAAAAATTACTATAACGATCTAACCAATGCTTCGGGTAGGGTGGCTCAAGCAGTTGTTGTTGGCTATGCTGACTGTATAGCTGTACCAAGAGACGTCCAAGTTCTTTCAATTCAGCGAGGCTGCTGGGACGACCATTGATCCATGCCTTACTGCGACCTGTTGCAAAGATCACCCGTCTTAAATGAATTTCACCAGATTCATCATCTAATTCATGGGTGTTGAGCCAATTTGCTTCTGGACTCTGTGCTTGATAGCTAAAAACAGCGGTAATATCTGCTTTTTCGGCACCATAACGCACATAATTGGTATCAGTACGTTCCCCTAAACAGGCTGACAACGCATCTAATAATAATGATTTACCCGCACCTGTTTCACCTGTAAGCACGTTGAACCCTTGCTCGATATCAATAGCAAGGTTATCGGCTAAAGCAAAATTGATCAGATTTAAGTGTGTCAGCATAAACGCATCCAAGCTGCGAACGGTGAAGTTCTAAGATAGTGAAGTTTTGTTGTGGTCACAAGTCAGAACGTATTCTAATACGAAGTAATTTTAAGCATTCTAAATAATTTTAATATGAAAATGTAATTTCCTTTGCTGAATATGCCAGTAAAAACATCAAAATAGATAAAGGTTATTGTATAAAATAAAAAAATGATGCAAATATCTACATTTTTTATCAACGTCACAGTCTATCCTGCATTGAGCTTATATTTGAATGTATCTTGAATTTTAGACATATACATTAGAGCTTCTGATAATAATCTTTTGGATGTTTTATTCAACGTGGTTAAGCTTTATGAATCATGAAACTTTTACCATTGCATAGAAATGAAGTGTATGACGATCAAGTTTGCAATGCCCCGCTTTACATTTAAAGTTTAAATCGCTTTGCGTAGGCGATGCCTCACTCTTTGTAGGAGGTTCCAAACCTTGTGCTGCAAACAAAGCCATGCTTTGTTTTTGTGCATGTTGGGTGAAAGGCACGTCCTGTAATTCCACCCAACATGGCGACATCCATCTCGCCTCACGATAGAAAGACCATCTATGTTTCATCAATATTTAAAAGTATTGAATGCTCATTTTGACTAATACATAAATCAGCATATGCTCATCCTCGTTTTCCTCCAAAGCAAGACGTAATTTTAATTTATAGAGATGGGCCAATCTTGAAACAAGACTTTTCTTCACTCTAAGTAGGAAATAAATTGAGCATACATAGGGTGGCATTTTTGCTGACAAGTATTGTGGTTTTGGTCTTTATTGTTAAGGAAGCTTAAGCTTTGATCTAAGCGGTCTGATAAAGCAGACAAAAATAGAAACAGCTCAACAGTAAAAACATAGATTGATTAGTTTGCAGAGCAACATTAAACTACATCGAACATAATTTTTATAAATGCGCATTATCTGGAGAATACGCATGTCAGCTCAGTACGATCATGTATCAGTAGTTAAAAAATCTAATGTATATTTTGGCGGTTTATGTATTAGCCACACTGTGCAGTTTGAAGACGGAACCAAAAAGACTTTAGGGGTCATTCTTCCAACAGAAGAAGCTTTAACATTTGAAACACATGTGCCTGAACGCATGGAAATTATTTCTGGTGAATGTCGCGTTAAAATCGCAGACAGTGAAGAAAGTGAGTTGTTCCGTGCAGGTCAGTCATTTTATGTGCCTGGTAATAGTCGTTTTAAGATTGAAACGGATGATGTTTTAGACTACGTTTGCCATTTAGAAGGTTAATTAAAAAGCTTTGCTTAAAGTAAAGCTATGCTTTTGTTTTTAAATTAGGCAAAGAATTTTTGCGCTAAATCGGTTAAACTAGAGCATCACATAAAATCCTGTAAAGTTGGCTTTGCAGGATTTTTCATTTCTATCATCCTGTTGTTAATGAGGTTGTTCATGGCGAAGTCCGAATATTATTATGGCGTTCATTCAGTGGAGTCATTATTGGAGTTAGAACCTGAACGTGTTTTAACCTTATTTACTTTAAAAGGTCGTGATGATCAACGTTTACAACGTATTCTTCAGCTTGCAGAGCCTTTTGGTATCAGTGTGCAAAAAGCAAGCCGAGATAGCTTGGAAAAGTTGGCAGGTCAACCTTTTCACCAAGGTGTGGTCGCAGCTGTTCGCCCGCATCCTGTATTGAATGAAAAAGATTTAGATCAGCTTTTAGAGTCAACCCAGCAACCTTTGATATTGGCTTTGGATCATATTACAGATCCACATAATCTAGGTGCATGTATCCGTACAGCAGCAGCTATGGGTGTAGAGGCGGTGATTGTACCGCGTGACCGTGCGGCAACATTAACTCCAACTGCACGCAAAGTTGCAGCAGGTGGTGCTGAAAAGGTGAAGTTTATTCAAGTGACCAATTTGGCGCGTACGCTTGGACAAATCAAAGATAATTATAATGTTCGTGTGGTGGGGACCATGCTTGATGAAAAAGCCCTCCCTATCCAGAAGTTTGATTTTACCGGAACAGCAGTATGTATCGTGATGGGCGCAGAGGACACAGGGTTACGTCCAATTACTCAATCACAATGTGATCAAACCGTATTTATCCCGATGGCTGGAAATTTACAAAGTTTAAATGTCAGCGTGGCTACTGGTATGGCGTTATATGAGGCATGCCGTCAACGTCAACAAAGTGAATGATTTAGTTTAAATTGTATCGGTAAAATTAGAGAAGCATCATGATGACCTCCCGTACTCAAGGCTACATTTATGTAGCCATCACAATGTGTATTTGGGGAGGTTTTACGATTACTTCAAGACTGAATGCAATCTGGCATATCAGCCCATGGGATATTACGGCATTACGCTTTTCATTGGCATTTTGTATACTGATGCCGATATTAATCTATAAAAAAGACACAGCTTTTCTATTGAACAAACAACCCTTCATTTTGGCGATGATTGGTGGTGTTGCATATTGTTTAACTTCATATAGCGCATTTCACTTTGTGCCCGCGGCACATGCAGCCATTTTTTTAAATGGCTGCATTCCATTGTGCACAGCTTTAGCTGGTTTTTTACTTTATCGTCAGCCGTTTGATAAACATATATGGATCAGTTTAAGCATCATGCTGGCTGCCATTTCTGCAATGAGTTTTCTGATGTATACCGAAACAGGTGTTGCTTTCGGTATTGGGGATTTATTGTTTTTTATCAGTGCAATTTGGTGGGGGAGTTTCACTGTATTACTGCGTCAATGGCAACTTTCCGCATGGCACGCCATGGCAGGTGTTGCGATATGGTCGGCGATCGTTTATGTCCCGATTTATTTGTTGTTTTTACCTAAAAACTTAGATCAAGTGTCCACACCACATTTGGTCATGCAAACGCTTTTTCACGGTATTTTTGTGGTGATCATTGCGACTTTGGCGTATGTTGAAGCAATTAAAAGATTAGGTGCTTTTAAAACAGGCAGTATTGTCACACTTGCGCCTTTTATTGCCGCAATTATCGCCGTACCTTTATTAAATGAACCTATAAGCCTCGCAATGATGTGTGGTTTGATTGGTATGGGCATTGGCGCTTTACAGCCCTGGCGTTGGTTTACCCATAAAGACAGTTTGCAGCAGCAGTTGGATGAGAATAAACCAAATCAATAAGCCATTTTTAATTAATCATCATTAGAGCTTACGAAAATAAGCTTTGGGATGATTTTTAAATGTGATTAAGCTTTATCAAGCATGAAACTTTTACCCTTACATTGAAATTAAGTGCATGAATATCAAATTTGCATTGCCACGCTTAACATTTAAAGCTTAAATCGCTTTGTGTAGGCGATGCTAAACCTTGCACTAAAAACAAAGCCGTGCTTTGTTTTTACTCATGTTGGGTAAGGGGAGCGTTCTGTACGCCCGGTACGTCCAGCCAGTATGGCGACATAAATGTCGCCTCACGATAGATACCCCATCTATGTTTCATCAATATTTAAAAGTATTGAATACTCATTTTGACTGATGCAAGTAGTCTATTGATTCAGAAAGCTTCAATTATTTACTAAGCTGTTGTGAGTTTGAGATACTGTTGATGTAAAGACTCTAATTTTGCGTATAGATGATCAATATGCCCATCATTGAGCACAATATCATCTACTAATTTTTGCTTTTCATGACGTGGCATTTGGGCTGCAATAATTTTCTGAATTTGTTCGATGGATTGTCCATCTCGTTGTGAAGCACGTAAGATTTGCATGTCTTCACTGGCATCAATCAATAGCGTGCGTTGAGTGAGTTCATGTTGGTTGGTCTCAAAAAGCAGGGGAGAAACCAAAATCACATAAGGACTGGTTGCTGCTTGTAATTGTTGAATAATCTCAGTGCGAATTGCTGGATGAGTAATCGATTCAAGCTGTTGTCGTGCCTGTGGATCTTTAAAAATATGTTCTCTCAATGCGCGACGATCAAGTTCACCATTGCTTAATAACACCCAATCCCCAAAAACCTGTTTAATTTTTTGAAGTGCAGGTTGTCCTTTTTCAACAATTTCTCTTGCTACAATATCTGCATCAACCACTGTAATCCCTTGGGTTTCAAACCACTGACTTGCTGCGGATTTACCACTACCAATTCCACCTGTTAAACCCAAGATAAACGTCATTGCGCATTCCTAATACTGTGTTGAAATTATTGACCCAAATATACTTTCATAATTTGCTCACCCCATAGAAATGCAATCCATCCTGCGATGGCAATATAAGGACCGAAAGCAAAAGGGACATTTTCTTTACGAATCTTAAGTAAAATAATACCAATGATCGCCCCCACCACAGAAGAAAGTAGGATAATTAACGGTAACATCAAGGGTCCCATCCAAGCGCCAAGTGCAGCAAGTAGCTTAAAGTCACCATAACCCATGCCTTCTTTGCCTGTGACTATTTTAAATAGATAGTAGACAATCCAGAGACAGAGGAAACCAATAATATACCCCCAAATAGCAGCACTTGCTGTTGTATAAAGATGAAATGAGTTAATACCTAAACCTATGGCAGCCAAGGTTAAAGTAAAGCGGTCTGGAAGTAATTGAGTGTCAAAATCAATAAATGTCAGCGTGATCAGCACCCAAGTCAGCAGTACACCAAAAACCATTTGTAGTGTTGGGCCGTAAACAGCAACGACTGTCAATGAACACACCGCAGTTAAAAGCTCAACAAATGGATAACGCATGCCAATTGGATTTTGGCATGAAGCACATTTCCCTCTTAAAGCTAACCAACTGATGACGGGTATATTTTGGTACCAGCGAATCGAGGTTTTGCATTTGGGACAGGTAGAGGCTGGTTGGCTGAGACTGAGTTTTTCTTCATCAATCACAATCTGTTGTGAACCCCCCAGTAATTGGCACTCAGCATGCCAATCCTGTCGCCATTCTTTTTCCATTATCTTGGGTGTGCGGTAAATCACCACATTTAAAAAACTACCAATACAAAGCCCTAAGATACCAACAGTCAGATAGAGTGCTGTTGGTGATTGAATCACAAAATTTAACAAATCATGGAACATATTCATCATTACCCACCAACCACTGAACCCATTTGGAAAATTGGCAGATACATGGCAATGACTAAGCCACCAACCAATACCCCTAATATCGCCATAATTAACGGTTCCATCATTGAGGTTAATCCATCCACAGCATTGTCGACTTCATTTTCAAAATGCGTTGCAACTTTGTCTAACATTGCATCCAATGCGCCAGATTCTTCACCAATCGCCACCATTTGGATAGCCATAGAAGGGAACTTATTTGTTGCGCGCATGGCAAAGTTCAGTTGCTGTCCAGTGGCGACATCCTCACGGATTTTCATTACCGCTTGTTCATAAACCACATTATTGGTCGCGCCTGCAGTTGATTCTAACGCTTCAATGAGTGGTACCCCAGCAGCAAACGTTGTTGCAAGTGTACGACTATAACGTGCAATGATGGCTTTATAGACCAGATCGCCAAAAATAGGCAGTCTCAGTGTTGTCCGATCTAGAAAATCTTGAAATTTCTGACTGCGTTTTTTTGCTTCTAAAAAAGCAGTAATCACAATAGCGATAAAGAGAATCAGAATAAACCAATATTTTTGCATCCAATTGGACATATTCACTACCATTTGCGTAAATGCGGGGAGATCTGCACCAAAGGAGCTAAATAAATCCTGAAAAACGGGTACCACTTTGACCATTAAAATAATCGTGACAATAAGAGCGACGACAATCACAGAAATTGGATATTTCATGGCTTTTTTAATTTTTTGCTTCAGTAATTCACTTTTTTCTTTATAGATCGCCACACGATCAAGCATGGTTTCTAAGGCACCGGATTGCTCTCCGGATTCAACCAATGAACAGAACAAGTTGTCAAAATAGCGTGGATATTTTCTTAAAGCCCCAGCAAAAGTATTGCCTCCTTCAACCTCATTTTTAATTCCCAGTACCACTTCTCGCATAGAGGGGTTTTCTAGCCCTTCTGCAACGATTTCAAAGCTTTGTACTAACGGGACACCTGCTTTCATCATTGTGGCGAGTTGACGAGTGAAAATGGTAATATCTAAAGTAGAAATGCCTTTTTTCATTAAACCTTCAAAAATATTATTCCTTTTTTCTCGAATGGTTTTAATGGTAATGCCTTGTTTGCGCAGGGTGACTTTGGCAAGTGCCATATTACGTGAAGGTAATTCTCCTTTAACCTTGATCCCTTTGCGATCAACCCAGTCATAAGCAAATGTAGGCATCATTTGAGCTTTTTTAGCTGCCATCATAATTTCCTTGAATATTGATTATATTTATTCGCTGGTCACACGGTTAATTTCTTGTAAAGAAGTTAAGCCATTGATGACTTTAATTAAACCTGAACGTCTTAGATTATCAAACCCCAATTTCTCTGATGCCGCTGCAATTTGAAGTGCATTGCCATCTTCCATGATAATTTTTGAAATCTCAGGTGTTACTTTCATGACTTCATAGATCCCGACACGCCCTTTATAGCCTTCACGGCATTGACTACAGCCTACAGGTTGAAAAATTTGTAATTCAGGATTACTTAAGTCTTGTTCAGTAAAGCCCATTTCTAACAAACTCTGTCTAGGAATTTCAACAGGTGCTTTACAATGATTACATAAGCGTCTTGCCAATCGTTGTGCAATCACAAGATTCACCGAAGTGGCAATGTTAAATGAGGGTACTCCCATATTGCGTAAACGGGTCAACGTTTCTGGCGCACTGTTGGTATGTAGCGTAGACATCACCATATGACCCGTTTGAGCAGCCTTAATCGCAATTTCAGCAGTTTCAAGGTCACGAATTTCTCCGACCATGATAATGTCAGGGTCTTGACGTAAGAACGATTTTAGTGCGACTGAGAAAGTGAGACCGGCCTTGAGGTTGACATTGACTTGATTGATGCCTTCCAAGTTAATTTCAACTGGATCTTCAGCCGTGGAGATATTTGAACTTTCTGTATTCAGGATATTTAAGCCAGTATAGAGGGAAACAGTTTTACCAGAACCTGTTGGCCCCGTAATCAGTAACATACCTTGAGGTTTCTCTAAAGCCTCCATAAATAAAGCTTTTTGCTTTTCCTCATATCCGAGCGCATCAATACCCAGCATGGCACTTGATGGATCAAGAATACGCAGTACCAATTTTTCACCAAACAAGGTAGGTAATGAATTTACACGAAAATCAATTGCTTTGGTTTTTGAGAGTTTTAATTTGATCCGACCATCTTGCGGGACACGCTTTTCTGAAATATCCATTCTGGACATGACTTTTAAGCGTGATGCCAAACGACTTGCCAGTTGTAAGGGCGGATTGGTAATGGTTCTAAGCACACCATCTACTCGATAACGTACCCGATAACTTTTTTCATAAGGCTCAAAGTGTAAATCTGATGCTCCCATGCGAATCGCATCGACCAAGAGTTTATTGATATATTTAACAATAGGTGCTTCTTCTTCAGATGCTTCATCATCATCTTCAGATGGAGGTTGGTCATCGGTAGCAATGACATCAACATCAAAATCTTCATCGCCAAAGTTAAAACTTTCTTCTACCGTAAAGTGTTTTTCTAATAGTTTTTCTAATTTATGGTGCTCAACAATAATCGGTTCAATATTCAGACCACAGTTAAAACGAATGGCATCCAATGCTTCTATATTGGTCGGATCACTGGTGGCGACATATAAAATATTACCGCGTTGTATCAAAGGGATCACTTTATGTTTGGTGACTAAATTTGGATCAACAATCTCTTTGAGCAGCATTTCAGGATTAAAGCTGTCCAGATCAAAAATAGGCTCTCCAAACTCAACGGAGATCATTTCGGCAATGATCAGTGGTGGTATATTTAATTTTTCACTGAGATAGGCAACGATACTCACTTTATTTTTTTGAGCGTTACTGAACGCATCTTTCATTTGCTGGGCAGATAAAAAACCTTCGTCGACTAAGCGACGGATATACCCCGAAAACTTAGGTGAACCATTTTGCATAGACATCCCCAAAACACATTAAATTTCATTTTATAATTGGAATACGAAAATTATACGATGATCCTTAGAAATATCTAGAATTAAACGTATTTTTATAGAAACATATTTAACAATAATTTGAGCCAATGAGGCTTTTTAGCATTATCTTTGAAATGTTTTATGTTTCTTGCGTTGTTATTAAAACATGACTTTAAATAGGATGACTGAATTGATAAAGAAAAAATACTTTAAAAATATAAATTCCGTGTAGAATGTGCACATTTTCGATAAAAGGTTAGATGTATGTCGAGTTCGACTATTACTCCTTGGGTTGTCGGCAATTGGAAAATGAACCCAATGCAAGCGAATTCGCAACAGCTCATTCAAGATTTAAATCAGTATTTACAACAAACACCGATTACAGAACAACAATGTCATATTGGTGTTGCACCTATTTCTATTGCTTTATTGTCTGTACAAAAATTAATTAACGATGCAGATTCACCCATCAAAGTTGTCGCACAAGATCTTTCTCAAATGGCAGGCACAGGTGCTTATACCGGTGAAGTCAGTGCTGAGTTACTTAAAGACAGTCATATTGATTATGTATTGATTGGGCATTCAGAACGCCGAGAAATTTTTGGCGATGATGTTCAAAAAATTAAAGCTAAAGTAGCCAGTGCTTTAAATGCAGGGCTTCGCGTGATTTATTGCGTGGGTGAAAGCTTAGAACAACGTGAAGCAGGGCAGGCAGAGCAAGTGGTTTTACAACAAATTTGCGATCTCGCAGCAGTTGTAAAAGTAGAACAATGGCACAATATTGTGATTGCCTATGAACCGATTTGGGCAATCGGAACAGGTAAGACTGCTTCTCCGCAAGATGCACAGACAATGCATGCAAAAATTCGTGAAGGTTTAACTCAAATTACGGCTCAAGCTCAACATACTGCGATTTTGTATGGTGGTAGTGTCAAGCCTGAAAATGCAGTAGAGTTAGCTGCATGTCCAGATATCAACGGTGCACTGGTTGGTGGTGCATCACTTAATGCTGAGTCATTTTATAAAATTGCTCAAGCATTTGCTCAAACAGAAGAATAGGAGTTCAGCATGCATACATTTGTGCTGGTTGTACATATTATCTTGGCCGTTTTGATGATCGGGCTGATCCTCGTTCAGCACGGTAAAGGTGCAGATGCAGGTGCATCATTTGGTGGCGGTGGTGCTGCAACTGTATTTGGTGCCTCGGGTTCTGCAAGCTTTTTAACCCGTTTAACTGCAATTCTCACGGCTTTGTTTTTTATCACCAGTTTAAGTTTAGCGGTGTTTGCTAAAAAACAAACATCGGATGCCTATGGTTTAAAATCTGTACAGAGCAGTTCTCAAACCACAGCACCTGCACCCGCCAATACGGGTGAAACTTCACCAACTGCACCAAAAACTGGCGAATAATGCCATTTAGTTCTTTCTTTTTCTGAATGATGCGACTAGAATGCGTCACAGCTGCGGTGGTGGTGGAATTGGTAGACACGCTACCTTGAGGTGGTAGTGCTTTCGGGCGTGGGGGTTCAAGTCCCCCCTTCCGCACCAACAATGAACCAGATTGTTGGTGTTAGCAGCTGAAAAAAACATTGATGCGGGATGGAGCAGTCTGGTAGCTCGTCGGGCTCATAACCCGAAGGTCGTTGGTTCAAATCCAGCTCCCGCTACCAATTTAATTAAGATGCAACTTAGTTAATGATAATGTAAGTTGAAAAATTTATATTATGTGTGAATTTGCAATGTTGTTGCGGGATGGAGCAGTCTGGTAGCTCGTCGGGCTCATAACCCGAAGGTCGTTGGTTCAAATCCAGCTCCCGCTACCATTTTGATTAAGGTGCAACTTAATCAAGCAAGAAATTCAATGTATCTGTCAATGATGGATTGAAAAAATTAAATTTCTTGTGTATAATTTTGCAACGCTGATGCGGGATGGAGCAGTCTGGTAGCTCGTCGGGCTCATAACCCGAAGGTCGTTGGTTCAAATCCAGCTCCCGCTACCAAGTTTCTAAAAGGGCTCACAGATAGGTGGGTCTTTTTTGCATAGTGAACTTCGGTTTACTGTGCGATAATAGGGGCGATTACGCCCTTTTTTATTGGCTATCGTGTGGTGTGGACATCAATTGGTCAAAAAGACATGCTTCACTATAGTAAGTTTGAATTAGTCCGATGAGCGATTGAATCGCACAAATATGACGAGAGTAAATGAAGCTATCAAATAAAACTCAAGCACTTCAAGACTTAATCACTCCTGCAGTGCAAGCTTGTGATGTAGAACTTTGGGGGATCGAATTTATTCCTCAAGGTAAGCGTTCTTTATTGCGTATTTATATCGATAAAGATGTGGTGGAAAATGCTGAACCAACGATTAATGAAGATGGTGAAGCAGAATTGGGTCGTGGTATTGGCGTACAAGATTGTGTACGTGTGACTCAGCAAGTTGGTGCAATATTAGATGTACATGATCCAATTTCAGGCGAATATGCTTTAGAAGTATCATCTCCAGGTTGGGATCGACCATTCTTCCAGTTGGCACAGTTAGAAAAATACATCGGACAACAAGTTGCATTGCGTTTGATTGCTGCAGTTGAAAATCGCCGTAAATTCCAAGCAAAATTAATTGCTGTAGATTTAGAAAATGAATTCATTCAAGTTGAAGTTGAACAACAGCACGTACTTGAGATCGATAGCAACAATATAGACAAAGCGAATTTGATCTTTCAGGATTAATCCAGAAATAGAAATCTGAATAAATAGGTGACTTATGGCACGTGAAATTCTCACCGTCGTTGAAACGGTAAGTAATGAGAAAGGTGTAAGTCGTGAAGCAATTTTTGAAGCGCTTGAACAGGCTTTGGTTGCAGCGACAAAAAAGAAATTCTACGAAGGAACGAATTCGGAAGAAGCTCAGTTACGTGTAGAAATTGATCGTAAGACAGGTGATTACAGCACTTTCCGTCAATGGGAAGTTGTTGCTGATGAAGATCATGAAATGCCAGCATGTCAAGATGCGATTTCTGATGTTGATCCTGCTCAATGGTCAATTGGTGATATCCGTGAGTTAGAAGTACCATCAATTGATTTTGGTCGTATTGCAGCACAGATTGCCAAACAAGTAATTGTGCAAAAAATTCGTGAAGCTGAACGTGCTTTAGTGGCGGATGCTTATGAAGCTAAAGTGGGTGAACTGATCTACGGTGAAGTGAAAAAACAAACCAAAGATGGCTTCATTATAGACTTAGGTGATAACGCAGAAGCCTATTTAGCACGTGAAGAAATGATTCCTAAAGAAATTCTTCGCCCTAAACAGCGTATGAATGCAATTCTTTATAATGTGAACCGTGAAGGTCGTGGTGCGCAATTATTGTTGTCACGTGCTAAACCTGAAATGCTGATTGCATTAATGAAAAAAGAAATTCCTGAAATTTCTGAAGAAATCATTGAGATTAAAGCAGCAGCACGTCAACCAGGTGTACGTGCAAAAATTGCGGTTAAGACCAACGATCATCGTATCGATCCAGTCGGTGCGTGTATTGGTATGCGTGGTACACGTATCCAAGCGGTTCAGTCTGAATTAAATGGTGAACGTATAGATGTTGTTGTGTGGTCTGATGATCCGGCTCAATATATCGCAAGTGCTTTAGAGCCTGCGGATGTATCCGGGATTGTGATTGATGAAGATGCACGTACAGCAGACATTATTTTTGCAACCAGTGATCAACTTGCGCGAGCAATTGGATCACAAGGTCAAAACGTCCGTTTAGCATCAGAGCTTACGGGTTATAAATTAGATATGATGCTTGAAGATGAGTACCGTGCTCGTCAACAAAGTGAAGCTCAACAGTATTTAGACATGTTTGTAACACGTCTTGATATTGAAGAAGATCTTGCAATGGCTTTAGTAGAAATGGGCTTTACCTCACTTGAGGAAATTGCTTATGTGCCTGCGGAAACTTTCGATGAAATCGAATTAGATGCAGATACAGTTGAATTGCTACAAAGTCGTGCAAAAGAAGCAGCTTTGGCTGATGCATTAAAGCAACAAGAAGATATTCAGGACCCAAGTCCAGAACTTGTTGCTATGGAAGGAATGACTTCTGAAATTGCGCATGCTTTAGCAGCACGTGGTGTGGTAACAATCGATGACTTAGCTGACCAAGCAACGGATGATATTTCTGATATCGACGGTTTAGGCGCTGAGAAAGCAGGTCAATTGATTATGAAAGCACGTGAATCATGGTTTAACTAGGAGGTAATACATGACGGATAAGTCAATTCAAGAGTTAGCGGTCAGCGTAGGACTTCCTGTTGCAAAGCTCCTTGATCAGGTGCGTGAAGCTGGATTGCCACAAAAACAGGCTGAAGATAAAATTTCTACTGAACAGCAAGATGTTCTCGTGAACCATTTGAAAAAAGCACATGGTCAAGATACGGGACAAGCAGGACAAATCACGTTGAAACGTAAAACGACAAGTACGGCTAAAGTTGCGAGTACTTCAGGTAAAGCGAAGACAATTAACGTAGAAGTTCGCAAGAAACATACGTTTACTAAGCCAGATCCTGAACAAATCAAAGCGGAAGCTTTGGCTAAAGCTCAAGCAAATGCTCAAGCGACGTCAACTCAAAAAGTACAGCAAAATACTGTTGTGGCTGGAGTTGAAAAGACTGAAAGCTCAGCGAAAGCGAATTTAGAAAAAATGCGTGCTGCTGCTAAACAACAAACTGCTGCAAAAGAAACACCAAAAGCAGCTGTTGTTGTAAAACGTAAATCGACCAATAAGCCGATTACTAAAGCAACAGTAAAAACAATTGAAACCCCTGAGCAGAAACGTGCACGTGAAGCTCAAGCAGCACAACTGAAAGCGACTGAAGAAGCCGCTCGTCGTAAGTCGGCAGAAGAAGCTCAACAGCGTACGCTTGAGCAAATGCGTCAAATGGCGTCTAAGTATTCTTCTGATGAAACTGCGACAACGATTCGTGTAGTTGATGATTCACCGTTGGCTGCAGGTTTGGTTGGTCAAGCATATGAAGACTCATTTGCAAAAGAAGACCGTGAAATCAAACGTGGTACCAATACTGCAAATACACGTTCTCCTAAGAAAGGTGGTCGTCGTGGTCAGGAAGAGCAATCTTTCAGCCATAACCCGCATAAACGTGGTTTAAAAACCAGTCAAGCGAATAAACATGGTTTTGAGAAACCAGTTAAAAAGCAAGTTTATGACGTTGAAATTGGAGAAACTATTGTTGTTGCAGACCTTGCAGCAAAAATGGCAGTTAAAGTTCGTGAAGTAATTAAATCACTGATGAAAATGGGTGAGCTTGTTACTCAGAACCAAGCCATTGAGCAAGAAGTTGCGGCATTAATTGTTGAAGAAATGGGTCACAACCCAGTTCGTGTATCTGATACACAAGCTGAAGATAACTTACTTGAAGCAGCTGAAGAAGCACGTGGTGCGCAAACAACACGTGCGCCAGTTGTGACAATCATGGGTCACGTTGACCATGGTAAGACATCGTTACTGGATCGGATTCGTCGTGCCAAAGTTGCGCAAGGCGAAGCGGGCGGGATTACACAGCATATTGGTGCTTATCACGTTAAAACGGATAAAGGAATTATTACCTTCCTAGATACGCCAGGACATGCTGCATTTACTGCAATGCGTTCACGTGGTGCTAAAGCGACTGATATTGTGGTACTTGTTGTTGCAGCGGATGATGGTGTAATGCCACAAACTGCGGAAGCAATTGATCATGCACGTGCGGCGGGTACTCCAATTATTGTTGCAATCAATAAAATGGATAAAGAATCAGCTGATCCAGATCGCGTATTGAATGAATTGACAACCAAAGAAATCGTGCCTGAACAATGGGGTGGTGATGTACCAGTTGCAATGGTTTCAGCACACTCAGGTCAAGGTATCGACGAACTTCTAGATTTGATTTCAATTCAAGCTGAAATGTTAGAGTTGAAAGCGTCTGAAGAAGGTGCGGCACAAGGTGTTGTAATTGAAGCACGTGTAGACAATAGCCGTGGTGCGGTAACGTCTATTCTTGTTCAAAACGGTACACTGAAAGTAGGTGACTTGGTTCTTGCTGGCGCATCTTACGGCCGTGTTCGTGCGATGACCGATGAGAATGGTCAACGTATTCAATCTGCAGGTCCTTCAATTCCAGTTGAAATTTTAGGTCTTCCAGAAGCGCCAATGGCGGGTGATGAAGTTCTTGTTGTTAATGACGAGAAAAAAGCACGTGAAGTTGCTGATGCGCGTATGGACCGTGAGCGTCAAAAACGTCTTGAACGTCAAAGCGCAATGCGTCTTGAGAACATCATGGCATCAATGGGCAAGAAAGATGTGCCGATTGTGAATGTTGTTCTTAAAACTGATGTACGAGGTACCTTGGAAGCGCTACATGTTGCACTTGCTGATCTTGCAACTGACGAAGTTAAAGTACGTGTAATCGGTTCGGGCGTGGGTGCAATCACTGAGTCTGATGTGACCCTTGCTGAATCTTCAGAAGCAGTACTTCTTGGCTTTAACGTACGTGCAGACAATACCGCGCGTCAAAAAGCAGATGCAGATGGTATCGACATTCGTTACTACTCAATCATCTATCAACTTATTGATGATGTGAAAGCAGCAATGAGCGGAAAACTTGCACCTGAACACCGTGAAACAATTTTAGGTGTTGCAGAAGTTCGTGAAGTATTCCACTCAAGTAAGTTTGGTGCTGCTGCAGGTTGTATGGTGCTCGAAGGTGTATTGCATCGTAATAAACCAATCCGTGTACTACGTGATGATGTTGTGGTATTCCAAGGCGAGCTTGAATCTCTTCGTCGCTATAAAGAAGTGGTTGAAGAAGTTCGTGCTGGTATGGAATGTGGTCTTGCAGTGAAAGGTTATAAAGACATCAAAGCACTGGATAAAATCGAAGTGTATGATGTTCAGTTGATTAAACGGAGTCTTTAATGGCGGGTAGTCAACGTCTTAAGCGTATGGCGGATACGGTACAACGTGAGTTGTCAGAACTGATTCGCCAAGAGCTTAAAGATCCTCGCTTAGGTGGTCTTGTGACCATCTCTGCGGTGAAAGTGAGTCCAGATCTAGGTTATGCAGAAGTTTACGTTACCGTGATGGGGCGTGAACTTGGCGATGAGCAAAGTGAAGTGGCAAATAAAGAAACTTTAGATGTCTTAAATAAAGCATCTGGTTTCTTACGCCACGAATTAGGTCGTCGTATCAAAACTCGTATAACGCCTCGTTTGCGCTTTCATTATGATAAAACCAATGCCTATGGTAACTATATGTTTGGTTTAATTGCAGAAGCAGTGAAAGATTTGCCTGAGCAACAAGACGAAGAAGAAAAGTAAACTTAAACAATAAGCCACCTGAGGGTGGCTTTTTTGTATCTTTAAAAGATGTTTAAATTCTAAGTGAATAATTTAAATAAAAATAAAAAAAATAAAAAAAATAAAGCTAAAAATTTATCTGCTGATGATCGGATTATAATCTCATGAGTAAAACACTAGATCAGCTTGATCAACCCGCAGAATATTTGGGCGATAGCAATGCAAAGTTAATTTAGTCAGGTCTAGATAATTTTAAACATTTAAAAAGGTTTTGGTTTAAGGCATTCTTCAACAATTTCTATCAAACATGCAAAAATTTAATTGTCTCGTCTTTGGCTAGGTAGCAGAAATTAAACAAAACTTTGCCTTAAACTGTATAGAATGCAGAGATATCAACAAATACAAATAAATATCTTTGAGGAATTGGCGATGAATTCAATGAAAAAAGGTTTAGTTGCACTTACACTGGCAAGCACCTTAGCTTTTTCAGGTTGTGGCTATAACACTTTGCAAGCTAAAGATGAGTCTGTAAATGCGGCATGGTCTGAAGTTGAAAACCAATATCAACGTCGTGCAGATCTAGTCCCTAACTTGGTGAATGTGGTCAAAGGTTATGCAACCCACGAAGAAAAAGTTTTAACTGAGGTGACTGAGGCACGTGCCAATGTCGCAGGTTTAAAAGTAGACAAAGAAGTATTGAACGATCCTGAATTGTTTAAAAAATACCAAGAAGCACAATCACAAATGACAGGTGCATTATCACGTCTTTTAGCGGTGACAGAAAATTATCCAGATTTAAAAGCCAATGAACAATTCCGTGATTTACAGGTTCAATTGGAAGGGACTGAAAACCGTATTAGTACTGCACGGACACGTTATGTTGCATCTGTTCAAGATTACAATACCTATGTGCGTCAATTCCCTCAGGCAATGACTGCTAAAGTGATTGGTATGAAAGCTAAACCGAACTTTAGTGCTGAAGCAGGTGCATCGAAAGCGCCAACAGTTAATTTTAATTAATGATGTGATTTTATTTCTCTGTCTTTAACGCTTGAGATAAAAGATAGTGAGAATATTTTTCATTATTCAATAAAAGGTGAACTATGATTGAATGGCGAGAAAAATCAGTAATGAAAAACATGAGTACAATATTATTTGTATTTTTGGGACTGATGCTTTCTGTTCAATCGAGTGTTTGGGCTGAAACAGCTACGGCCACAGATGAGCAAGAGGTACAAGACGCAATTGTTTTGGGTAAAGTTGTACCCAATGCCAATTTGCCCAATGTGATCGGCTCAAAACCCACAGATGCTCAAAAACAAACAACTACCACACAGCAAGCACCTCAAACTTCCTCAAAAGACTTACCACAAGTTGCCAATGATATGGCCGAGGGTGAAAGTGCTCGAAATATTCCCACATTAAACCAGCCTGTCGTTGATCAAGCCAATGTTTTATCGGCAGCTGAAAAGCAAAATTTAGAACAACAAATTCGTGATATTTATCGTCAAGGTAAAGCACAAATTGGGATTATCATTGTTCCAACTACAGGGCAAGAAGGTATTTTTGATTTTGCAATGCGTGTTGCTGAGCAATGGAAGTTAGGTTCAGCAAAACAAGACAATGGTTTATTGATCGCAGTTGCAGTCAATGATCATAAAATCCATATTGCAACAGGCTATGGTTTGGAGGGTGTACTCCCTGACATTGTGGCCAGTCGGATTATACGCAATCAGATCACACCGGATTTTAAGCAAGGACAATATGCTCAAGGTTTACTGGCGGCTGTCAATGAAATTGAGCGTATTTTAAACCTTGACCCTGAAATTGCCAAACAAGCCGCAGATGAGCTAAAAGAGCGTCAAAATCAAGCGTTGCAAGAACAAGAAGCAAAGGATCGAACCTTGACCACTGCTATGGTGATTTTGGTGATTGGTATCTTTGCATCATTTATCGTCGGTAATCGTTTAAGTGCAGCAGTTGCAGGTGTAACAGCAACCGCTGCGGGTCTTATTTATGGCTCAGGGATTGTAATGAGCTTAGTTTTGGGTTTTGGTATATTCTTTTTGTTGATTACATCACTGGCACAACTCATTTTCCAAATGTTTTTATCTGGTAGTGGACGTGGTGGGAGCGGTGGCGGTGGTGGTTTTGGCGGTGGTGGGGGCTATAGTGGCGGCGGTGGTGGTTTCGGCGGTGGAGGAGCATCAGGCTCATGGTAACAAAAACAGATACAACAGCAATTGTGACTGAACCGAAGTTACAGGAACAGGTACAACCGAGCTTTAAACGTTGGTTAAAGCACGTTTTATATATGCCTGCCTCGAAACGCTATTTTTCAAAGCAAGATCAGCATGCAATTGCACAAACGGTGAAGCAAGCAGAAGAAGGCCATGTCGGTGAAATACAAGTGGTGATCGAGGGGCATATTCCAAGTCATCAGGCATATCATCAAAATACACGGTTAAGGGCACACCAATTGTTTGCTGAGTTGGGCGTGTGGGATACTGAGTATAATAGTGGTGTATTGCTGTATTTAAACTTATGTGAAAAGGCAGTCGAAATTGTGATAGATCGTGGTATTTATCAAGCTACTACACAGCAAACGTGGCAACAGATTTGTGATGTGATGATTGCTGAACTTAAAAACAAAAATTATCGAACTGCAGTGAGTAATGGTGTTTTAGAAATTGGTCAAATTTTAAATTTATTTTATGGGAATAAATATAGTCAAATTAATAATGTAAATGAATTATCAAACAATCCAATCATTGTGAATTAATTTTATTTTTGGTGACAATAAATGTCACTTTTTTACGTTTAATTACGTAAAAATATAAGCAGTAAAAAAAACCTTGTAAAGCATTACATTCTCTCTAAAATCAAAGAGTCTCGATTGGTTGTTGATTTTTTCCACAAAAAGAACAGCCATATAAATTGCTCTAAAAGCTATAAAAATTTTTAAAACATTGGAGAAATGTTATGAATGCTCAAAAAGGTTTTACCCTAATTGAATTAATGATCGTTGTTGCAATTATCGGTATTCTTGCTGCGATTGCGATTCCTGCGTATCAAAACTATACGAAACGTGCTGTTGACAACCAATGTCTTGCATCGGCTCAAAACTACACTAGTCAATATAATCTTTGGAAAAATGATCCAGAAACTGGAGCTACTGCAACCCCAGAACCAGATGCAGATGATTTTTCGACAAATCATTGTACAGTTGCTAAACCTGCAGATGACGCAAAAGTTATTGTTGGTACAATAGCAGTAGGTAAGGGCTTAAGTAAAACAGCTGAATGTACTATTGCGACTGGTAAATGTGTTCTAAAAACCTCATAATAGAAAACAAGGCTGAAACGCATCTAACATAGGTGCGTTTTTTATTTTAACTCAAAAATTTTTCAATAACAATAAATTTGCTTTTTCCATTAATTTTTCATAATCTTACTTTAAATGCTCATATTCACTTTTGATTTTTTTGGTCCTTTTTTTGCTTCTTTAACATTTTGCGCAAGAGAAAGAGTATCTAGCCCTACATCAATTGCAATCAACTCAACAGCCTTAACCAATATAGCATGTAGAATCTTCTTTGCAGGAGTGAATATCGCATAAGTAAATGTGCAAACTGTACAATCATTCCTTAAACAAAAAATGTTAGAAACGCTATAATAGGCTCAGTTTTTCTATTCACTTTTTCTATGAAAGCCATCCCTTATCTTCTTTCAGCTTTATTGCTTTTACTTGCTTGGCTTTTACCGATCCATAAAATGCCTTGGACAACCTTTGGTAGTGAAGCACTTACTTTTCTATCGACCTTAGTGTTGCTCAGTGCTTTTCTAAATAAAGACTTAAAAATTCCAAAACCGCAATTGCTTATATTACCTGTATTGGCAATTCCATTGATTCAATGGGGCTTTGGCGAGATTTTGTATTTAAGTAATGCATTGCTCTGTACAGCCTATATTGTCATGTTTTGGATGATGCTGATTGTCGGTTATAACTTAGCCGTAGGTGAAAAAGGTCAAAGAGAACAAGTCTTTAAATTGTTTTGTCTTGTGGTTTTTACGGGTGCGATGCTTTCAAGTTTTATTGCAATTTGCCAATGGTTAAATATAAACGATTATTTTAGCCCATTAATGAATAGGTTACGCGAAAACCGTCCATATGCAAACTTTGCCCAGCCGAATAATTTGGCAACGTTTATGTGTATGGGGGTATTTGCATGTTTATATTTTTATGAAAAGAAAATACTACCAAACTACATACTCGGGCCATCAACTTTTATTTTTCTATTGACCATTGCATTAACCCAATCTCGTACTGCCTGGGTGGTATGTTTGTTCACATTGATTTATTTGACCATTAAGCAATTCGGTCAAACTAAACGCTTTGGGTTTGTAAAATTACTCGCATGGTCTGGCGTATTTATTGCGTTGATTACATGCTTACCCATGCTGAATCAGTGGATTGTATCTGTATCAACACAAGAAGTAACACAGACAGCTTCAGTAGTCGAGCGAGCATCTTCAGGTTATCTCCGTTTAGATATGTGGAATCAAGCCCTAGTCGCGATTTTAGAAAAGCCGTGGTTTGGGTACGGTTGGAATCAAACAGGGATGGCGCAAATCGCCGCTTTTGATTTATATCCATCACATGAATGGTATAAAACAGCACATAACGTGATTTTGGATTTACTGATTTGGAATGGTATCCCGATTGGTGGATTGATTATTGTTTATGTCGCATGTTGGCTGTATTGGTTAAATAAAGGCATTAAAGATGCGGTTTCAATTGCAGCGGGTTTGATGGTCTGTGCCATTTTGATTCATGCTTTATTGGAATATCCAATTCACTATGCATATTTCTTACTTCCTTTAGGTTTTTTATTGGGGATCATCCAAGCTCAGTATGCTCGTTTGCCTACAGAGAACTTAAAGTCTGCGGTTACAGTGAGTATTATTGTGATTGGTTTGGTCTTGGTGGGAGTGATTTATCGAGACTATATTTTATACCGCCAACAAAGTGTATTCGTAAATAAGAAAACACCGTTAAGTGCTTCACAGCAAGCAGTGATGAATCAAGATATTTTGTTGCTGACGCAATTTAAAGAACGTGTCTGGTGGATTGGTCTAAATCCATATAGCAAAATGTCGGATCAGCAGTTGCAATATATGGGGCGTATGGTGGCAAACTTAGCTTCGGCATATGATATTCAGAAATATGCACAGGTCTTGGCTTTTAATGGTAAAAAAGCTGAAGCTGAACATCAGTTATGGATTCTAAAGACACTGCATGGGCAAGAGAAATCATATCAGGATCTATTACCTGTATCTGTTGCAGGAAAATAATACCTTTTCATAAAAGTGAATTGTGATGACTGTAGTGTTTGCATCGCTACATTTTGAAATAAAATAAAAAATCCCCCAATCAATTGGGGGATTCTTTTGTGATATTTAAAAATTAATTAGAGTTGGCTTTGAATATAATTTTCGATACCAACACTTTCACTGAGATCTAGTTGGGTCGTTGTCCAATCCCAAAATTCTTCTTCTTTCTCAAGAATTTCTTGAACAAGATCACGAGTCACATAATCTAAGTTGCTTTCAGTCAGTTCAACAGCTGTTTTCAATGCATCTATGTTTTCTTTTACTTTACGTACATCACAGTTTAAAACTTCAACCGTATGTTGACCAATATACAACTTTCCTAAATGTTGAAGATTAGGCAAGCCTTCTAAAAAAAGAATACGTTCAATGATCTTATCCGCATGCTTCATTTGGCGAATAGATTCTTTGTATTCAGCCGAACCAAGTTTTTCGATTCCCCAATCATTAAACATACGCGAGTGTAGAAAGTATTGGTTAATCGCAGTCAAGTGATGGTAAAGCACTTGATTGAGTTGATTAATTACATCTCGATTGCCTTGCATATGGCTAAAACTCCATTCTAATTGTGTACCTTAATGTGAATTTAAACTGAGTCATTGAAATTTAATGATTAAGGTAATTCGATATGGCTCTATATTAATCAACTTTTTAGAGGGTTACGAGTAGTTTATGGAACGGCAAATGAAAATCGCAATCAAAAACAGTAGGGATGTCGTTTTGGCTAAAAGAGATTGATTAAAAAACGAACCCGCCTTGAGTCGAAGCGGGGGAGGAGAATGATCTGGGGATCATTAAAAAACTTATTTATTGTCGTTATTTATATAAACTTTTTATGATTGAATCTTTGGATTTAAAACTATGCGGCAACAGAAATACGTGCTGCAATAAGTGATAGCTCTTCATTGATAATGCTTTTTGCTTCAGGAGCACAGCGACCACAGCACGTGCCTAAGTCTAATAATTCACGTACTTCACGGTAGCTCTCTGCACCATTTGCCATTGCATCTTTGATATCTTGATCTGTAATACCACGACATAAACAAACGTACATGAAACTCAACCCTAAGGTTAAATGCGATATCTAATATTATTGATAATTGTTATCATTTGTCAATGGAATTAATTTGAAATATCATTAATCTTTATTGGCTTTTTGAATAAAAAAATACTACCTGATCGGTAGTATTTAGTTTTATTTTTTAAATTATTTAAAATCAAATGTTTAATATTTGACTGCTATTATTGAGGAATAATGACAATACCATCCATTTCAACCAACGCATTTTTAGGTAATGATGCAACACCTAATGCTGCACGAGCAGGGTAAGGTTGAGCAAAATATTCGCCCATGATTTGGTTAACCAATTGAAAGTTTGATAAATCAGTCAGAAAAATATTGAGCTTTGCAATATCTGCTAAAGAACCACCTGCGGCTTCACACACTGCTTTTAAATTATCAAAAACACGTCGAATTTGCGCTTCAATGCCTTCAACCAACTCCATGCTATACGGATCTAAGCCAATTTGCCCTGATAGATATAATGTATTGTCTACTAAAATAGCTTGTGAATAAGTACCAATTGCAGCAGGGGCATTTTCAGTATGGATCACTTGGCGGGACATTGATTTCTCCTTGATTTCAAATCATTTCATCATAAAGGATGAATAGCATGCAAAGTGCATCGAAGACTCTCGATAAACATTACAGATCTTAATTTAGCACGCTTTTGCTTTTAGCGCCTCGTTAATTGAAACGGGCATGGACATCCGACTAATTCGAGGAAAACCAAATTGCATACGTAATTCACGAATGATTTGCGCAATTTGTTTACGATTATTGACCACGATATTCACATAAGTTTTATCTTCATGAGAACGGACTGATTCAACCCCAGTTTTTGCTTTACGACATAAGTAAATCAATTCTGAAATTTGTTCATCAGTTAAAACAAGGTCAATACTCAAATAAGCATTGAAGTTAACATCGTCTTCTTCTTCCGACGTCCAGTGCAAAGACATGATGTTTTCTGGGTGTAAATGTTGCTCATGCAATAAATTATGGCAACGTGCACGATGTACAATTAAACCACGACGAGATAAATGTCCTTGAATTGGATCTCCCAATACAGGGTTACAACAGTGTGCATACTTAACATCGACACCATCGGTACCTTGAATCAAGCGCTTAGAAGCGTGTTCCTCAGTGGCTTTGGATTGAGCAAATAAATGATTGGCGACCAGTTGCGGTAGCAGGTCACCGACTGCAATTTGTTCAAATAAGGTGTCTTTATTAGTTACGTGGCGCCACTCTAATAAATCCTTCCAATCAGCTTCAGACAAGTCTTTAGTTGAGCGACTAAATAATTTTAAAGCACGGTTAAGCGCTTGTTGCCCCACTAAACGTTGTTCATCGGGATCTTGGTCACGCAAGATGTTCTGAATCGCACGACGTGCTTTTTGGGTATTAATAAAACTTAACCAGTCTGGATTTGGTGTTGCCAATACATCGGTAATAATTTCAACCACCTGACCACTGACTAAAGGTGTTGAAAGGGGTTTAATTTCACCATTAATTTTAGCACCAACAGCATGGTTACCTAAAAACAGACTTGCTGAATATGCAAAATCAACTGCTGTAGCACCTTGAGGCAATTCATGTAGCTGTCCGTGTGGTGTATAGACCCAGATTTTTTCTTGATGTAGATAATCAAGGAGGTCACTAAATGTAGTCTTTGCACACTCTCCCCCGACAAGGATATCTAAATTTTTCATCGACGCTTGAATCGCTGAACGACATGCCTGTGGAGCGTTTTCACCAAGAACCACCCCAAAGCGCGCAGCTTTGCGCATCAGCTCGGTTTGAATGGTTAAAGACAATGTTGTGCGCTCACCTTTGAGTTTGATCATCAAAGATTGGTTTCCGCCTGGTAATGGCCGACGGATGTGGTCTTCATAGTCGATGACTTGGAAATTTTCTCGTAAGGCATCAACCAATCGGTCACAATCGGCAATGCTTTGTAAAATAATTTCGAAAGCGTGGCTGTGGGTGAGTTCTTGTAAGTCAATTTCGTTTTTTACAAAGTGGCGTAATAGTTCGATATTGTTATTTTTCTTTTTGATGCGTCCTTGAATATTATAATTATTGAGCAGTTCAGCTAAGTTTTGTTCCCAAACCGATTGATATTTACAGCGCTCTGGTTTGGTTTTGAGTAAATTTTCTTGTACATCATTGTACATATCGAGATCGAGATTTTGATAACACAAATGTTCTAAGTTATCCGCCATCTCATTCATACCGACAAGGCGTGCCATGGGAACAAAAATATCAAAGGTTTCTTGCGCAATTCGTGCTCGTTTATCTGGGCGTAGAGCACCCAGTGTTGTCATATTATGATAACGATCAGCGAGTTTGATAATAATGACACGTGGGTCTTGTAAGGTGGCTTGTAGAATCTTACGAAAAGATGCTGCTTTATTATATTCTTTATCACTGGAATGGCTGAGTTTGGTAACTCCATCGACCAATTCGGCCACGGTTTTACCAAATTTTTCAGAGATATCTTCTTTGGTAAAATCAGTATCTTCAATTACATCGTGTAATAGTGCTGCCATGAGTGTTTCAGCATCCATACGCATATGTGCCAAAATACAACTCACTGCAATCGGATGTAAAATATAGGGTTCACCACTTTTACGTGTAATACCATCATGCGCAATATCAGCATAATCACAAGCCACAAGTACTCGCTCGACATCGCTTGGTTTTAAGTAAGCGTCGATAATTACATTCAGCTGTTGCTTGGATTGGCTGACCTGTTGGCCTGGCATAGAACACCTATCTTAAATTACAAATTTGAAATATTTTTCCTAATGCTTTAATGAAAAGCATATTGAGCCGCTTGTCAATTTCTAGACATCAAATATATCTATTTTTTTTAACAAATAATTTGAATTTTGTCGATTGATTGGCAAAACTTTTTGCAAAATAACTGAAATAAAAAAGCCTAGTTGAAAAACTAGGCTTTTTATAAAGGCTTAGCTTATTGGAAAGAAAAACCTTCAAGATTAAGATTGTTTGCTGATAAAGCAAGGTCAAGACTAGACGTTTGGTAATCTTGATCACGTTGCTTCAAGATATCTTTAGTCACATGACCAATCGCAATTTCACGTAATGCAACAACAGTCGGCTTGTCATTGTCCCACTCAACAGTCGGTTCAATGCCTTGACGTGCCAATTGACGCGCGCGTTTGCTTGCCACTAGTACAAGCTCAAAGCGGTTGTCCACATGGTCTAAACAATCTTCAACGGTTACGCGTGCCATAAGAGTTCTCGTTTGAATACAAATTTTTTAAATAGACTGTGCAGTATAAAATGCTTTCACTATAGACTCAAGTTTTAATCGAAGCTTATTTAGAAAGCATTGAAATACGATTAAGACTGGGGTGTAATCAGTTTGGTAATTAAAGCTTGATGACGATTTGCCTGTTGATCTATTTTTAAGCGGTTGGCATTGATCACAGATTCCAAATCATGTAACGCTTTATTGAAATCATCATTGATAATGATGTACTCAAAATTGACATATTGTTGCATGTCTTCCACCGCGCAACTTAAACGATGCTCAATGACTTCAACCGAGTCTGTACCACGATTTGAAAGACGCTGACGTAAATCAAATTGAGTAGGAGGGAGGATGAAAATTTGTTTAGATTCAGGAAAAAGTTTACGAACCTGTTCTGCACCTTGCCAATCGATCTCAAGTAGCACATCATGGCCTTTCGCCAATTGGTCTCTTACCGTTGTTTGCGCAGTGCCATAATAATTACCAAAAACTTCTGCATATTCAATAAAACCACCTTGATTCACTTGATCAAGAAAGTTTTCTTTAGAGGTAAAGTGATAATGAACACCGTCGAGTTCGCCAGGTCGCTGACCACGAGTCGTATGTGAAACAGAAACGTGTAAATTGCTCACACGCTCAAGCAGCGCTTTAACGAGAGATGTTTTGCCTGTTCCTGATGCCGCAGAAACGACAAACAATAGACCCGACATGATATTTTTCCTGATATGATAAAATATCTTCTCTATTTTAGAGTAGAGCGAACACAAACAAAACTGTTTTTACACATTGTTTGTGTTTAATCGATAAAATATATCCAACCATTGAAGTGAGCATTGAGGGTTTTATGGAAATTGTATTGGCTAATCCGCGTGGATTTTGTGCAGGTGTAGATCGTGCAATTGCCATCGTCAATCGTGCGCTTGAATGTTTTAATCCACCTATTTATGTACGTCATGAAGTGGTTCACAACAAATTTGTGGTTGACGATCTACGTCAGCGTGGTGCAATTTTTGTGGATGAGTTGGATGAAGTGCCTGACGATAATATTGTTATTTTTAGTGCACATGGCGTATCTAAGGCAGTTCAACAAGAAGCAGAGCGCCGTGGATTAAAAGTCTTTGATGCAACCTGTCCATTGGTCACCAAAGTACATATTGAAGTCACGAAATATGCCCGTGAAGGAACTGAAGCGATTTTAATTGGTCATGAAGGTCACCCTGAGGTTGAAGGTACCATGGGTCAATATGACAAAAAAAATGGTGGTGAAATTTACTTGGTTGAAGATGAAGATGATGTTGCTTCATTAACAGTACATCATCCTGAAAAAATAGCCTTTGTGACCCAAACAACCTTATCTATAGATGATACGGCCAAAGTGATTGATGCTTTACGCAATAAATTCCCTCAAATTCAAGGGCCTCGTAAAGATGATATTTGCTATGCCACACAAAATCGCCAAGATGCTGTGCGAGATTTAGCCACACAATGTGATGTGGTGTTGGTTGTTGGCTCTCCAAACTCATCAAATTCGAATCGTTTACGTGAGTTGGCTGAACGTATGGGCAAGCATGCTTATCTTATTGATAATGCAGATGAGTTACAGCAAGAATGGTTTAACTCAAATCATAAGGTTGGTGTGACAGCAGGAGCATCTGCACCTGAGATTTTAATTAAGCAAGTAATTCAACGTTTACAGGACTGGGGTGCGACCGCGCCACAAGAATTAAATGGTCGTGAGGAAAACATCACATTTAGTTTGCCAAAAGAGCTACGGATTCATGTAACTCAAGCTTAAATTTAAACTTTATTTTTTAAGCAGATAGCTGAGATTTCAGTTATCTGCTTTTTTATGCCTTTCGTCCAACTTGTATTGGTTTTGTAAGTATTTAAGCTATGATTTTTAATAGGGTAAAGTTTTGTTGCAATGGGGGGAGCAATGCAAAAAAATCGAGGATTCACCTTAATTGAGTTGATGGTGACGATTGCTGTTTTAGCGATTATTGCGTCGATTGCAGCGCCTTCATTTTCAGAGAATATTACCAGACAAAATTTAGATAATAGTGCTAGAGAAATACTCTTTGCTCTAAATGAGGGGAGAAGTAGGGCTATTGCGTTGCGTTCAACTGTTGTTGTCTGCCCAAATAAAGACAATGCGGGTACGCAAATTACGGCAAAACAATGTGTAACAAAAACTATTGCTAATGCGGATAGTGATAAATTTATTGCTCAAAATAGAGTAATTCTTGCAAATATAGCAGACAGTACAAATGTAACATCAACAGTATCAGGAGTAGTTTTTTTACCCATGGGTAATGTTGAAAGTGTAAAAACATTTACTTTGTGTGCAAAAAGTAAGTCTAAAAGTATTACTGTCGCTTCTACTGGTGCATCTGATATTTCATTAGGAACTTGTTCATGAAAATTATAAATAAGCAAGCAGGTGTTGGAATGGTTGAGGTATTGGTGGCTTTAGTGTTACTTGCTATAGGTGTTTTGGGTTTTGCTGCTTTACAACTCAAAGCGGTAGAGGCGGGTGAAGAAGCGCTGCTTAGATCTCAAGCGACATTATTATTGAGAGGTTTAACTGAAAGCATTCGCGCTAATCCAAATGGTCAATCTTTTTACCCTGCAAAAGTACAAAGTTATGCAGGGATTACGAGTAGTCCAAGTGAGCCCAAATCATGTATTGATACAACATGCACTGCTGAACAAATGGCTACTTATGATGCATTTTTAGTTGCAAGATCTGCTTCTAATGTTGGAATAAATATAACGATGGCGACTTGCCCTGGTATTCAATCTACAAACCGGCAGTGTCTATTCGCGGGTTGGAATGGAACAAAATTCTCTGCCGGGAATTATACAGCCTGTATGGATTCTTCTGGAATATATGTAAATAATGCCAAATGCCTCATGATGGAGGCTTATTAGTATGAAAAATCAATTACAAAAAGGTTTTACTTTAGTTGAACTTATCGTTGCCCTAGCTTTAGGATTAATCATTAGTGCTGCTGCTCTACAACTATTTACAGGTGGCCTGATCACGACTCGCTTACAACAAGCAGGTGCTGAGTTGCAAGATAGTGGTGTTTTTGGGTTGGAATATATGGCGCATGATATAAGACTTGCGAATTATGGGAACATAAATAATCCAGAGTTAAATGATAAAACTAATCAAGGTGGTGTTGTTTTAACCAGTGGAGCAACTGGAAACGTTAATTTACCTATTGCTTTGGATACAAAGTTTTTAACGACTGCAGGTGGGGTATCAAATGTAAATGCGGCAAGTGATCAATTAACAATTTTATTCATAGCGCCAAATAAAATGTTTAATTGTGAAGGGGCTGAAGTTGCAGCAGGGGAATATATTCTTCAACGTTATTTTTTACGTAAGGATGATAATGGTCAGAATGATACAGACTATGCACTGGCTTGTGATGCAAATACACCACCAGCGACATCTATTGCTCAAATTAAGGGGATGGGTGAACGTAGTCAAATCATCATGCCCCGTGTAGATCATTTAAGATTTTATTTAGGTACACAAAATAATAATAAAACAAATCTAAGCTATTACTCGATTGATAAATATATGAGTGATGCCAAAACTGCAACAGCTGCAAATAAAAAACCACCAAGAGTTGTCTCAATTAAAGTTGGAGTACTAGTCCGTTCAAAAGATGATACGAAAAGTACGTTAATTGATCCTACAGCAAGTATAAATTTTTTAAATGAAGCGGTTAAGTTAAAAAATACAAGCAGCAAGTATTTAAGACGTGAATACACAACAACAATAGCATTAAGAAATGCGATGGGAGAGCCACTATGAGTAAAATGTTGTTGGCTTCGTCCCAAAGAGGGGCAACCTTGATTGTTGTTTTATTCATGCTGATACTTATTACTTTGATTGGTGTTTTTGCTATTCGTACTGCAATGACATCATTGAACATTGCAACAAATACACAGGTGGGGCAGTTCTTAAGTCAAACTGCAGATACTCCTTTAAATCAATTTTATACATCAGATTTATCCAAAATGGTGGACTTAAGCGGGGTCGTGGGCTTTGCCTTGCAAGATAGTAAATTAGAGCCAGGCAATGAGTATATTTTTTGTTATAGACCTACCTCAAAAGTAAAGTTTGGTGCATCACAAAGTGTCGCAACACTTCGCCCACCAGCAAATAAAACTGCAAAACCAACAGTTGCCTCAGGTGGTTCAGCTGCATTTTGTGATTTAACAAAAGATTTTGGGAGTAATAGGGAGGCTGTGGTCACTCAAGTTGCAATAAAAATTCCAAATGACGCAGTCACCGATTTACCACCAGGTGCTTTATTGGGTGAAGGAACAAACGTAAGTGCGGGAACGATTCTACCCAAAAATGTAGTCGAGCAACAAAGAGTAAGAGTAACGACAACTTCTATTTTTCCAGCATTCGCTAAAGACATTAAAGCTGCCCAAGCTTGTGTAGGCATTGATAGCGCTAATCCTGGTTATATTAGTGATAATACTGATGTGGAAACGAAAGATTTTAAAACTATTGCAAATTGTTTAGTTGATTTAGGTGTTCCTGTAAATAGCCAAACGCAAGAATTCAATTTGCAAACTTTATTTACACAAACGGAAAAACCATAATTCTTGGGGGAATTAACATGAGAAACTCAATTAAAAGTACCTCATTGATAAAAAAAGTGTGGTATTTAAAAAAACAAAACTTTACAGCTTTTAGTTTGGCTTTCAGTTGTACCTTCCTGTTTTCATCTAGTGTTGTTCAAGCGACTGACTTGCAGATTTATGCTGCACCTTCAGCTGGGCAAAAAACAATTATCATGATGCTAGATACATCTGGAAGTATGGGGTATGGGGATGGATATGCTTCAAGTCAAATCAAAGATATGAGTTTGGCTCAGGATTATGGTGTTTGTAGTAATACAAATACCATGAATAGCGGTAGTAATTACACCAATGGTAAAATTTATTCAGTATTATCAAATACAACGCCTCAATATGCTCGTAATTTTTGTTATATAACTAAAAACAGTGCCGCAACGAATCCAAAAGTCACAAATACAGTAACTGGGTGTGAATTACAATCCAATGGTGCATACCGTTGTTATGATCGAATAACTCGATTAAAAGATGGAATGTTTCAGTTCTTAGATAGTACTGATTCAGCTGCACAAAGTTTGTTAAAGGGCAGTAGTGCAAAAATTTCAACAGCTTATGTTGGTGTTGGCAACTTTTCAGCTGGAGGAGATGGTAGAACTGCACAAATTTTAGTCCCTGCTAAAAAACTAGGAGAGAATGAAAGCGATCAACGTAAAGCTCTTAAAACAGCAATTGCTGGATTGACTGCATGGAGTGGTACACCTTCTGCACCCGCTTATGCTGAAGCAGCTTCATATTTAATGGGTACAACGACATATTCAGAAAAAAAATATAGAATAAAAAGAGATATGCAATATATGACTAGGAGTTATACAGTTTTATCAACAGGCTCCGGTTCTTCCAGACGATATAATTATACATATACTTATAAAACGTACTATTGTCAGTCTCTAAATGCTCTAAACCTTAATACGTTAGCGCAAACATGTAAGTATTGGAGTGGCGCTACGACGACTTATGGGGGGACCAATGGAGCAATAACTAATAATTCACCCGTTTGGGAAAATCAACCTAATATTCAACCAAATGGTGGTTGGCTCGATACCTATACAGATACTTTTTATTCTGGGGATTATTACGACTATATAATACCAAATGCTGATAGTGGTATACCAAACTCAATTATAAAAGATGCTACATACCCTGATATCGTAATTGATAGAGCAGCAGAAAATGTTAATGCATCATATAAATCGCCATTACCAGATGCAAATAAGAGTGCATCATGTGATGGTCAGGGGGTTTATTTTTTATCAGATGGACAGCCAAATAGTTCCAGCGATGAACGTGCTGCAGCCTTAATGCAGCAAGCTTTAAATGATAAAGGAAGTTTATTTTCTTGTTCTAATGACTTATCAAACACTGCAGATGGCAGTGCTTGGCGTTGTATGGGAGCATTTGCGAAGTCATTGTTTAATCCTGTAACGAATCCTAAAGGGGTATCTATTCAAACAGCTTTTGTTGGGTTTGGTACAGAGTTTGCTGGTGATCCTTTGAATGCATCTACAGATATTCAAAATGCTTGTCGAATAAGCTCTCGTGCATATAAAGATGCAGCAACAGGTGCAGAACCTAACGATAAGTGTTCACCTGGATATGCTGGGAGTTTATCAGTTGCAAAACCGACTGAAAATAACTTAGGAACAGGAAGAAGTGATGGCTATAACTATGATGGTGGTTTCGGCAATGGCGGATTTTTCCAAGCCTCAAAAGCAACAGATATTACATTAAGTGTTATTCAGTTTATCAACTCTTTAGGAGATACTCCACCAGATCCTTTATCTACAGGTGCTATCTCTGTGCCAGTCGACGCATTAAATCCAAATGGTTTTCAACCATATGGATATTTACGTGCTTTAAAACCTGATCCTGGAAAAAATTATTTAATCTGGCAAGGTAATTTAAAGAAGTATGGAATTAATGGCGGAGCCTTAAAAGATGGACCAACAACAATTTTTAATGACCTAGGTGCATTAAATAAAAATACTAAAGACCTTTTTAATGCTTCAAATTCATTTGATTTAGGTCTTGTTGAAAAAGGCGGAGTTTATTCAAAATTAGCTTTGCCAACAACAGATAATCCTAATTTATTTAGACCATTATTTACAGACGTATCTAGTGTAAGTAATGGGAAGCTTGTAAAAATCTCTGCAAAAGATAGCAATTTATTGGCTGTTACAAATAAACCAATTACAAATAATGCAGCATTATTGACAGGGTTTAAGACACAAGCTGTTGTAAAAGATTTTTCAACTCCACTTAAGATTAAAATATTAAATTATCTTGGCTATGACTTAGATTTGGCAACAACGACAACTTTACCTGATACATTAACACCACCAAGTTCCCCATTCACTGCTATGGGGGCAAGTATTCACTCATTCCCTGTTCAACTGACTTATTCTGGTGATTTAGATGCAGATGGTGATTTAACAGCAGTACGCTCACAATCTGTACTCTATTCAAGTATGGAAGGGGGCTTACGTGTTGTTGATGGATCAACAGGTGCTGAACAAATGGTTTTTATTCCAGCAGATATCTTAGAAAAAGATGATGCTTCAAGAGCCTTACGCAGAAGTGAAGCCGGTGATGCCACTTATGGAATAGATGGTGCATGGGTTGCCGATCCGGCATATGAATTTGGCACAAGCTCAAACACAACATCTGTAAGAGCGAAGCAAATGAATGTGTATGGTGGTATGCGGATGGGGGGGACAAGTTATTACGGATTAAATGTACTGAATCCTAATTCACCAAAATTTTTATTTAGAATTGGACCTGATTTAGGTGGAAAATATGCACGCATAGGGCAAACCTGGTCTAAACCTGTACTTGCAAATGTACGTTATGGCGATAAATTCAAACGTGTGATGATCATCGGCGGTGGTTATGATATGTGCTATGAAAATCCAAGATTTAAATTAAATACTGCAAATCCAGCGGAGTATGGTGGCGCTGCCTGTAAGAAAGCACAAGCAGATGGTAATGCTGTCTATATGATAGATGCGAATGATGGTTCTGTTCTGTGGTATGCAAGTAATGCAGGCGCAGACTCTAATAATGCAGCTATGACGCATAGTATTGTGAGTCGTATAAGTACCGTTGATCGTGATGGTGATGGTCTGGTTGATCATCTTTATTTTGGTGATTTAGGTGGACAAGTATTTAGAGCGGATTTAAATAATGCAAAAGGAACACCTGCTTCTGGATTTGGTAAACGGGTTGTAAGATTGGCAAATCTAGGCAGTATAACAGTAATGGATGGAGACCAACCACGCTTCTATCAACCGCCAACCTTAACAAAGCATACCCAAGGTTCAGACACTTTTATTCTAGTTGGGATTGCTTCAGGTGATCGTAGTACACCTTTAGATGTAACGCCATTAACTGGACGAGAAGGAATTTTACCTGCAAAAGCAATACCAAACAGACCTATGAATAATGTTTATGGGTTAATTGATCGTGATTTTAGTAATAAGGCATTAATGACGATTGCAGATAGTGATTTAAAAACAGTTAATTTAGTCCTGACAGATTTAAAGAAAAATCCGCAAACGCTATCTGGGGCAATTGCATCAAGCTTTTTTCCATATAATAAAACAGGATTACAAGGTTGGTATCGTTCTCTTTCTAGCGATTATACGGGAAATGATGTATCAGGAAGAACATCAGGTGGTATAAAGGCGTTTGAAGAAGAACCTATTGCTTTAACTAACTATTTATTTGTACCTACATATGATCCAGAAGGAACTGGTGTGGCACAACAAGATCCATGCAAACCACGCATTGTCGGTGAAAGTAATACCCAACAGTTCTGTTTGCCATATGGTGTATGTTTGAAATTAGATGGTACAAAGGATATAGATGAAGATAAAAAGTCAGGCTTTCAAATTCTGAATGGTAAAAATACAAATGTTATTGGGGCGGGTATCCGAGGGATTACTTTAGGACCTGGTGAAAACTCAAATAAACCAAATAGTTGTGGAAGTTTAACCATGCTTGGAAATATTCAAGGCTCTGGTAAATGGGAATGTACCCGCATTCTAAATCCGATACGGTGGTATGAAAAATATGTTTCAGCAAGCTAAGTTCGAAACTAATTTGCCTACTGACATTTACAGTAAGCAATCAAGTGCTCAATCTGGTTTTACTTTGATTGAAGTAATGGTCGTTGTCATAATTATTGCCATTTTAGCTGCCGTAGCCTTTCCAGCCTATACGGAGTATACCCGGAAAGCTTCTACATCAGCTGCTCAGCAGGAAATGCAGAAAGTTGCTGAGCAGCTAGAGCGGTATAAAGCCAAAAATTTCACTTATAAAGGTTTTGATCCAAATTATATTTATGGTGTGTCTGGGGCAATGACTGAAATTGTTTTACCGAAAGGAGCAAGTGGTGATCAGGTAAAATACACAATCACCCTACAAGATCCAATAAGTGGGAAACAATTGTCTTTAAAGGATGATGCAAATAGAGGTCGAAATTGGGCAATCAAAGCTGAAAGTACTGATGTTAGAAACTATAATCTACTTATGACGAGTGAGGGACTGCGTTGTAAAACCAAAGACAGTGTTACTTTTACAGCTTGTACAGGTAGTGAGATTACATCATGGTGAAAGTATGAAGCAGAAAGGATTTACATTAGTTGAGATATTAATTGTTGTGGCAATTATAGGAATTTTAGCTGCAATCGCTTATCCGTCATATCAAGAATATATTGTTCGAACAAACCGAGTTGATGCACAAAGTGAAATGCTTCAAATTGCCCGAAATTTATCCAATTATAAAATGGCGAAAGGGACATTTAAAGATGCCAAATTGGAAAATGGAGCATTTGAAGAAGATTATCCAAGTGTTGGAGAAGCAAAATATAAAGTTAAATTAGAAGTTTCTAAAGATAATTTAACTTGGTCTTTAAATGCTGCTCCAATAGCGGGTTCTCAGCAAGCCGGAAATGGTGATGTCGGATTAGATAGCCAAGGCCAAAAATGTTGGAGCAAAGGCACCACTTGCACTCCATCAGCAACCACAAACTGGGACGGCAAATAAAAATTAAATTCAAAATTGTGGATAAATAAAATTTGATCTTTCTTTCATGACAAAGATAACGTAAAATATTGCCCTCTATGAAAGGGGTTTGAAATGTATCGATGGTCGGTACAAGGATAATCCGTAAAAACTATAAGGTTCTATCATGGTTGTAATTCGTCTAGCACGCGGTGGTGCTAAAAAACGTCCGTTCTATCAAGTAATCGTAACTGATAGCCGCAATGCGCGTGACGGTCGTTTCATCGAACGTATTGGTTTCTTTAACCCTACAGCTCAAGGTAAAGCAGAAAAACTTCGTTTAGATGCTGACCGTTTTGCTCACTGGGTTGCTCAAGGCGCTCAACCGTCTGAACGTGTTGCTTCTTTAGCTGCTCAAGCTAAGAAAGCTGCAGCTACTGCATAATTAAACCTTTAATTAGGCAGTAAGCCCATGACACCAGCACAGAATGTGCCCGAAGATCGTATTCAGATTGGACAGCTACGTTCAGCATATGGATTAAATGGGTGGCTCTGGGTCTATTCCAATACAGAACCTATGAGCAACATATTTGACTACCTCCCTTGGTACATTGAGACCAAAGAAGGTTGGCAAATTGTAGACGTAAAACGTTGGAAACCACATGGCAAAGGCTTGGTTGTTTCGTTGAAAAGTGTGAGTGATCGCACTGCAGCAGATAACTTAGTTGGTGCTAATGTTTGGATTTCAAAATCGCAACTGCCTCAAGCAGGCGTGGACGAGTATTACTGGTCTGATTTAAAGGGTCTAATCGTATTAGGTCTGAATGATGAAGAGCAGGAAGTAAATCTTGGTCAAATCCATGAATTGTTTGAAACAGGCGCCAATGATGTCATGGTTGTTCGTGCAACAGCAGATAGCATCGATGGCGAAGAGCGAATGATTCCATGGCATAAAGATGTGGTACAACGCGTTGATCTCGAAGCTGGTCGTATCTATGTCAATTGGGGCGTAGATTTCTAATCCGATAAGGATTGGCGCAGCAGGAAAATAGAGGAGTCTGCGATGTTTTTTGCAGTCATTACGCTTTTTCCTGAAATGTTTGAAGCGATTACAGCGTACGGAATTAGCGGGCGAGCAGCAAAGCGTGACATTGTACAAGTTCATTGTATCAATCCGCGAGAATTTGCTGAAGGTAACTACAAACGAGTGGATGAACGTCCATTTGGTGGTGGTCCTGGTATGGTGATGATGGCTGAGCCATTGGCAAAAGCCATCCACCATGCGAAAGAACTTGCAAAGCAAGCAGGTGCAGTTCAGGTTCCTGTGGTGTATATGTCACCGCAAGGACAGACCTTAAATGAACCAGCAGTACAGCAATTTGTTGAATATGATGGATTAATTGTACTGTGTGGACGTTATGAGGGTGTTGATGAGCGTTTGATCCAAAAATATGTTGATCAGGAATGGTCAATAGGTGATTACGTATTATCAGGTGGCGAACTCCCTGCGATGGTTTTATTAGACAGTATTATTCGACGTTTGCCGAATACCATGTCAGATGAACAATCTGCAGTGCAGGACTCTTTTGTGGATGGTCTTTTAGATTGCCCACAATATACCAAGCCAGATCATTTTGAAGGTTTGGATGTTCCTGAAGTACTTAAGTCAGGGCACCATGCCAATATTGAAAAATGGCGGTTTTTGCAACGCTATCAACGCACTTTAGAACGCCGACCTGAGTTGGTGGAACAAGTTGAGTTGACCAAGCAGCAAAAAAAATGGCTAAAAGATGAGCGAGGGTAGGCAAGCATTGATTATGTTTGTTTGAACGCGAGTCAGAAGCTGTACTTCTAAGTCAGGAAATAGCAATAATTCATGATTATTGCCCTGAGGAATTTAAGTTCCATAAGAAGTCGGCTTCGAGAAAATACTTATTTTTAAGTACTTATATTAGGCTCTTTATTGATCTGAGTAACATCAGAAGTAAAGGGAAAGATAAACGGGTTGATACGCGATTTAGCCTCTATCCCCAGCGGTTGTGCAGACCTCTTCTGTCCCGCAAAACGGAGATTCCCACAATGAGTGGTAAACATCCTTTAGTTCAAGCAATTGAAAACCAACAGTTAAAAACTGATATCCCAGCTTTTGCTCCTGGTGACACAGTTATCGTTCAAGTAAAAGTAAAAGAAGGTGAGCGTGAGCGTCTTCAGGCTTTTGAAGGCGTAGTAATTGCGAAGAAAAACCGTGGCTTGAACTCTGCGTTCACTGTACGTAAAATTTCTAGCGGTGTTGGTGTTGAGCGTGTATTCCAAACTCACTCTCCAATCGTTGCTAAAATCGAAGTGAAACGTCGTGGTGACGTTCGTCGTGCTAAGCTTTATTACCTACGTGAATTGTCTGGTAAAGCTGCTCGTATTCGTGAAAAATTACCAGCACGTAAACAAGGTTAATTTTAACTTTGCTTTACAGCTAAAAAATGCGCCAAATGGCGCATTTTTTTATTACTTGCTTCTGTTAAAGCCCTTGTAATTTTAGACGATTGGTATGTTCACGGTAGACCTGCACTGGGTCTGGTGAAAAAATTGCACGTAATCCTAAAACTTGATTGACCTCATCTAAGTGGTTCCAGCGGTAATCATCCCGAATAGTTTTACCAAATTTAGCACTACATCGTGAGACTAAACCATCATTATCACGACCAGCGTTAATCAATAGACTTGTACCAAGTAGAGCAGAATCCAAGTCTAGAAGATTTGTAACAGCCGTATTGCCGGTAAATGAGTAAAATTGAATTCCTTTTTCTTGATATGCCCCTTCACCACAAGTTGTGTTACCGACACCCATGGGAAATTTACTGTTAAAGAGTGCAGAACCTTCAATAGTTAAGCTTTTCCCACCCGCCAAGGCATCATGAGGGAGTTCATTGGGATTAAGACCTTGTGCCCAGACAATTGCTTTTGAAAATAAGTTTACGATACTTACCAATGGGCCTTGGATCGGTGTGCCTTCTACGCTTAAGACTAGGTTTGCAACAGGACTGCCTTTCTGTGGAGAGCCAACAGCTGTGACAGAAGCAATTTGATTAGGCATAATACCTGCGACATAGCGGCTGGTTGGACCGCCATGAGAATGTCCGATCAGATTGACTTTTTGACTGCCAGTAATTGCTAGAATCTCTTCCACTTGTTGTGCCAATTGCTCACCACGCACTTCGGTAGAATTAAAAGGAGATACTCGTGTGGCCCACGTATTGGCGCCGTTACGAGCCAAATCTGGTAAAATTTGATACCAGTAGTCTAATCCTAAAACATCGCCAACACGAATAAACCCAGCCATACCATGCACAAATACCACAGGATATTTGGTTTTTGCATACTCAGAATTTACTTTGCTAACAGTCACTTGTTGCGCATTAGATGCATGTGCAGTTGTTAATGTACTCGTCAGAAGTAGACTGGCGATAATACGTCCATATTTCATTTTAAAGCTCCATCTATTTTATTATTTGGGGGTTTTAATACCTCAATCTTAAATTTATTGAGTGTAATATATTAATTTTGATCATGTTTTTTGGGATTGTAACTTTGGTTTCTTCGGTTTTTAAATCTAAGTTCAAATCAGATTCTGGAATTCGAAATTCAATACGATGTTGAGTATCAAAAATGGTTCCAGAATCATTAACTATTCAACTATAAAATAGACTGAATGAACAGTACATTTTATCGCCTCTCATCGGCAATATTTACAAGCCTTGTAATTTCAGACGATTGGCATGTTGACGGTATTGATCAAGCGGGTTTGGCGCAAAAAATAGGCCATGTAGTCCTAAAATTTGATTGACTTCATCCAAGTGAGTTTGTCGGTAATTGTCTCGGATTACTTGCCCATAATGGCTATTACAACGACTAACTAAACCATCATTATCTAAATTTTTATAAGACAACGGTGCCAGCGTAGAGATTACGCCATCAACAACATCCAAAATGTTGGTGAATTGAGCCGTACCCGTCCAAGAATAATGATAAATACCATTGGCTGTCACTTTTTGACCATCGCCACAGTCTTTTGGAATTGCAGCACTTGGATATTTTGCATTGAACTCAGCAGAGCCTTTCTCACTGATACTTTGTAAAGAGTTATTAAGGCTTATAGAAAGGGAAGGATTACCTTCAAGCAGTGTAATCACAGGTGCTAAGATATATTGACCGAGAATTGTGAGAAGCGCATTTACACCTCGATTATTTACAATATCGTCAGCGAACTTAGAGCCTTTAATTGTTCCAGCAACAGCAGTTAAAGAGGCGACTTTTGTTGGTGCAACGATTTCTATATAGCGAATTGTTGGTCCACCATGACTATGCCCAATAAGATTGACCTTGGGCGAGCCAGTCAGTGCGATCACTTCATCGACTTGCTGTAAGAGCTGTTCACCCCGAACTTGTGTCGATTCCAATGGGGAAACTTGAGTCGCATAAACTTTTGCGCCATTACGGGCTAAATCAGGGAGGATCTGATAGAAATAATCTAAGCCAAAGGATGAGGTTCCAAGACGGGTAAAACCGAACATTCCATGATTAAAGACAATGGGGTATTTAGTTTTTGCATAGTCTGAACTAACATAACGTGGGTTTACCGTTTGTAATCCAGACGCAGATGCAGTCATCGAACTGAGTCCAATGATTAAACTTAGGGCGAGAATATTGATGTTAAATTTCATTTTAAAATACTCTTTTTGTTTTAAGTGAATTATTGATCAACAAGTAGTCTATGTTGCAAGCTAAAATTTGCTTACAACCCTTATGATTTCAAGCAATGGGTATGTCATCATTTTCATTATTACCCGAAACCAAAAGTGCGAGTTGCATTAAAGCTTTGTTAATCCCTAACAAATTTCTAGTCTTTGTTAACCCTCCTATGAGATTGTCATAAATATTATTTTCAAATTTATACCATCAAATTTAACAGCATCTTTGATATGTGAAATTCCATAAAATTCTTACGCTTAGATTTAAAATCAAAGACGTAGAATGTGGCATAAACTCAGAATTAAATATTTTTTGTTTCTGCCTTTTTATCATTTTATGGCTGCTTTAAATATTTATAGACTAATTCGCAAAAGGTAGTTTGCCTCCTTGGTCATGCACTGTTTCGAAAGTTTGTAATCTGAGTTGTTCTTGCTGATTTGCAAATTGTTGTGCTTTTAATTGTTCTACAGCACGCTGTTTGGCTGAGTCACTCAGATTACTTTTGAGGATGTTGTCACGCGCAGCAAGGTATTGATTAACTTTGCCTTTCCAATCACTTCTTTGTACATCAAGTGTTTCTAAGCGTTGTGTCGCTTCTGGTCCCACTAGATTGGTGCGCATTTGACGAAGCTCTTCCGCAGAACCACCACGTGCCTTAATCTCCGCTGTCAATTTTCTTAAGTCTTCAAGTTGATTTAGTTGTTTTAAGTTTTCTTTCCAGTCTTCTGGAAGTTGCTCGAAAAGTTCTTTGAGTTTTTGCGCTTTTTCAGCCGTAGATAATTTTTGATTATCCATAATTTCTAGACGGTCTACGGTATATTGGTCATAGGTGTCCTGTGTACCGAATAAGCCTTGAATTTCATAATTTGAGAAGAATTTTTTTCTTAAGTTTTGAGTGTTGACCAAGATCTGCTGATAGTACTTTGCACTTTCTTTATCTGCAGTGGGTGCTGGTAAATCGCCTAATTTACTTCTGTAATCGATATAACGTGTCCATAGATTATTTAATTGCGATAACACAGGCTCTTTATAGCTGATTTTGGTATAACTGAGAAAATCTGCTTTGATTTGCTCAATGGTTTTTTCACCATATTGTGTAATGAAATATTCAAAACAATCTTTGGTCTGCTCATTAACAATTAAACGATTGGAAGCATCAGCGCGGATTTGACAATTGATTTGCGTATCTTGTTGGCTTTTACTGGCAAAGTTCTGTGCTTCAGATGCAGCGAGCTGAGTTGAAGTCAATGGTCCAGTCTGCTGCTGAAGTGCTTTTTCAGATGTTGATGTTGTTTCAGTAGACTCTGTATTTGGTTTTAGCCAAAAAATCACGGCTAAAAGAATGATCAAGAGACTACCAATGATTATCCCAATCATTTTTTTAGATAGATCCATCTAATATTCCTACAATTTTTAGTCTTTTTATTGAAAATAAAATTTGCCATAGAATTCTAAATTTCAAACAGAAAATTTGTAAAAATAGACGAATGGTTTTTGCTAAAATAGCGCATTATTCTCCGTATTCAGACCAATATGTCTTCAAAAGCTCAGAAAATACCGCGTCGCCATATCAGTGGTGTTTTTTTATTGAATAAGCCTTTGGGCATTAGTTCAAATGCCGCGTTACAAAAAGTACGTTGGTTATATCGAGCTCAAAAGGCAGGGCATACAGGAGCGCTTGATCCTTTGGCATCAGGACTGTTACCAATCTGCTTAGGTGAAGCGACTAAATTTTCACATTATTTGTTAGATTCTACCAAGCGCTACCAAACAACCATTCAGTTAGGCCATAGCACGACAACTGGTGATGTAGAAGGCGAAGTTTTACTTGAAAAAGATGTCCCTGAATTAAGCCAAGAAAGTATTCAACAGGTTCTGGCTCAATTTACTGGGGATATTCAACAAGTTCCTCCGATGTATTCAGCCTTAAAAAAACAGGGTCGTCCTTTATATGAGTTGGCTCGTCAGGGAATTGAAATTGAACGTGATGCACGGCCGATTCATATTTTTGCCATTGAGTTGCTTGAGTTTACCCCACACAGCCTGACCCTGGATATTACCTGTTCTAAAGGAACTTATATTCGTGTTTTGGGCGAAGACATTGCCAAAGCACTGGGGACATTTGGTCATTTAACATATTTAAATCGAACTCAAACTGGTCATTTTGATTTGATTCCGGAATATACCATTGAATATCTGGAAAGCCTGACTGAACAAGCGCGTGAAGCTTTGTTGCTACCTGTATATGCACCAATCGATCATTTCCCTAAAGTTCAAGTACCTGAAGGACGTGCGGAATATTTTTGCCGCGGTATGGAAAGCAATATTGAACATGTTGCCTCAACCGAAGTCTTGGTTTTTGATGCTGATAAATGTTTAGGATTGGCAGAAATTACAGATACAAAACGTTTAGTGCCTAAACGTGTTTTAAATCTTTAATTCCGTTTCATCGTTAGAAAATTACTCAGTTTAAATTTAAGCCTGATTAAGCCAAAGTACGGTTAAGTCTCCCAGCGTTAATAGACGCCTTTAAAAGATAAGTGAATGTTATGGAATTTGATATCATCCTCAGTTTGGTGTTCTTTGCCTTTTGTGCAGGGGCAATTGATGCTGCCGTTGGAGGTGGAGGGCTGATTCAAATTCCTGCATTAATGGGGGCTTTACCGCATTATCCTACTGCTACAGTTTTTGGAACCAATAAACTGGCTTCGATTTGTGGAACAGCATCGGCTGCTTTTTCATATTTAAAACAAGTCAAAATTCAGTGGAAACTGTTGGCGGTGATTGGAATCACGGCATTTATTAGCTCATTTGCTGGCGCTGCTTGTGTCTCACTTATCCCCCAAGAAATTTTGCGACCATTTGTATTGTTTATGCTGATTGTGATCGCAATCTATACATTTTTTAAAAAGCAATTTGGACAAGTCCATTTTCAACAAGAAATCACCCATAAAATGTTATTAATCGCGGGTGTGGGTGGCTTATTAATTGGCTTTTATGATGGGATATTTGGACCGGGCACAGGTAGTTTTTTCATCTTCTATTTTATTCGTTATCTGAAAGTTGACTTTTTACATGCGTCGGCGCTTTCAAAAATTGGTAATTTCATGACTAACTTTGCCGCACTGAGTTTCTTTATTCCCACTGGACATGTGTTATTTCAATTGGGTCTACTGATGGCTGTTGCCAATGTATGTGGTTCATTGGTTGGTGTGAAAATGGCGCTGAAATATGGCAGTGGTTTTATTCGAATTTTATTTTTGATTTTGGTCAGCATTTTGATTTGTCGCTTGGCCTATCAAATGTTTATTGCGTAATTTCGCAGATGCTCTCGTTAATTTTTTTGATACAAAAAAGCTTAAATTTTGTCAGGATTTTTTTTGATTAGTCTTCTAATATTGTTGGTTTCTTGATCGAAAATTACAAACCGAAGCAATGGAAGGCAAATATCATAAAAAGAGGGATTTAGATGAATATATTTGAGGCTTTGAGAGAAAGCCATATCATTCAGAAGGATTTGTCAGAACAGTTAGCGCATACCTCAGGCGATAGCCCTGAACGAAGGAAAATTTTTAATTTATTAAAAAATGAACTATTTGCCCATGCGGTTGCGAAAGATCGCTATTTTTATATGCCGTTAATGATGACGGATTCAGGTTTAAATATTACCCGTTTGGCACTTGCTGAACATCATGAGATGGATGAAATATTACAGTCGCTAGAACAAACTGATTTTAGCCACTCACGTTGGTTGGTTTTAGCGAAACGATTATCTGAAATCATCGCGCATCATATTCAACAAGAAGAACATTCTTTTTTTCAAAAAGCCGTAAAAATTTTAGATGAAAATCAAAAATTAATCTTAGCGAAGAAGTATTTATCCGAATATAAAAAGTATAAAGCAAAAGACCTTATCCGCTTGGTGGGCTAAACCTGTTGGTTATCAATTCATTTTTGTACGTTTAAATCATAGATGATTATCCTACCGTGGAGCGACATGGATGTTGCCGTGGGACGGGGGTACAGGATGTATCTCTCGCCCAACATGAGCAAAAACAAAGCAGGGCTTTGTTTGCAGCGCAAGATTTGGTATCCCCTACGAAAAGTGTGGCATTCCAAATTTTTATAATTAAATAATTTATTTCTACATATCATTGATTTAATTTGGAATATTAAGTAATAAGAATTATGCTCTTGTGTCTGAGTTTATTGACAGGTTGGCTATATCATTTATTTACGCTGATCTTCTTTTCTTCCTAAAAACCGCGTAAATATGGTCGGGATTATGTATTACTGGCAGTGTGTTAGCATTGATAATGTTTTAATGAGCATTTGAGCTTTTCGCCGCTCTAAATGTTACTCCTACCGATGCAATCATAATGCAGACTAAAGCAACGGTTTGCCAAGCAGTAATATGTTCATTCAGTAATACCATACCTGAAATTGCGGCAAGAGCTGGAGATAGACTCGATAAAGTACCATAGCTCATTTTGCTTAATTGTTTTAAAGCAAGCAGATCTAAGGCATAAGGAATGGCGGTTGCTAAAAGTGCAATCAGCAAGGCTTTGCCCCAGTACTGTGTTTGTAGTAAGGCATCTGGGTTGTGAACGGCACTGATTGGCAGCATAACCAAGGCAGACAAGACGATTGCAATACTAAGCGCATGCATACCAATATTTTGTCGTACAACTTTTTGCCCGAAATAGATATAACTCGCCCAGCATATGCCCGCACCCAAAGCAAAAGCAGCACCAAGATAGGAAAAATTATGTTGTGTCGCATCTTGCCAAGGCACCATCAGTGTAATACCGATGATGGCAAGAAACACCCAAATATAGTCACCTTTTCGCTTAATCGAAAGTAGTGCCAAAGTTAATGGACCTAAAAACTCTAAACCAACTGCAATGCCTTGAGGTAATTTTCCTAAAGAGGCATAGAACAGCACATTCATCAAACAGACTGAACCACTATAGTAGAGCAGTTCATTCCATCTGAGATAAGGTAAACGTTTTATAATTTTCCAAGAACGGAACATTAAAATAATTAAAATAGAAGCAAAACATAATCTTAAGGTAACCACAGTAATCGGATCTAAAACCTCAAATAACTGTTTTGCAAATGAGGCACTGATCTGATAAGCCACCATAGATAAGACCATGAAAAGCACAGCAGTGAGTTGAGAGTTTGGCATATCTAAGGTGAAGAAAAATATTGCGCAGATTTTAACACTTTCTAGGTTTTATTTAAGTATTTCGAGAATAGATGAATGTTGATTCAACATTTCCCTTTGAGATTCAGCTAACTCATCTGTAAGATGGGGATGATTATACTTGCAATGGCACATGTGTTAGGAATAAAAGATGTCAGGAAATACGAATAAAACTGAAAATTTAGACTTAAATGGAACAGAACATTCACAAGCAGAAGCTTGGTATATCGACGTACTTAAACTAGAACAACAAGGGGTTGCTCAAAATGAGCAAGATGCCCAAGCACGTGTTGATTTGTTGGTCAATGCATCCAATCAGAATTTTGCACCTGCAAGTACCTTGTTAGGGCAGTGGCATGTTTTAGGCCGTTATCTGAATCAAAGTGTTCAGTCTGCCATTCTTTTTTTTCAACATGCAGCAAAGCTTAATCATGCACTTGCCCATTTAGAACTTGCTTATCTAGGGTTGAATAATGCCACCGATCATCTGACAAAAGCACAAGCATTAATTCATTTACAACGGGCGGTTCAACTGAATCACCCAGAAGCGATTTTTGTTTATGCCCAACAGCAATTGTCACAAGATTTACAGTTAGCTTATCAACTACTTTTAGATAATTATTTAAAAAATCAGCATCAAAATAGTTTGAAGTTTTTGGTCGAATTTTCAGGCTTTGATCCAATCAAAGTTCAAAATGAATTATTGAAAATTGCAGAAAAAGATTATTTTGCCTGTGCTTTATTGGCATTTAGTTATTTAAAACAAAACAACCCTGATGTCGCTTTTAAATATGCCAATTTCGCACAAGAAAACAATGATCCATTTGGTTGCTATGTTTGTGCACTTATCGAACAGCAAAGTGCTAAAGTGGATGCCACAGTTGTACAAGAACATTTACTTAAAGCGGCAAAAAATGGACATATTGAATCCGCCTATTTAGCCGCCGTGACGCTGTTAAAAAACTCGGAAAATGCCAAAACTGAGCAAAAGCAAAAAGAATATGCAACGCTGGCTTTTGATTTATTATTACATGCTGCGGTTTCAGGCAATGTTCCAGCTCAATACTCTTTAGCGCAGTGTTTACGTTATGGGATGGGAACTGAGAAAAATCTTGATCAAGGTATTTCTTGGTTAGAACGTGCTGCAATGCAAAACCATCCAGACGCACAGTTTGAATTGTCGATGTTATTACCGTTAGAACATGAACATCATCTCCCATTATTAAATTCAGCTGCAGAGAAAGGGCATGTGCAGGCTATGCTGTGTATGGCGATTTTTGAACAACGTCAAAACAATGCGGATGGTGCACTACTTTGGTTAAATAAAGCCAAAGAACTAAAAGTTCCACGTGCATTCTTTCTGCTGGCGCAAATGTATCAGGAAGGCAAGTGTGTCGAGGTGGATCTAAGCCAAAGTGCAGATTTGTTTAAACAAGCGGCTGATCATGGCGATATCGACTCTTATTTTGAATTATTTAAAATTTATAAAGATGGGATCGGGGTGCGTAAAGATAAAAAAACTGCCAGCAAATATTTGGATTTAGCCAAAAAAAACCAGCATATTGAAGCAGCTTCAATTGAGTTTTAATCAAAGATCAATCTATGTCTGAGTTATCGCAACACAACCTATCTCATGTTGAAACCTATACCCATCACACAGGGCGCTTGTTTGTGGTGGGAGACCTACATGGTTGTTATGATATGTTGATGCAACAGCTTGAACGAATTCAATTTGATTTTCAAAAAGATCTATTGATTGCTGTGGGGGATCTTGTTGATCGAGGTCCTGACAGTTTGCAATGTCTGCAACTGATTACTGAGCCTTGGTTTAAAGCCATTTTAGGTAATCATGAAGAAATGTGCTTACTGTCGCAGATCGATCCAATGATGAAAGATATGCATACGCATCATGGTGGAAAATGGTTTTATGCATTAAGTTCAGAACAGCAACAACAAGTCATAGATCAATTAAACACTTTACCCATACTGTTAGAAGTCATTTATCAAAATAAGAAATATGGTTTTGTGCATGCGGATATTGATGTAAATGATTGGGATGCATTTAAAGTTGCAACACGGTCTAAAAGTAGAGAGTTGGCTTTATGGGGCAGAGGGCGAATTAAAAATAAACGCTTTATGCGTTATTCAACTGTTGTTGGTGTGGAACAGGTTTTTCTAGGGCATACAGTAGTTGATTTTGTCACCAAGAAGCATAATTGCTATTTTTTAGATACAGGTGCTTGTTTTGGAAGTGAATTAACGCTTGTTGAAATAGATCAAAATGTGCCAATAGAAAACCAAGTCTTTGTGCTCAAATCATGAGTTAACACTCATCCATCATTTATTTCAATTTTCGGCATGGTTTATTCTATATCCCGTGCTTTTTGTGCGGTTACGGTGCAACCAATCGATGCACTAATGATAGTGGCTAAGGCTAACCATTGTGTCCATAATAATTGTTCATTTAAGAAAATAAATCCTGAAAATGCTGCAATTGCAGGTTCTAGGCTCATTAACGTGCCAAAGCTTAAAGCAGATAAATTTCTTAATGCAATCATTTCCAATGAAAACGGCAATGCACTTGCTAAGATCGCCAACGCAATAAAATAAATTAAATTTGAAGGTTCAAAAACTTTTAAAGGCATCCCTGAAAATAAGGCAATTGGCATTAAACACAACATACCTACAAACATCCCCAAGCATACGGTATGGTTTCCAGAAACTCCTGAAGGTCGTTGACCTGCAATAATATACAGCGCCCAGCAAGCGCCAGCAGCTAAGGCAAAGGCAATGCCAATAGGATCGAGAGTTTGCTTTGCCTGATCAAATGGAAACAGTAAAACTAGTCCAAGTATCGCAAGTCCGACCCAAATAAAATCGAATTTTTGCCGTGCATGAAATAGAGCCACACTGAGCGGGCCAATAAATTCAAACGCTACGGCGATTCCGAGCGGAATACGATGAATCGATAAGTAAAATAAAGCATTCATTCCTGCAAGGGCAATACCATAACTGATGATGGATGACCATTTCACCTGTTTAAAATTGACCTGCCAAATTTTAAAAATCACGGCTAAAATCAATGAGCCGAGTAATAAACGCATAGCGGAAATGGTTATTACTGGAAATTGATCAAATAATGTTTTTGCTAATGCACCACTACTTTGCATACTGATCATGGCAATGAACAATAAAACTATAGCTTGAAGGTGTGGTGCATTTTTAAAATTTGGCATTCTTTCTAGAATTTAGACTCAGGACTTGGCGGAAAATATCTGCAATAGACTTCTTATTTAAAACAATTTATATGAAAAAGTAATGTAATTTGAAAGCCTATTGAGTTCTAGATAGTACACTGTCTTTGTAGAGTAGAGGGAGAGAAGATGCTAAATAGTTTATTGATCAAATCATTTAACTAACGAAAGAAGTCATTTGAAAGAGAACGACCTCAACCAGATTTATAAGCCCAATAAAAAAACCACAGGCAAATACCTGTGGTTTTCTAGCTTTCGTCGTCTTAGAACAATACGCGAACGCGGATTGTGCCTTCAACTTCCTGAAGTGTATCAAGCGCTTCTTGAGATGCAGTTGCGTCTACATCCATCACCAAGTAACCCACATCACCTTTAGTCATTAATGACTGACCAGAAATGTTGATGCCGTGTTCAGCAAACAGGTTGTTAATTTTAGATAACACGCCTGGCACGTTTTTATGAATGTGCAGTAAACGGTGTTTACCTTCAGTTAATGGAAGTGCGATTTCAGGGAAGTTTACTGCAGATAAAGTCATACCTTTATCTGAATAAGCAACAAATTTTTCAGCAACTTCTAGACCGATGTTAGCTTGCGCTTCCATGGTTGAACCACCAACGTGAGGTGTTAAAATCACATTGTCTAGACCACGAAGTGGAGAAACAAACTCTTCACCATTGGCTTTAGGCTCTTTCGGGAACACATCAACAGCCGCACCAGCAATATGGCCAGATTTAATTGCATCTGCTAAATCTTCAATAACTACACATGTACCACGTGCAGCATTGATGAAGATTGAACCTTCTTTCATTTTCGCAAATTGAGCTTTTGCAAAGAAGTTACGTGTTGAAGGAACATCGGGTACATGCAGTGTAACAACATCTGCATTTGCAAGGAGTTCATCTAAAGAACCGACTTGACGTGCATTACCCATAGGAAGCTTAGTCACTGCATCATAATAAATGACGTGCATACCCATGCTTTCAGCTAAAACTGAAAGTTGAGAGCCAATAGAGCCATAACCCACGATACCTAAAGTTTTACCACGCGTTTCAAATGAACCTACAGCAGACTTGTTCCAACCACCACGGTGAGTTGAAGCAGATTTAGCAGGCACACCACGAAGTAAAAGAATAGATTCTGCAAGAACCAATTCAGCAACTGAACGAGTGTTTGAGTATGGTGCGTTAAATACAGGAATACCACGAATCATGGCTGCATTTAAATTCACTTGGTTTGTTCCAATACAGAAACAACCCACTGCGATCAATTTATTCGCAGCTGCAAAGACTTCTTCAGTTAATTGTGTACGGGAACGAATACCAATGAAGTGTGCATCTTTAACCGCTTCTTGCAACGCTTCACCCTCAAGCGCAGTTTTACGGGAATCGATATTGGTATATCCGGCAGCATTTAACGTGTCGATTGCGTTTTGATGAACGCCTTCTAACAACAAGAAACGAATTTTATCTTTAGGTAGTGAAAGATGTTGGCTCATTACGGCTCCGCTACAAAGGCCAAATTTAGTCGCAATATGATACCATAGACCTTGTTCTATAGATATTTTGATTGTGACAGGACAGTGGATATTTTATCTACGATTTCTGATAAGCATTATTCAAAAATTAAATGAAATGCTAATGCATTGATTTTTATAGTGCTTGCAGCCACTTTATACACAAAGTGTGGATAATGTGAATCAAATCTGTGCTTTATCCTCAGCAGTCATCTAGGTAAAATACTGCTAAAATCAGTAAAATTGACGATTTCAGCTGTAAAAAAATGCTGAAAAATTTTCACAGACTGATTTAAAATCTCGAATGTTATAGTACGACAACCACTTATTTACTTCTTGCTAGGTCCGCAAAACGATGAATGCTCCAGTAACGATAGCACCTGAATTATTGACCCAATTGACGCAAATCGTCGGTGAAAACCGGATTAAAACCGATGCTGACAGCTTAGAAAATTGGGGCAAAGACCATACTAAGCATTTTGATCCTCAGCCATCGGTCATCGTTTTTCCATCGAGCACAGAACAAGTACAAGCTATTGTTCAATTGGCTAATCAATTTAATGTTGCGATTACTCCATCGGGTGGACGTACAGGTTTATCGGCAGGTGCTGTTGCTGCCAATGGTGAAATTGTCGTGAGTTTCGACAAAATGAACCAAATTTTAGAATTTTATCCAGCTGATCGTATGGTGCGTATTCAGGCGGGTGTGGTGACGGAACAGTTGCAGAACTATGCAGAAGAACAAGGGATGTATTATCCCGTTGATTTCGCTTCTGCGGGCTCATCACAATTGGGTGGTAACATTGGAACCAATGCCGGCGGGATTAAAGTCATCAAATATGGCATGACTCGTAATTGGATACTTGGTCTGACTGTGGTGACGGGTAAAGGTGATGTATTGCGTTTAAACAAAGGCATGATTAAAAATGCTACAGGTTATGCAATGCAACATTTATTTATTGGTAGTGAAGGGACTTTAGGTTTAGTGACCGAAGCTGAAATTAAACTTGAACGTCAACCACATGATCTACAAGTGATGGTATTGGGAGTTCCTGATTTTGATGCAATCATGCCAGTATTGCACGCATTTCAAAGCAAAATTGATTTAACTGCTTTTGAGTTCTTTGGTGAACTTGCGATGAAAAAAGTTTTGGATCGTGGTCATGTGCAACGTCCATTTGAAACAGAATGTCCATTCTACGTTTTACTTGAATTCGAAGCACCATATGAGCCGATTATGGATGCTGCGATGGAAATTTTCGAGCATTGTATGGAACAAGGTTGGGTGCTTGATGGGGTGATGAGCCAAAATCTTGAACAAGTTCAAAGCTTATGGCGTTTACGTGAAGATATTTCTGAAACGATTGCACCATTTACCCCATATAAAAATGATATTTCAGTATTGATTACACATGTTCCTGCTTTTATTAAGGAAATTGATACGATTGTCGCTGAAAATTATCCTGATTTCGAAATCTGCTGGTTCGGCCATATTGGGGATGGAAATCTGCACTTAAATATTCTAAAACCTGTGAATTTATCTAAAGATGAATTCTTTGCCAAATGTCAGGTAGTAAATAAGTATGTATTTGAAACTGTGAAGAAATATGACGGTTCAATTTCTGCAGAGCATGGCGTAGGCATGACCAAAAAGCCTTATCTGGATTACACGCGGACTGCTGAAGAAATTGAATATATGAAAGCCTTGAAGAAAGTGTTTGATCCAAATGGCATCATGAACCCAGGTAAGTTATTTGATCTGTAATGATTTAAATAGCTCGCTTGTACAAGCGCTTCGAGAGAAGCGCTTTTTTATTGCCAAACAAAAGATAAAATAAAGTTACATGCTTGTCGCCATTTGTTGCCGAAAATTTGTTATGTTGATTGCGCTTAAATATTGATAAGAAACTGAAAACTATGCTCATTGATAAGATTTTAATTTCTAAACAAAGTTTAGATAGTGATGATCACTATGATGTGATTATGTCCAATATTGATACCTTAAATGGCTTATTTGAACATTATGTTGAATATGATGAAGTATCCGCAGAGGCTTTATATAGTTATTTTGTCGATTACTATCTTGCTCAAGTGAATAATGGCGGTTTTTCACAATTTGTTTATAACACAGGTTGGGATGCGTTCATGGTGAAACATGTTCGTGAAGGATTAAAAGCCATGAATGCGACTGGGCATTCGGCTCTCTTTGAGCAAAGTGCGGATTTAATTGATCAGTTTACGGATGAGCAATTAGAACAGTTCTTAGAGGGTGAATACTTTGGAGAAAATGAGCAGCGAGATATTCTCAATGCTTTTGATGACCAATTTTATGCATTGAACGATAGTGAAGATTTGATTGAAATCAATAGTCGATGGTTAAAACAGCATCCAAAGCTACAGGTTGTCGATGAAGATCAAATCTTGGCGATTATCGAGCAAGTTACAGCCAAAATTCTAAATTTAGAACAACGTAAACAGCAGGCAGCTGAAAACAGCCCCCGTTATTTTAAAATTATTCAAGCCTTATGCCAGCAAGCAGGTCAGGAACTAGATCGTATTACCATTGGTGATCCATCACATGAGTATAATGGGCAAGAGATTGTTGCTTGGCATTTTCTAACCAATGTAGGGCATTTTTATATGCTGGATCTAGGTAATCAAGCCTTGATGTTTGATGAAAATGATCAACAAATCATAGTGCTCGATGTTAGCCATATTGCAGCTGAGTCATAAAGACACAGTTTTTAAATAGTGTACGTTTAAAAAGCATAGCATCATTAGGCTATGCTTTTAGTTTTAGGGTGATCAGAATGAATCGTTTGAGTTTAATTTCAGTATTTTGTTTAGTGATTTTATCTGGCTGTGCAACAACACAAAATTTAATGAATAAAGTGGGTGGTTCAGAGACCCCATTAAGTCAGGTTTTAAATGAACGTCCTGATTTACGTAAGGATCTCGCGACTGTTGAGTTGCGCCAATATTTTAATAGTGTGGAATCACCTACTGTTGCAGAAGTGAAGTTGACTGAAACGGGTTTGATGGATGATTCAGTACGTTCTATTCGTAGCGTATATAGCTTTAAAAATATTGATGGTCAGTGGAAACGTATAGATATGCAGAAGGAATATCAGTGTTATCGTGGTAAGAACACTAAGACCTTCCAGAAGGCAAAATGTCCTTGATCAATTATTTATCTGGATTTAAAGATTTGGAAGATTAAAATCAGGGTACAAACAAAAATGGCAAAAACTAGAGTTGGAATAATTTTTGGTGGAAAATCATCAGAACATCGTGTGTCACTACAATCAGCACAAAATATCGTGGATGCAATAGATCTGCAAAAGTTTGATCTTAGTTTGATTGGAATAGACCAAGATGGTGCTTGGCGTATTCTGGATGTTACTCATTATTTAGAATATGGCCACGATCCTAAATTAATTTCTCTCGCCCCTCGTGAACATGAAGATTATTTGCAGTCAAAACAATCTCAAATCTTTGAAATTGAAAATGCGCAAGGATTACCACCCATAGATGTTATTTTTCCTATCATTCATGGGACTTTAGGCGAGGATGGTGCATTACAAGGCATGCTTAAAATTTTAGATCTACCTTTTGTTGGTTCAGATGTTTTAAGTTCTGCAATTTGTATGGATAAAGATGTCACCAAGCGTTTGTTACAAGGATCTGGGATTGCGGTTGCACCATTTTTAACTGTTCATGCTTACCAGCCAGACGCAGTGAGTTTCCATGAGGTTCAAAATACTTTAGGACTTCCAGTCTTTGTGAAACCTGCGAATCAAGGTTCTTCAGTGGGTGTCAGTAAAGTTGAAAACGAACAAGAGTTTATTGTTGCTTTAGAAAACGCATTTCAATATGACAGCAAAGTATTGATTGAAAAGTTTATTAAAGGTCGTGAAATTGAATGCGGTATTTTGGGTAATTACAATCCAAAAGCCAGTGTTTGTGGTGAAGTGGTTGTAAAGTCTAGTTTTTATTCTTATGAAGCAAAATATATAGATAATCAATCTTCTGAAGTGGTGATTCCTGCTTCAATTTCAGAAGAGGAAAGTAATAAGATTCGTGAGATTTCGATTAAAGCTTTTAAAGTTTTAGGTTGTTTGGGACTTGCACGTGTCGATTTTTTCTTGACTGAGCATGGCGATGTTTTACTAAATGAAGTAAATACTTTACCTGGCTTTACTAATAACAGTATGTATCCAAAGCTTTGGGAGGTAAGTGGAATCACTTATTCTGAATTAATTACTCAACTCATAGAATTAGCATTAGAGCGTCATGAAAATGTATTAAGAAATTCAAAATTTGTAGCTAAAGGATAATTATCTTTGGCTATTTTATATTTCTTATTGAAAATAGATAGAAATGCTGGATAAAAACGTATCAGATTTGGTACGTTTTTTATTTGGCAAATCACAATAAATGAATATTTTAATTGTAGGTAATGGTTTTGATCCTTCGCATTTTTGACTGATACAAGAAGTTGAATGATAGTCAATCTGTCAAAAAACTCATACACAAGAATATAACTTCTCTTGATTGATATTTTTAATTAAATCAATCACATGTAAAAATCAATTGTTTGATTATAAAAAAGCTTGCAATGCCACACCCTATATTCAAAGTTTAAATACCATTGCATAGGCGATGCCTCACTTTTCGTAGGTGATACCAAACCTTGCGCTGCAAACAAAGCCCTGCTTTGTTTTTGCTCATGTTGGGCGAGGGGTACGTCCAGTTACCCCCGCCCAACGGCGACATCCATGTCGCCCCACGGTAGGACAATCATCTAGGGTTTAAAAGTACAAAAAATGAATTGATAACCAACAGTTTCTAAAAGTTCATACAAAAAATAAGCTTTATTTATGATCAATGGCTTGATGTAAATCACTTGTATGAATAATTAGGAGGCTTGGCTATATATCCAACATAAAGCAAATTATGCTGGTAAGTATCATGATGAATTAAAGCGATTATTGATAAAACTTTTAAATTAAAAATAAAGGAGAGTCGATCTTGAATTCAAAGAAAATTTAAAAAGCACTGAAATTGATGTTATAAAACCTATAGATTTACCCAAAATGTGAACACAATGAACATCCAACAAGAAATTCAAAACTTATTCCAAAACCGAGATGAACATCCACTGTTTTATATCGAAAGCGGTAGTCGTTTATGGGGCATGGCAAGTCCAGACAGTGATTACGATGTGCGTGGTTTTCATCTACCCTCCAAGGCACAATATTACGATTATCGCCAACACCGTGATTTAATCGAGATCATGGATGGCGACTTTGATTTCGTTTCATTCGACTTAAATAAAATGTTTGGACTTTTGGCAAAAAGTAATCCGACTGTTTTAGAGTGGGTACGTGCACATATTGTCTATTTCAATCAATTTCCTGAATGGGAAATTTTTAGAGATGGCTTACTTGAACGAATAGACTATAAAGCTCTGTATTATCATTACTTGTCGCTGGCTAAAGGTGGTATGCATGTCATGCAAACTGCAGATAACTTTACCTATAAAAAAGTGTTTTATTCTATTCGTGGTCTGATGTCAGCAGAGTTGGCAACACAGCAAATTATGCCTGAACTCCAGATTACGCAATTGTTTGATCAAATCGACTCCCATGATCCATTACGTCATTGGGCAGAAGATTATTTAGAAATCAAAAAAACAGCAAAAAGAAAAAGCACAATTACCTGTCGCTGAACAAGCACAGATCTTAAAACTGTTAGAAGATAAAATTGAAGCCCTTAATCTAAGAACGATTGAACCTACTAATGATATTGAAAAATTAAAGCAATATCTCACCGAATATAGCTTTAATTTAAAACAACATTTTTATGGCTAATGCTTTTACTCAATCAGAGAATAGTGACACTATGAAAACCCTTGCCTTTATTCATCGTAATGACACCCGATTTGCGATAGGAGATTTTTATCCTGTACTTTCTGTATTTTCGCACTATGAATTAGGCAATACGGTTTCTCCCTTTCTGTTACTGGATCATTTAGGACCTGGTGTTTTAAAACCGACCAATTTACGCAAAGGGGTGAGTGAGCATCCTCATCGTGGTTTTGAAACGGTTACCCTGATTTTTGCTGGTGAATTAGAACACCGTGATTCATCGGGTGGTGGTGGTATTGTTTCAACGGGTGATGTGCAATGGATGACCGCAGCTTCCGGTGTAGAACACAAAGAGGTCTTTAGTGAGGTATTTTCAAAAACGGGTGGCTATTTTGAAATGGTGCAACTGTGGGTGAATTTACCAGCTAAAGATAAAATGAACCCACCACGTTATCAGAGTTTACGAAAAGCAAATATTCCAGTGATTGAACTTCCGAATAGCGCTGGAACGGTACGGGTGATTGCTGGGCATTATCAAGGACAACAAGGGCCAGCAAAAACGCATTCGCCACTTCATGTTTTAGATATTGAAATCCAAGCAGGGCATAAGGTGAGATTGCCCGCTGGCGCAGGGGAAACCACACTGGTTTATTTACGAACCGGCAAGGCATTGTTTCAAGCTGAAGATGAGATATTTGAAGAGCAAGGGCTTGCCGTCATGTCGAGCTTAGAACAAGACTTAGAAATTACGGCATTGCAACAGTGTAAATTGCTGCTGCTGACAGGCAAACCGCTTCAAGAACCCATCAACGGTCATGGCCCTTTTGTGATGAATAGCTACGCTGAAATTCTTGAAGCATATGATGATATTAAACGTGGCACATTTATCAAATCAAAAGTGCTACATGATGAATAAAGCAAACTATGTGAATTATAATTTGCTTTTATAGCTAATTTATCGATTGTTGTTTGTTTTTGAGTGCAATCAAGCCTTTGATTAGCATCGCAATTCCGACACCTACGCATAACCCCATCAAGAACTTGCCAAATATACCAAAACCCAATTCTTTATGGTTGGCTGAACTAATTGCCTTTGCCGTATCTTCAGCCGACCCAGTACCATTGGCCTGAACATCCATCAAGGCCACAAAGCCTGTATCTGTTTTACAGCTTTCAATCACTGAGCTCGAATCTTCCGCATATTTCTTTTGAACCAATTGTTCACATCGAGCCTGATCTTCAGCGCTAATATTTGGTGCAGAACTTATAAAATAAAGTCCTCCACTAATCAACAATAAAATCAGACCAATAATGATCAGTGATACAGGATTTTTATTTTTCATTTAAATTATTTATATCAGCTTAACCAGTATTTAGAGTAGCTGAAGAATAATAAATGTTCAACTTCCCCTGAAAATTTGTCTGTGTTAGACTACCCAAACTTTACCCTGTGTGTACTTCTATGAGCTTTCTTATAGATCGGGTCAAGTTAAAAAATCTCACAAATATAGTTTCAGCAATTACTTTACCTATTGAATTAGACACCTTGTGAATACGGTGTTGAACTGCCTTTATTCAACGTAAATTCCACAATTTAATATTTATATTTCAGTGCTTGTCATTGGGCGTACACTTATCTTTAAAAAAAGTAGTGTGAGCGATGCAAGCCGATAATGATATGTAGAAAACAATGCAAAATTTAGTGCAAAAACAACAAACTGCAAGTTTGAGTCGCGCTACGCTTATGTTTCCATTGGCGTTGGTGTTATTTGAATTTTCAGTTTATATCGGTAATGATTTGGTCCAACCTGCGATGCTCGCAATTACCAAGGAATTTGGTGTGAGTAGTGCATGGGCACCATCATCTATGTCATTTTATCTCCTCGGCGGGGCATGCGTCGCAGGGATACTCGGACCTTTGTCTGACCGTTTAGGACGTAAGAAAGTTTTATTGTCAGGTGTTGCATTTTTTGTTATCACCTGTTTATTAATTCTGTTTACCCACAATATTGAAAGTTTTCTTGTTTTAAGATTCTTGCAAGGTTTTGGTTTATCTGTGATCGCAGCGGTAGGTTATGCTGCGATTCAAGAAACTTTTGAAGAGCGTGATGCCATTAAAGTCATGGCACTGATGGCAAATATTTCTTTGCTTGCCCCTTTGATTGGCCCAGTCATTGGTGCTTTCCTGATTGATCATGTGTCATGGCATTGGGGATTTATTGCGATTGCTTTTTTAGCTTTTCTCAGTTGGTTTGGTCTAAAAGCCAAAATGCCATCACCTACTACCAGTATTCCCAAAAAGCCTTTGAGTTATATTTGGGATGATTATATGCAAGTCCTAAAAAACAAGACTTTCATGGGCCTGACCCTCGGTTTGCCGATGGTGGCGATGCCTTTAATGCTATGGATTGCGTTATCTCCTGTGATGTTGGTTGAAGAACTGGGACTCAGTAGTATGCAATATGGACTGGCACAATTTCCTGTATTGGGTGGATTGATTCTTGGCAATATTGCACTGATTAAAGTGATTGATCGTTTGCCGCTAGGTAAAACAGTTTTGATTGGCTTACCTTTGATGCTGTTAGGTACCTTAATTGTTGTGGCAGGAATAATTTGGCGCGAATATTTTCTTTATTGCGTTATTTTAGGGATGACCTTAGTCAGTTTTGGTGAAGGAATTAGTTTTTCAGTGCTTTATCGTTTTGCGTTAATGTCATCCGAAGTTTCTAAAGGGACTGTCGCTGCTGCTGTTTCAGTGTTGATGATGTTCACTTTCTTTTTTGTAATTGAACTGATTCGAATTTTGTATGAACAGTTCCATCTCTGGGCTTATGCGTTGTCATGCTTTGCTTTAATTACTTTGTGGTTCACTATTCCACGTAGAATAGTGAAAAAAATTATGCTGCAACGTAAAGCAAATGGTGAATTTTAAGCTCACTTGAGTTTCCCTCTCCTATAAAAGGAGAGGGAGCTTTGCTTCATAAATAAAACAGGTTAAGGCTGTTGTAATGCTTTTAATTTATGATCAAAAACAAAAGGTCCAAAAGGTAAAATTGAAGCAATCAAACCTAAAATAAATATCTTAATAGACCACTTCTGTTTTCCACAGACCATCAATAAAACTGCCAAAAAAGCAAGAAATAGCACACCATGCCCCATGCCAATATATTTTACATAGATTGGTGTATCCCAAATATATTTTAAAGGCATAGCAATAAAGAGAAGAAGGAGAAAGGAGATGCCTTCGAGAAAACCAACAATACGTAAAGATTTGATATTCATGGTCACTTAATCAAATGAGAATGAAGCTTGAGTCTAACCGAATTATCTAAACTATTTTAAAAAATGAGTAAATAAAATTGATTCATTTAAATGAATTGATGATCATTCTGGAGAATAATATTTTAGCCTCCCGACCCAAAAGTTTGCTCCGATATTCAGGATAAATTATTGTAATGCTTTGATTGCTGCATCCTGCTGTTGCTGTTCAAATTCAGTGATATAAACACAACCGATATAGGTCTTATGTTCACCTTCATCTACAACTGGATTAGATTCAGCTAAAGTCAGTTTACGCAAAGATTTTTCCATTTCTTTGGTCTCAAGATCTGTTTTTACAATTTTCTCTCCTGAGAAATAAGGCATATCTTTAAAGAAAGGGTTTTGAGAAATTTGAAACTTTTTCGCGAGAACTTGGGTGTTCGCATTTTTTAAAACAGCCAGCATCCCACCAGAAACTAAGCTAATTTGATCTGTAGATTGACCGAATACCGTAATGGGGACTTTACTGACATAGCTATATTCTTCACCTTGTTTGATCCAGCCATTCTTTTTCAAATCATCCTCAAAGTCAAAACCTAAGTCATAATAATTTTTCAGTGTCTTTTTACACTCTAAAAATTGCTGTAAGTCTTGATTAAATTGAGAATCTGCAAAAGCATTGGGCATAGCACCGATAGCCAATCCAGAAAATAAAAACGTTAGGAAAATTTTAAATTTCATGTGATGTCTCAAAATATTTTGTGATTCTTGCTATTTAATTTCTAATCGAAGTAAAGTTGTTTTTAGTTTTAACAACTCAGGTAAGGTTTCCAATAATAAACTGATTTGTTTAAGCACCAAAAGTAAATTATCTGATAAATTTTCTTGATCATTGATGTTCTGAATCTCAGTGAGCTTTGTTTCAATTAATGCTTCATTTACAGCGGATTGGTTAAGCAAAACATCATTTAACGTGTCTTTACACCACAACATCAAATCTAAAATCTGCTGATCATGCACATGTTCACGATGACTGCCTAAAGCAGAAACATAACTGAGCTGGCTATGGCTATAGACCAAATATCTAAATGCATTGTGAATTAAATCCTGATTTGGATTGGGTTCAGCACTTAAACTGGAAATCATCGTGGATAATTCAATCTGTGCATTATGTGCAGCTCGGCGTGCTTTACGATAATCAATACTATTGGTTCGGCCTTGTTGATATTGCTCAACAACCGCATCGAAATAGTCTAATGTTGCTTTGCTGCTTTTACGAATATTGTTGGAAATATCACGGAAGTTCCAGTCTGGCCAAATAAAACTGACCGCAAACCATGCGATTACACATCCCAAAATAGTATCGATAATACGTGGTAAAATAATGGTATAGCCTGCACCTTTTAAATTAAAGATCAACAAAACCATTAGGGTTGCCATTAAAGTCGCCATGGCATATTTTTTTGAACGTAAGTAGAAAAAGGATACCCCAAAAATAATAGTGAGAAGTAACTGTCCTTCTATACTAGGTATAAAATATAAAATGGGAATACCTAAAAGTACGCCTAATACAGTTCCTAAAGTGCGCAGTTTTAAACGACTTTTGGTGGCAAAATAACTGATCTGGCAGACAAATAAACTCGTGAGTAGAATCCAATAGCCATTTTTTGCGAAGGGTAGTAAGGAAATTGTGTACCCGACAGCAAACACAAATGAGATTCGCACCGCATGGCGAAACAATGCAGAATTTGGGGTTAAATGTTGTTTAATCTTGAGCCAAAGGTCTGGTAGATCATGGATATCATCATCCAATAAATTTAGATTATCTCGATGGTGGCTATAACTTTGCTGATAATTACTTTGTTCAATACTCAGATTAATAAATTGATCTTGCACATTTTTGAGATTTTTTAACACCAACAGTAAGTTTTTTACTTCTAAATTATGTGGATTTTGTTGAATCCATTCCAGCATTGAGTTTTCTAAATGTGCTAAAGCAATACTATTGTCAGGATGCGTTTGAAAGATTTGACGCTTTAAAATTGCCTCAGCAAGTTGTTGGCAATTGCGCGCTTGTAAGCGGACATTTTTTTGAATGCGATAAATTAAATCTGTGCGGCTAAAGTTCTGTTGGATCTTTTCATAGTGCAAATAATTGGAAGTAACTTGCTCATGAATATCTTGGGCCAAAAAATATAAGTTGAGCCAGTAGATGGTGTTTTTATTTGCACGAGAGGCTTTTAATCGGGTGAGTAATGAGGCTTTGGTTAAATTTAAGTTTTGCACCAACTGGCTGTTTTGCAAAGATAGGTCAAATAAAAGCTGTTCAATATTGTCGACATTATCAGGATCAAATAGTTTTGCTTTTGATGTCAAAAGCTCGGAAAGAAGATTGAAACTATTAGAGAGGTTGTCTTGTACAGCCTGTGTCGGTTTTAGCAAGTAGAAAATAATAGAGGTCAAGCCATACCATAATGTACCCATGACAAAATAACTGGGTTGTTGATACCACTCAGAATATTCACCTAAGCCAAACATGGTATAAATTGACAAGAGCACAGTACCAAATGAAATGGTGGCATAGCGTTGCCCTAAGGCACCCATTAAGATAAAAGCCCCACTGGAAAGCGACAAGTAAATTAAAAATAAAAGCTTATAGGAATGTAAAAAATCTAAAATACTGCTGACAGTAAAAAACAGCACACAGACCAAGCCTAGATTTCTTAACCGAATACTGAGTCGGTCATCAAAATCAGTGAGTGCTGTTGCAATTGCGCCAAGTGTAATCGGTACAATAAGTTGATCATAACCTAGAAAATACAGGCCAAGCGTTGTTCCAGTTAAAACAATCAAAATCTGTATGCAATAAATCAAAGTCGAATTTGATTTTATATTTTGAAAGATTTGCTGATAGCTATTCACAGTGTCTATTCAGTGGCTTGGACGTTTCAATATTTTACTCGTTTCTGATAAGGCGATATGATTTATTGCATGTAGAAATGTAAAAAAGAAACGGTAATATTCAACATTTTATATACAGTTGAGCCCTTACTTAAACGCTTAAAAAAACTCAGAATAAGTGATCAAGTACTTAAAATAGTAAAAATGCCAAGAAAGCAAAACACTGAAATAAAACAACCGCGTTATCGCAATGCTGAATTAACAGAACGTCGTAATTTAAAAATGGCAGGTTCCATCCATGCCTATGTACGAGGCAATACTGCCAAATATTATGATTGGTTAAAGCAAGCGGAAATAAGTTCGATACCACAAGGACCAGCGATTTGGATTTGTGGGGACTGCCATACCGGTAATTTGGGTCCTGTAGCCAATGCAGAGGGTAAAATTGATATTGAGATTCGTGATTTAGATCAAACCGTGATTGGTAATCCAGCCAATGATGTTATCCGCTTAGGACTATCCTTAGCGACGGCTGTACGTAGCTCTGATTTACCTGGGGTCGTTACCGCACAGATGATTGAAGCGCTTTACGCGGGTTATGTTTATGCCTTAGCACACAATGGTCAGGGGATTGGTAAATTACAGCGACCTGTCCTTGTGCATAGTGCAATGCAGAAAGCACTGAAGCGAACCTGGAAAAATTTAGCAAGAGAGCGTTTAGAAGCTTTAAAGCCAGAAATCATCTTGGGGAAACGATTTTGGCCCCTATTGAAAAAAGAACATCTCGAAATCCACAGTGTTTTTAATCAGCCTGATATTCAGGACTTGGTCACAATGATTGGCCAGCGTGATCAATCCGCTCAATTGAAAGTCATCGATTCAGCATATTGGGTTAAAGGGTGCAGTTCTTTAGGCCTATTGCGCTATATCGTACTGATGGATTCATCCAATCATATTGTCAGAGATGGGAAAGGCCTATGTTTAATGGATCTGAAAGAAGCCACAACAGCACTTGCACCACGTTATTCAAATACACCGATGCCAAAAGACAATGCAGCAAGAATTGTTGAAGGTGCAAGACACTTATCACCATTTTTAGGGGAGCGGATGCGAGCAAGTAAGTTTTTAGATACTTCGATTTTTATTCGAGAGTTATTGCCACAAGATTTAAAACTCGAAATAGAAGGGGTCAATGAAGTTGAAGCCAAAGACTTGGCTTTCTATTTGGCTTTTGTGGTTGGTCGTGCACATGCTCGACAGATGGATGATCCAGTACGCAATGCTTGGATAAAAGAGTTAAAACGCAATCAATCAAAAACCATCGAGGCACCATTTTGGCTATGGCGGAGTATTGTTGAATTGATGAGTGTACATGAGGCTGGTTATTTGGAACATTGCCGTCGTTATGCGCTTTCACATCTGAAATAAAAAAGATGTGGATAAGAGCAGACTTATCCACAATTTATGATTAAATTATTGAATCACACCACATGCTATACGATCTCCACCACCACCAAGGGGTTTTGGATGATCTGAATAGTTATCCCCGCCTGCATGAATCATGATGGCTAAGCCCTGAATATCTGCCAATTTTAAACGTGGCGCAATTAAGGTTGTTTTTGCATTTCCATTGGAATCTACATTCAGTACAGGTAAATCCCCCATATGTCCATCATTCGGGGTGCCATGACCAGTTTTTTGAGGATTGAAATGCCCACCCGCAGCTAAAGCAGCGCCCATTTTTCCATCCTTTTCAGCAGGTGCACATGAACCTTTTTCATGAATATGAAAACCATGATAACCCGAAGGTAAGTGGCTAAGTTGAGTGTTGATTGTTAAACCATTTGGAGAGTCTTGCAAGCTCACTGTACCAATTTTTGAACCAATGCCTTGTGCAGATACAGCATGAATATCTACTGTTTGTAATGGTGTTTTAAGCTTAGGGTTAACCGTTGTTGTACTACATGCTGCTGTAAATAGGGTGATACATGTACAAAGTATAGAAGTTTTAAAAAAAGTAGATGTCATTGAACGCATCCAAAGTATTTGATTATGATTAGTAACTATTCAAGCAAAGCCCAACAGGATAAACAATGTGAATTAAATGTCTGATTGTATGAATTTATTTAACAGAGAGTTTGATTGGTATTGATTATGTTGATTAAAATAAATGAAGAAAATCATTATGTAGTATATCTGCGATATTAAAGATAGCTATACAAGATATATTCGCCAACTCATGCTTATTGGCGAATATAGTGGTTATAACTATTGCATTTTAACGTTTACTTGCTGGCATTCAGCTTAGGATTTGGTGGGTTTATCCTCATCAATGTCATAAGCCATTGTTGCATCAGGCATGAGGCTCTCTGATTCAGTAGTTTCATGTAACCACTCACGCCAAATTGCCAAGAGAATTGCAAGAATGACAGGGCCAATAAACAGTCCAACCAGTCCAAAACTTGCTAATCCACCAAGTACACCAAACATGATCAACAAGAACGGAATCTTGGTTGCACCTGAAATAACCAAAGGTCGAATCACATTATCAGCAGTACTGACAATACAAACACCCCAAGCCATTACACCAATTGCTTCCATGGTTTGACCTTGTGAGAAAAGCCATAATGAAACTGCACCATAAGCAACAGGAGGGCCGAATGGAATCAGTGCCATCAAGAACGTCACAATGGTAAGGACCATTGGATTGGGTACACCTGCAACAAAATAACTCACACCAGCAAGAAATGCTTGAGCAACGGCAGTTAAACCAACACCATAAACCACAGCCCGAGTCGTCTCAGAAATGGTATCAAGATAATGGTGAATACGTGGACCAATTAACATTTGTAAGGCTTTACTGACTTGCTCCAAAATGGTTTGACCATCTCGGTAGAAGAAGAATAAAGACATGATTGCAAAACCTAGCTTAACCAGATTTTTGGTAATTTCGTTCAAGACGAATTTACCATAGTTCATATGGCCTTGAATCCAAAGACCAATGGTTTGTGAAAGGCTGGTAGGATCAGCATTAATTTCACGTACAGTACGGCTAACTTCTTTGCCGATGATGGGGAGTTCACGGATAAAGTCTGGAACAGTCAAATGACCTGAAGATAATTGGCGTTGGAGGTCGAAATAAAGATTTCGTCCTTCATGTTGTAAAATAAAAATGGCAAAAGTCAGTGGAATTCCAACCACCAAAACCACCAGCGTAATCATGAGTGATGCACTGAGGGTAGGTCGATTCGAACCAAACATTCTTAAGATGCGTTTGTACATTGGCCAAGTCATATAGGCAATAATACAGGCCCATAACACAGGTACAATGAAGTATTTGAGAATATCGTAACCTAGAAAAATAAGGATAAACAATAATCCAAACAATAAGATACGTTGTAAGTTCGAAGTGAAATCTTGCACGAATTACTCTAAAAATTGTGAGTGATTGACTCAATATTAACTGAAAAATAAAGTGTGGCAAATTTTAACCCTACTTTATCTGATCTTTATTGAATTGGTTTTAGAACCAATCGCTTGGATCGTCTATTAAAGCATCAAGTAAGGGTTGCCATTGTTCTTGAATGGTTAAAAAGTTCTTTTGGGTTTTATCAAAAACGTTTAAACCTTGCATCGCCAATTGGCTATAGGCAGTACGTTCGGATATCCATGCAACAGGTTTTTGTTCGATTTTATCAAAGAATTGCTGAATATCTTTCGAGCTAGAGCTGTTGGCTTTCATTCGGTTGGCAACCAGATATACAGAAACTTTGCCTTTACGAATTTTTTTAATGTCTTGGATGTGTTTAAGGAAACGTCGAGTACTGTCGATATCAAAAAAAGAAGGTTGTAGCGGAGTGACTACAGCATGGCACTCACTAATCAGTTGTTCTGCATGTTCACCAGTTAAGGCACCTGGTGCATCAATCACTAAATAATCTAGGTTTTTAGGTGCATCACCAATTGATTTTTCATGACGCCAATCCAGACTTTGAATTGTTGCTGCAGTGTTAGGGCGTTGCTTTAACCATTGCAGTGCAGATTTTTGTCCATCTGCATCAGCCAAGGCCACTTTATAGCCTTTTTGTGCAAGCGCTGTCGCTAATGTTATTGCTGTAATTGTTTTCCCACAACCGCCTTTTAAATTTGCAACAAGTATTGTTTTCATGATTGATCAATTAAGTCTGTAAGCTAACCTTCACCTTACTTTAGCATTAATTTTTAGCATATAGGTTATACATGACAAAACTTTAGTAGTTGTTTACATTGTGCAAGATATCGAGTTAAAGGAAAAAGCATGTCCATCTGGATGGCGATGTTAATTGGTGCGTGTATTGGCATCGTTTTAACCACAATCGTGTTATCAAGTACGCGTAATGGCAAAATAAAAGCAGAGTACGAACAGTATATTGCTGAGTTGGAGTTAGAGCATCAGCAGGCTTTAGCAAGCGCGCAAAAGCGTAGTGTAAATACCAGTCGTGCTGTGCTGAAAGGCAAAATGGCGGAACAACTTGCACCAATCATGCCTGAGTTTCGTTATTTACCCAGTGATGCCAAGTTCTTAGGTGATCCTATTGATTATGTCGTGTTTGATGGTTATACCGATTTTCGAGATGGTGAAGGTTTGGCAGAGGATATTGAAGTGGTGTTGATTGATATTAAGAGTGGTGGGGCACGTTTGACTAAAGGACAGCAAGCGATTGCTCAAGCAATTCATGATGGGCGAGTACGCTTTGAAACGATTCGGATTGATTTTCAAGATTAGAGGATAAAAGTGTAATTGAGTGTGCAGCTTTTGGATTAAAGCAATTGTATGGAAAAAATAAATTATTTGATTATAAAAAGGCTTGCAATGCCATACTTTACAATCAAAGTTAAAGTATCTTGGCGTAGGTGATGCCTCACTTTTCGTAAGGGATACCAAACCTTGCGCTAAAAAACCGTGCTTTGTTTTTGTTCAATGGGCGAGGTGTATGTCCTGTAACCCCGCTCAACGGTGACATCTCTGTCGTCCCAGTAGGGGAGGTAGGATAACTATCTAGGATTCAAAAATACAAAAACTTATTCATTGCTAAAAACCTTTAAAAGTTCATACAAAAAGATAAGCTTCATTGATGATCAATAACTTGATGAAAATCACTTATCTGAATAATGAGGTGGTTTGACTATCTCAAATTTTCTATTAAATTTATCTATTCTATTAAACCACGAAAGCTTAGAGCTTGTGTGCTCTGGCCATAAACATACGCCGTCCAATTTTTGGCAGATCTTCAGCATCAAAATAATATTTTTCAGAAAACTTAAAATTGGCATTTAAAAGTTCAAGTTCAATATTACGGTTTAAGTGGCAACCATCGGCAATAATCTTTTGTATAGGGGTTAAAATATCTTGCAATTTTTTTAGGGTGCTATTGTCATGATATTGAACATGTTCAATTAGATGTAGTGTACCTTGAGGTTTTAAAACCCGATGAATTTCTTGAATGGCTTTATCTAAATTGGCAATACTGCACATAGTCCATGTACTGACGATATTCTCGACTGAATTATCTGCAAAAGGTAACTTTTCGGCACTGGCTTGAATATGTTGTACATGAAAGGGTGCATCAAATACCCGTTTCTGAGCAAGTTGGTATACATCGCGGTTTGGTTCAAGTGCATAAACTTGATCAACCTCTTGGTAAAATGGCAGGTTTAAACCTGTGCCAAAACCGATTTCTAAGACTTCACCTCGAACTTTTCCAAGTAATTCTGCACGTCCATCCATCATGCTGGGTGTTTGCATCACTTGATTGAGTAAATGCGGGAAGATACGTTGTTGGTAAAATCTATAAATCATAATTTTATGCAATTAGATGGGGATAAGCTAAATTCTAACCAAAGCATACTTTGAATATAAGACAAAAATAGGACGAAATCTCTGTATTTTGTTACCGAAACTCGATTTTTATTTTAAGTTTTTATATTAATACTAGGATTATAGATTTTGTACAATTTTAACTGTGGTTTGAGGAGCATATTATGAGTAAAAAGTTAATCTGTGCAGCGTTGATGGCACTGAGTACTTTTCAGGTATATGCTTTTCAATCTACTGATTCCTCTAAAGTTTCAACAAGTAACCCAGCATTTAATATTGCCAATGGTTTGGCGCCAATAGATCAACATCAGAAAATTTCTGTTTTAGAACCCTTTCATGGGGAGTTTCGGATTCTCGGTTCAAAAGAATATAAAGATGATGAGCAAGCAAAATTTTCTCCAATTGATTATGCGGTAACTCGTGGTTTATTTACTGAACCTGAAATTGCCCGCCAGATTTCAATCAATCAATATGACCGTTTCTTAAATTGGAAAATGGCTCGACCACCCATTCCAGCTCAATTAGCAACTCAATTGGTCAGTAACATGCATATTATCCCGGCTAATCCTAAAATTGCTCAGCAAATCAAACAGGTAAAGCGCGGGGATCTCGTTCGCTTAACAGGCGATTTGGTCCAAGTGAATGATAAAGATTTGGTGTGGAAATCTGCTTTAGATTGGAATGGTGTGGGGGATGGGGCGTGTAAACTGATTCGTGTAAATTCTATTCAGTGGTTGGAAAAGCAAAATATCTAAATTCAAATTGAGCCACATCAGAGAAGATGATAAGGTTTGCTATAATTTTAGCCAATTTGATCATAAAGAGTGTGATAAATGAAAGGTTTAGTGGGTTTTACTTTGTTGTTTTGCAGTTTGGGCTTAGTCGCTTGTCAAAGTTCAAGTCCTACAGTGGAAGGTAAAACACATGAGTATACATTGAAACAAAAGTGCCCAACTTTGATGGATATGAAAGTAGGTGAGGTACTTGTTTTCAATGCACCTGAAAATCCTAGCACAGGTTATCAATGGCAGTTATTACAACCACTTAAAATTTTTAAAACAGAAGAAACCTATTTGCAAAATGACAGTGAAGAGGGGGCAGTGGGTGTAGGTGGAACAAAAACTTTCCGGTTTAAAGCTGAAAAACCAGGACAAGACTATATTGAATTGGTGCATATTCGTTCATGGGAGTCTTCAAAACAACCTGATCAACAATGGCGTTGTCGCATTCGAGTTTCTTAGCATTGAGTTTTAATCTTGATCAGCGTTTCTGCTTTTGTGCGATCTTTTAGCGCACAAGAGCAGATTAAAGCATTTGTTTTTTTATCTTTTATCGGTCAATTGTTTCCAATGATCAAGTTGCTCATCAGCACTTAACATTTCTCCCATACCTTTGACTGCATCACTTGGATTTTTCAGTTCCCCATCTGCAGATTGCTTTTTCTCATCATAGACTTTGGCTTGATTTTCCCAATATTGATAGCGTAACCCTTGAATATAGCGTCCTTGTTCGGTTTTTAGATCCAGCTCTTTGAGCATATTCAGTGCAGATTCAATACCATCACGTTTAAGCTGACGATCTATTTCTTCAGTAAGGCTTCCATCAGAAGCACGTTTTTTAAGATCAGCTTCTAAAGCATTATTATTTTCAGTAAATTTTTGATCATATTCTTCAAGCAATGCAATATCGTGAGCATCGTCTGGTGTACTTGGAAAGGTTTTAATCGGTTTGGTTTTCAATTGATCCATGATCTCTTGAGAGGCATCTTTGGGTTCAGATGAATTATTCTGCTGTGGGCTATCTTTAGGAGAACATGCTGCCATGAAAACGACTGATGTGAGTAAACCTGAAAGGAGTAAAGGGCGAAGTATTAAATTCATGATAAACATTCCTCATTAAAGCGTTTCGATTAGCGCAGTTTCCTAAAGTTATAAACATAGGTAACGTAAGGGAAGTCTATTTCATCTTGCGCATGTTTACCCGTATATTCCAAGACAATATGTTCGAATTTGTGTTTTAGCTTGAGTTGTTCTTGTTTAGACATCGCAGCAATAAAACTGGTGGATAATAATCGCTTGCTCACTACATTTTCTACGGTTCCAGTTTGTACTTGTGAAAAGACTTTGGCTGTTTCAAGTTGGAATAAAAATTGATTTTCAAACACCAATTTCCACTGGCCACTATGGTAACGTGGCGTGTCATCTTCGATTGTTGCGAGCAAATCTGCCAATGCTTTAACCCAGTCTATCGTCTCATCACGCTGGTTCCAGACCAAACCAAGATGACCATTCTGTTTTAAAATATGGTGAATTTCATTCAAAGTTTCAATATTGGCAAACCAGTGAAATGACTGCGCGCACAAAACAGCATCAATACTTTCAGATTTTAACGGAATTTGATCACTCTTTGCTTGAAGCGTTTGCACATCAGGATGTACTATTTTCAATTGTTCCAACATTTCTGTGACGGGCTCGACAGCAATAATATTGGTCGTTGCTTGTTTGAGGTAAGGGAGAAATTTTCCAGTACCTGCGCCTAAGTCAACAACACTTGAATCTGAGCCAAGGGCTAAATCTTCTTTTAACCATTTGACCACATCTTGTGGGTAATTGGGTCTGACTTGTTGATAAAGTTCTGCAGCAGTACTGAAGCCTTTTTGAGCAGCAGGATGTAAGGAATGTGTCATATTTTGCGCTTTTTTATCTGACTAGACTCTATAAAATATGACACTTGATGCAATCAATAGGCAAGTGCCTATTTATTTAATTTCAGCCAATGATAGAGCTAATGCTCGGTGTGCGAATGGATAAGCAAATAATTTTTGAAGATGATCATATTAGAGCAATCTATTTACAAGGCGATTCTGACACTTTAGTTCTGTCATTTGGTGACTTGATTTCTAGAGCCAAAGGACTTTCCATCAATGCTGAAAAGTCTTTGATGAAATATAACTATGCTGTGGTCGGGATTATGCCAAAACAGAAGTCTTGGTTTCCTGCTTCAAGCATGGTGGCATTGTTAGAGCACCTAGATCCCATTTTAAAACAATTTAAAAATATCGTGGGTTATGGCGGTTCGATGGGTGGCTATGCGGCAATCAAATATGCCAAAGCTTTAAAAATGAATCGTGTTGTTGCCATGGTTCCGCAATATTCTATCGACCCTTTAGAGGTTGAGGACAAGCGTTATACAGATTTCTATGATGCTGAATTAAATGCGGATATGCGTATTCAGGCACAAGATATCGTTGCCGACTGTGAATACATCATTGTTTATGACCCTTATTTTGAAAATGATAAAGAACATTATTTAAAAATTAAGCCATTGATCCCTCAATTGCATACGTTACATTTACCGTATACTGGTCATGATGCGATTGCAGTTTTAGCCAACTCTGCGTTACTGCATGATTTTATTGAACGTGAATACGATCAAACTTATTTTTATAAGCAGATTCGTGAAGTAAAGAAAAACAGCAAATTTTATTATCGAAGTGTGATTGCTCACTTATTGGGGACACATAACGAAGCTTTGGGTAAAATTCTAAAAGGTACAGATATTCAACTGGATAGTACTTTCTTTGATGCCAGTTTAAAGCAGACCATTACGCGTATTTTATTGACCAATAAGCGAGTGGATGAGCAAGATTTGCAGAAACTGGGTATTCAAGTCAATTTTGCTTTTGAAGATAAAACTCAGCTACAAGACAGTTTTGGCAATATTTTAGTATTTAACGTGATCACACAAAAGCTAGAAAGCTATGATCAACAAGTAATTGATGTGAATGGGAAATATATCATTCCATTACATGTTGAAAACAATGGTTTGGCACAGGTAGAAATCAAAAAGCAGACCTATTTGATTTGTATGAATGATCGCCGTGTGACCAAATTATTTAAGCAAGATGAAGCTTTGTCTTTGGATATGAATCCCATTGTGATTAAAAAAACCACTGACTTTTATGTGTTGACCTATAAAAACTTTTATATGAGTTGCGATATTCAAGGTTTGGTGAGTTTTGATGATGAAAGCTTAAATGAGTTTTGCCACTTTAAGGTTGCTTAAAGTCAGCGGTTGAGATGGAACACCATTTGGTGTCTAACGATTTCACATTTGAGCCAATTTAATAGACAGATACAGCTTTAGTTACATTGCCTTAAATAGGTGGTTGGAAATAACGCACTATATTTTTTAAATTCATTTTGAACCTCTAAGTCACTGACTTTATAGACTTCGCTGGAATGTTGATAAATATCAGTCACTGCTGCCAGAGAACCTTCTTCACCGTTTTTATAGTGATAACGGAAGGTTTTTTGCGTGGCATGGAGCAGTTTTTGCTTCATGGATGGTTGATGAAGGAAGGTATAATTAAACACACGATTTTCCATTTCCAAATAATATCGAGCTTGAATACGACAACCCCGATTTAATTTAATCAGTTTAAATTCATTTCCCTCAGAACTTCTAAACCCAGCTTCGTCCACATTATTCATCGACTGTAAAACATATGCTTTTGCATAGACTGGTGAATATAAGCCAAAACAAAGCAGAGCGAGCATAAGTGACAGATAAGCTGTCCAATTCATTGTAAGATCTTTTTTTTGATTGTTTAATTCACTATAAGGCGTAATCAGGTGTTTTAAAATATAAAAGATCCATGCCAAAGGTTTTTATCAACGAATAAGACGAAGATATCAGTTATCAAGTTTAGAACCTACGATTCGCTCGTTTAAACGTCCCAAAGTCATTAAAACGGACCCCATTTGCTTGCATCACTGGATAGCAGTCTTGGGCAATGGCTTGACGAATATAAAATGGATCACGTACAACAAAATGGTGAATCGCATGTGTACCAGCAAAGTTAAAACAAAAGGCCTGTAAAGGTTTCATCCGCCAATCTGTCCAGACCTGACACTGCTGAACGATATTGCCATCTTCAACATCGCCATAATAATGCATATTGGAACTGGTAAAATGCAGACTTAAGGTGCGTAAGAAATTTGGTGCTGCAATGCTAACGGCATAAAACTTTGTGGTTTTGTCTGCAAGTCTCCATACGCTATTTTTAGGTTGCGCTATGCCCGCGGCTTTCATTGCCAATTTGGCAGCATTGATCAATAAGAAACCATGCCATAAGGCATAATGAATATGTCCAAAGGGTGCATAACTCGCAGAAAGTTTTGCTTTTAATTTGAGTTTAGCGGCTTGGGATAAATGCTTTTGCGCATGAATAAAACGCTTGGTGGTTTTCATCATGGTGATGGGGCGTAAATAGATCGCCAACATATTGTCACCAGTCATCAGCAAACGTTTTAAGCCCCATTGATCACCATTGTTAATACCGCGTTCTTCTAAATCTGTTTTAGTACCCGATGATTTGTGGTGATGTAAATGTACCTCGCGACGTATCCACGGGTTCACGGTACTAGGGCGAAAGGCGTAAACGGCTGCCAACATGGCATCATTGATTTTTTTGTTTTTACGGTAATACATTTGGTGAATAAGATCATGCTCTAGTTCATGTAAGAGCGACATCCAAAATGCAGAAAGCGGAATTGCCACGTACCAAGGCATTTTCCCACGAGTGTATTGTGTTATATTGAAAATAATCCCTGTTACAGCTGTTGCAAGGATGGCTAGGCCAATTTGGTCTTGGTGCTGAACCAGCCAAGGATGACGTTCGCGTAATTGATTTCCAGCTTCCAAAATTGCTTTGCGAATTCGGTGGCTACGTTGTTCATCTTCTGGATCAGCAAAAAGTTTAGTTTTGCTTTGTATGGACATTTGTACATCGGAAAGGGGTAAATTCATCTCCGGTTTCCTCTATATTTTTGTAGTACTACAAGGAAGTTTTTAAAACCAACATTTGTTGGTTTTTATGAGAGATTATCTGATGATTAAAATAACGTCAACGTCAGTTTTAAAAAAAATGACGAAAAAGGTGAGTCAACCAAAACAAGAACGTTCCCAAAAAAGAATGGATAAGATGCTGGCAACCACGCAAGAGTTACTGTTATCCATTGGAATTGAAAAGATTTCGATTCCCGAGATTGCCAATGCATCTGGCGTTCCACGGACCAGTATTTATCAATTCTTTCCTACGAAATACGATATTTTTCGTCACATTGCACTGACGCATTTAAACGATTTAGTTAAACAACTCGGACAGGCGGCTGTTCGAGTGTTGACGGAAAATCCAAATGCACCGATAGAAGTATACGGGCAGTTACTCTCAGAAAGTATGATTCGTACCACAGCCAAATATTTTAATGAATCTGAAACAGCAAGCTTGTTGATTTTAAGTGGACCTTTTACCCGCCAAGCTTATCTGGAATACCAAATAGAATTAAAAAAAGTCAGTCATGGCGTACGAAAAGCACTGGAAATGATTAAAGTGGATGAATATGTACCTCAAGAGCCAGATACATTGACGATTTTAATGGAATTGGTTTTTACTTGTATGAAGCATGGTTATTACAACGAAAGCTATATTTCTGAAGCCATTATTCAAGAGGCCTACCGTATGACCAATGCATACTTACTGGCTTTAAAGAATAATTCTTTTGGTTTTCCAGAAGCATCTGCTTCATAAGCGTAAAACTGGCTCTCTATCATTAAGGAAAAGCAATGAAAGCTGTATTTTTAGATTATGAATCTTTAGATAAACAGGATTTGGATTTTAGTCAGCTAAAAGCAGCTTTTGATGACTTAATACTTTATCCATCGACCACAGCAGAGCAAGTTCTAGCACGCATTCAACATGTAGACGTGGTGATCAGCAACAAAGTGATTGTGAATGCTGAGGCGATGGAGCAATGTAAAAATTTAAAATTAATTTTGATTTCGGCCACGGGGACCAACAATATTGATTTAGATTTTGCACGATCAAAAGGTATTGTCGTGTGTAATTGTCAGGGCTATGGCACATCTGCAGTTGCACAGCATACACTGACGTTAATGTTGGCATTAGCGACATCTTTACTCAAATATGAGCATGCAGTTAAACAAGGCGAATGGAACAAATCGCCAATTTTCTGCTTACTGGATTTTCCAATTGTTGAATTATCTGGGAAAACTCTTGGCATCATTGGTTATGGTGAGCTGGGTCAAGCGGTTGCCAAGTTGGCAGAAGCTTTTGGGATGAAAATTTTGGTCGCATCATTACCCAATCGACCAACGCATAAGGATCGAATACCTTTTGCCGAATTGCTTGCGCAAGTCGATTTTCTTTCTCTGCATTGTCCTCTAACAGATGAAACACGTGATTTAATTGATAGCCAAGCATTTGATAAAATGAAAAAATCTGCATTTTTAATCAATTGTGCCCGCGGTGGTATCGTTAATGAACAGGCTTTGGCCGATGCATTAAGACAAGGCAAAATTGCAGGTGCGGCAACTGATGTACTTTCTGTCGAACCGCCGACACACGGAAATGTATTACTAGCAGAAGATATTCCAAACCTGATTATCACACCGCATAGTGCGTGGGGCAGTGTAGATGCACGTCAACGTATTGTGAATCAAATGCTTGAAAATGTTGAAGCATTTAAGCAGGGTAAAGTGATTCGTCAAGTGAATGAATAAAGGCCCTAATTTAAAAGCACAATTAAAAAAAGGTGCGATTAAAAGGTAGAGTTAAAAACATTATTAAATAGCGATATTCGTTTTACTGCTATCACCTTGAGCATAGGTAGCGCAAGGTGTGGCGTGCTAAGAATTAAGTGTGTTTAACTGATTATCTTGGTACACCAACCTCATCATCTGTTGAACTTTGCGTATTGGTTGATTTGGTATCTTTTAAACCTGTGGTATTAGTGTTGACATCACGCTTTTGCTTCTCGATTGGTAATGACTGTTTTTTAATTTCAGGTTCTTCTTGCCCATTGTTGGGTAATTGATTTTGAACTGCGGGTTGAACAGGTTGTGTGGTGATCGGCGTATTTTGAACGTTTGCTGTAGTTGCAGCAGTTACAGTATTCGTCGTATTGGGTGTGGTCGAAGACTGACTTAAACTGCCATGTTCAATCGGTACATTTAAACTGGTTTTACCCATTACTCGATCTTTGGTTTGCTCAACCTTTTTTACCGCAGTATCGATGCCTTGGCGGGTACTATCACGAGCCTCGGTGGCTTTTTCAGTGGTATATTTTTTGGTATTTTCAATGGTTTCATCCAAAGACGGTTTAATTTTTTGAATTCCTTTTTCGGTCGCATCACCTACTTTTTCAGCGGTATTCTGTACAGCTTCACCGGTCTTATGTGCCAATACTTTAAAAATATTTGGATTATCACCATATGGCTGGGTTTGATTTTGAGTATTGGTTTGCGCATAGAGTGATGGTGTTGCAAGTATTGCAGTGATCACACATAGACTTTTGATCATCTTCATGATGTTTTGATCCCTTTATGATGATTGTAGCGATTCGCTCAGTGTAGGTTGGGGTTATCATACTGTTTTATTTAGATAAAAAGTAAAATTGAAAGAAGAATCCTACAGCAAGAAAACATATGTATACATTGCATAGCATATTACTGGCTGATGTATAAGAAAAGCTCACCTGAGTGAGCTTTTCTAAATGGGCATTAAGTTTAAATTATTTTGTAGCAACCTTAGCGTCTGTAGATACGGCGACTTTAGCGCTACCTACTGGTGTTTTTACATGGGTTTGTGAATTTACTTTTGCACCTGTATTTGCTGGTTTAGGTTTAACTAGATCTTTGGTTTTCTGCCAAGTTTTACTTGTTGCTGATTTGGTTTTGTCTTTTACTTTAACCGCTGCTTCTTTGGTGTTATGCCCAGCTTCAGAACTTAGTTTTTTGGTATTCTCCCACGCACCTTTCGTTGCAACTTTACCTTTGTCTATGCCTGTTTCCACACCCGTTCCAACTTTATCAGCAGCATGTTTAGTGCCGTCCCATGCATCTTTAGAAACATCACGGGTCTTATCGACACCTTTTTCTACACCTGTCCCGACTTTATCAGCAACATTTTTAGTGCCATCCCATGCCTCTTTAGAAACATCACGGGTCTTATCGACACCTTTTTCAATTCCTGTACCTACTTTAGCAGCAGTATTCTTAGTGCCATCCCAAGCGTCTTTAGACACATCACGGGTTTTATCAACACCTTTTTCAATTCCATTACCAACTTTATCTGCAGTGTTATGGATACCTTGACCAATGTTGCTTAGAATGCCTCCATTGGTTCCGACTTCAGCAGAAGCATTTGCACTTACATCTGTATTGGCAAAAAGAGGAGAGCTGGCAAGAAGTGCTGTGGCGATCACTGTTGTTTTAAGCATTTTCATAATTAGTTTTATCCTGTACCTGAATGAGTTCAAGTTTGAGTGTTGCCTATAATAATGTGAAATATGTATAAAAATAGTCTTTGAGATAAAACAGCAACAGCTTATCTACAGAGTTTTAACAATAGTGTAAGAATTGTGAATGAATGTTACGACTAAACGTGTTTGGGAGTCTTTGCAATTTTTATTTTTTAAATTCTGATGCTTATAAGAATGTGAGAATGATGATAAAAGAATTTTCTGTAATAATTTCCAGCTTGTTATTAAAACAAAAACGACATAAGCTTTGGGTTAAATTGTTGATTTAATCATCATAATGAAAAATATAATAATCCTGATATTTCTCACCTTTATATTGAGTTTAAAACCGAGTTTTGCCTGTGGTTGTGGCGATGAACTGTCTTCCAGCCATCAAATAATGGGTTGGGGCATTATGGGCGCGGTATTTTTAATTTACTTGATTCCAAGCTTTTATTTTGCAAAATATTTTAAGAAATATCAGCTATTTATTGGGCATTTGATTTTGCCCCATGTGCTAATAATTGCAATGCTATACACAATGATGAATTCGTTTAAATTGGGATTAAATCCAATTTATTATTGGTTTGCTAATTACCTTCCAAATAGTTTCATTTTTGCTGTGATTGGATTGATTGGTGTTCTCATTTGGATATATCCTGTGAATTATGTGGCTAAAAGAGCGAAATAACTTTGTATTTAGCCCTTTTAGCTTCAACGAAGTATTAAAGCGAAGTACTGAGATTAATTACATTTTTCAAGATTTGATATTTTAAAGTTATTTTTAAGTGAGTTGAAGTTTTTTTGCTTTTCAGCATCTTTTGGGTCAAAAACAGTTTGTTTATTTTCGACTTCAGCATCTACATTTGAAAATGCAGAGATGAGCTGATCACCTTTAAAAATCCAATGTTCTGTGGCTTTACCCGTTTCAAAGTTGCCAGTAAATTCGATGACACAGTTGTCTGTTTGTTTGATGAGTTTGGCAAGGTTATGTTTTGTGCTTGGTTCAGCAGAGATATTTTTATGTTGTTCTAAAACAGTTGGAGCGTTTGGATTGGTGGGTGTGGTTGAGCAGGCGGTGAGAGTGATCACTATTAAAGGTATAGATAATAATATTTTAGAATTCATATGCTTTTGATCTTAAACTTAACTTGATCAATTGAGTCTATACAATGTATTGGGAATATTTAGTTTTAGATTGTTAATTTTTATTGTTATGTTTTCATTTATTTATGCGTTTTGGAAAGCGAAAACTAAAAATAAACCCGCTCGGAAGCGGGTTATAATTTATATTTCTACTTAGTGCTGTAACACCGAAATATCTGCAACGCTTGTAAACAAGTCACGTAACTGTGCAAGTAAACGTAAACGGTTTGCTTTGAGTTCTGCATCATCTGCCATCACCATCACATTCTCAAAGAATGCATCAATCGGTGCACGAAGCGCAGCCAACTTAGAAAGCGCAGTGGTGTAGTCTTTCGCGTCCAAAAGTGGTTGAACTGCAGGTTTGATATTTTGAATCTCGGTATAAAGCGCCTTTTCAGCATCTTCAACTAATTTAGCTTCAACAATCTCACCTGTAGGTGCAGCTTCTTTTGCCAAGATATTGGCAACACGCTTATTGGCAGCAGCCAAAGCAGCAGCTTCTGGCAAGTCACGGAAATGATTTACCGCCGTCACACGTTTATCAAAATCAAGTGGAGATTTTGGCGAGAGTGCTTGAACAGCCTGAATCACATCAACAGCAACACCTTGGTCTTCGTACTTAGCACGGTAACGACCTTCAAGGAATGCGACAGCATCGGCTAAAGTCTTCGTATGATCTTTCAGTACATCACCATAAGCAGCCAAAGCAAGCTTGATCAGTTCTTCAATCGAAACATCAAGATTATTTTCAATCACCAAACGTAAGATACCAATCGCAGAGCGACGTAAAGCAAATGGATCTTTCGAACCCGTCGGTGCTTGACCAATCCCGAAAATACCTGTGAGGGTATCTAAACGATCAGCAAGGGCAATGGTTGTACCTGTTTTCGTTTTTGGTAGAACATCGCCAGCAAACTTAGGTAAATATTGCTCACCTAAAGCTTCAGCAACTTCATCATTTTCGCCTTCAATACGTGCGTAATAAGTTCCCGCGATTCCTTGAAGTTCAGGGAATTCACCGACTAACTCTGAAGTTAAGTCGCATTTTGCAAGCAGTGCAGCTTTTTCAGCATCAGTAGGATTTGCACCCGTGATTGCAGATAACGCCACAGCCAATTTTGCAATACGTTCAGACTTGTTCCAAAGTGTGCCCAATTGTGCTTGGAAGACCATATTGGCTAATTTTTCTTTGCGAGAAGCAAGTGGTTGCTTTTGGTCTTGTAAGAAGAAAAACTCTGCATCAGACAAACGAGGGCGTACCACTTTTTCATTACCCTCAATGATTTGAGTCGGATCTTTAGACTCAATATTGGAAACAGTAATGAAATAAGGCTGTAATTTATGCGCTGCATTGACCAAGCAGAAATACTTCTGGTTGTCTTGCATCGTGGTAATCAAAGCTTCTTGAGGTACGGCAAGGAAACGTTCTTCAAAGCTTGCACGTAACGCAACAGGCCATTCAACCAATGCAGTGACTTCATCACGCAGGTCCGCAGGAACGATGGCAATCGCATTAACTTCATCAGCCAAAGCTTTAACTTGTTGGTCAATGATCGATTGACGCTCTTCAAAAGAAGCCACGACATGTGCTGCTTTTAATTTCGGCAAATAATCATCTGAGTTGGTTAATGAAATCGCTTCAGGGGCATGGAAACGGTGACCATAGGTCAGATTGCCCGCTTTATGATCCTGAATCGTTGCATCAATCACATCATTGTCTTTTAACAAGACCACCCATTTCACTGGGCGAACAAATTCAGTCCGGCTTGCCGCAGAACGCATACGTTTTGCGATGGGTAAGTTATCCAGTGCGGTTTGTAAAATTTGTGGAAGTAAAGCGTCAAGACTTTGACCTTTCACATCTTTTAAATAACAAACTTTTTCAACTTTACCCGCTTGGAAAGTTGATACTTGATCCGCAGTAATGCCTTGACCACGCATAAAGCCTTCTAAGGCTTTGGTTGGTTTGCCTTCTGCATCATAAGCCGCTTGTAGGGCAGGACCATCAAAACGCTTTTGAGTGTCTGCTTGTGCACCATCGACATTGACAATTTTTAATGCCAAACGACGTGGTGCTGCATAAGCTTCAATTGAATCAAATGCCAAACCAGCGTCTTTTAAACCTTTAACCGTTTCAGCTTGTAATGCATCACGTAAGGTCTTTAAGCTTTTAGGTGGTAATTCTTCACAGCCAAGTTCGAATAAAACGGTATGTTTAGACATTATTTATTCTCCTCAGCTTTTGCTTCTGCTTCAACTTGTGCCTTTAACTGTGCAAGCACTTCGTCACGTAAATGCGGTTCAGCCATTGGGAAACCGAGTTTGGCACGAGCAGCCACATAGCTTTGTGCAATAGAGCGTGCCAAAGTACGCACACGTAAAATATAACGTTGACGTTCAGTGACAGAAATAGCACCACGTGCATCGAGTAAGTTAAAGCTGTGTGATGCTTTGATGACTTGCTCATATGCTGGAAGTGGAAGTTCTGCTTCCATTAAACGGGTTGCTTCAGCTTCATAAAAATCGAAGAGCTCAAACATTTTTTCAACGTTGGCATATTCAAAGTTATAAGTTGATTGCTCTACTTCGTTTTGATGGAATACATCACCGTAGGTGACTGTACCAAATTGGCCTTTGGTCCAAACTAAATCATAAACTGAATCGACGCCTTGTAAGTACATTGCTAGACGTTCAAGGCCGTAAGTGATTTCACCTGTGACTGGGTAGCATTCAACCCCACCAACTTGTTGGAAGTAAGTAAACTGAGTCACTTCCATACCGTTTAACCACACTTCCCAACCTAAGCCCCAAGCGCCCAATGTTGGAGATTCCCAGTTGTCTTCTACAAAACGAATGTCATGTGTAAGCGTGTCAATACCAATCGCTTCTAAAGAGTCTAGATACAGTTGTTGGATATTGTCAGGATTCGGTTTAAGCACCACTTGGAATTGATAGTAGTGTTGTAAACGGTTTGGGTTTTCGCCATAACGGCCGTCTTTAGGACGACGTGAGGGTTGAACGTATGCTGCGTTCCATGTTTCTGGCCCAAGCGCACGTAAGAATGTTGCAGTGTGGAATGTCCCTGCGCCCATTTCCATATCGTAAGGTTGTAACACCACACAACCTTGTTCAGCCCAGTAGTTTTGTAAGGCAAGAATTAAGCCTTGGAATGTATCAATATGCGATATGGCGCGACTCATGCAGCATCCACTATAAGTATTAGAAAAAATTGGTTCTAAGTATAAGGATTTTGGGGAGGTGTGGCAAAGGTTAGTCTATAAATATTGATTCTTATCGCAGATCAACTTATGTGCATTTTTTCAGATTTTCTTTTGAGATAAAACTTTTCATTTCTTTGGCCTCTTTTCTTATTTTCATTTCCTCAATGTGCTCTTCAATTTTTGCATCTGAAGCATCGCTATTGATTACGGGTTCCGAGCTTGAATTTTCAGATATTAAAATGAGATCTTCCCTAAAAAAAGCCCAATCTTTTTCTATTGTGGGTGTTTTTTTAGAAGTGGTTTTTGCTTTTAAGATACAGATTTTATCTTTTTTAATTAGGGTAAGTTCAAGTGTGCTTGATGGTTCGCCCGTCATTGTAATTTGCTTTGTTTCTAAAATTACGGGTTCATTTGATGTACTACATGCAGCAAGGAAAAACGAAGAAGTTAAAATGATGAAATGGGTTATTTTGTTCATTGGTAAAATTAAATAAGTTAAATTATATATTTGATATTAACATAAAAAATTTATATTCATGAACTTTGTAAAGGTAGAGAGCGCTTCAAAAGCTGAATGTCGGAAGTTCATCATGACGATGTCACAATGCTTCATTCAATGTTAAGTAAATGAATTATTTAGAAATCATAGGGGCGAATTTAGAGGATGATAAAATGCACAAGATCATTATTGGGCTGTAACAAAATTAGAAAGGGCTAATTAAAACTTAATTTTCAAACTGCAGGGTTTTTCAATGCTAGCGGTTCTTGTCAAAATATTGAATAATTTGTTTTAAAATAAAATTAACTAATTGAATTATTTTATATATAATTTGAAAAATACTTTTTTAAAAATTTATAAATTTAATTTTTATATCAAAATGAGCAATCTTAATATGAAAAAATTCAATTATTTTATGTGCATAGCGACTTTAGGTTTTATATCTACAACATCAAGTTATGCAGTAAATATAGAAGAAGCCCCTTGTTTCGCCCCACAAACAGCGCCTATTTTTAAAGAGTTTTATCAAATAAATAAAGGATTTGATCAAAAAGTATTGTGGGAGTTGTATGTTCAATCACCCATAGAAGGTTATCCAAATGCAAAAATGATTAATCAAACTTTAGAGACTTTATTTGGTCAATTGGGGCTCTCAGAAGAACAGAAAAAGCAGATGAAACCGACCCAAAAAGATGTATCTGAAGTAGAGCCTGAAGAATTAGAAGCCTATAACCTAATGGTTAAAGCACAAAAATTATATTACGGCGATAAAGTTGCTATTGATCAACAGCAGGCTTTTGAGTTGCTGCTTGATGCAGTTGGAAAGAGAAATTCAGAAGCCTATATTTTCTACCCTGTACTTAATCAGCATTGTGCTGATCCAGATAGAAAAGAAACAGCAGTTCGTATATTTCATACCATCGAAAAACACATGGGGGATAATGATGATTATCCAACTCCAATATGGGCATATTTAAGTTATGCCTATGCGTATGGTATAGGCACAGAGGTGAATGAAGCAAAGGCTTTAAAATATTGGAAAAAAGCTTGGCGTATCTATTCGTTACAATTTGATGCAGGTGGTTTTGTCGGTTTTATGATGGGACAAATGGCAGAACAAAAGCCTTATTTAAAAGCACATTTGGGTGAAGCTATGAATTATTACAAAATTGCGACCCGAGCAGATGAAAATAACATTCCAGCACAACAGGCAATTGTAAGATTATTAAAAACGGATAAAAAGTTTGAAGATCTGACTTATGAAATAGAGTTATTTGAAGAAACTGAAAACGCAAAGCATGATCAAGACCCAAAATCTGCTTATTTTACTTTGTCAGAATTATATGCTCAGGAGCAGTGGAAAATTTACAATCCTCAACTTTCAATGGTGTGGTTGGCAAAAGCAGCTGAAGCAGGGCATGAACGCGCACAGTTGAACCTACCACTCTATTATGAGCAAGGGAATTTGATCAAGGCAGATCCAAAAAGAGCGATGGAGTTGTATCAAAAATATTATGAACACGACAATATATTAGTAGGTATCTACTTTTTAGATCGTTTGGAAAATGGAATCAAAGGCATTGGTAAAAATCCTGAAAAAGCGAAGTTAGTTCGTGAAGATTTAACTAAAAAATATCATGCTTTAGGACAAACAGGTGAGATTCCAAAACCTGAAGATTTGCGATTAATGCAGCGAATGTATTAAAAACTTTCTTTAGCAAAGATTAGTCTTGAGTCATGGCTCACTAATCTGAGCTATATCTAAAACTTAATGTTCAATCCATAATCCTTTTTCAATGCCAATAAAGCCTCAGCATTGCCTTTGGCATCGTCAACAGGGTTATGGGTATGTGCTGTTTTGCGTAAATGCTTAAAACTTTGAAAGCTATCTTTGACCAGTCCTTTATACAAACAGCCTAAATTTTGTGAACTAAATCCAAACGGATTACTGCCAGTAAAATGATGAAAGTACCAACAGACAAACATCCAGTCAAAACCATTATTATCGCTAATAAAAATAGGGCGATCTTTACTGACTTTGCTCACCCACTTGGCAAAGTCTTTCATAACATGCTCAGGATTGTTAAAGCTTAGGGTATCTTCACGACTAAAGCCTGAAACTGCGAGAGCTTGAGGAATATAATTCTCGGAAATTGGTTTAAGTAAACCGTAGAATTGTTGATGTAAGTGATCTTCGACCAACACTGCACCTAGCGCAATCATTGAGTAATCACCGGGAATTGGACCATCTGCTTCGATGTCCACCTTAATATAAGCCATATATTTTCCTTATTTTAAGATATTGTTTTTATGCTGGAAGTCATTATAAATGATGATTTTAATCGCTGACAAACTTTATCGGTATTTTGCTTTTTTAATATTTATAGCTTATAAATTATTGAATAAATTTAAAACATTTTTAAATCATTGATTATGCAAAAAGTACAGAAAAACAAACTTTGGCTAAGCCTTCTCCTTATTGTATTGGCAGTTATTTCTATTCCTGCAATTCACCTTTTTAAAACAAAAATCAATGAGCAACAAGGAATTGAGCATATTCCTACAGGCTATCGGGATGATGCCAGTCATCTTAATTTGACAAAAGTGCATAAAATTGTGGATGTTGAAAGTACACCCGAAGTGATTCAACGACAGCTTAAAACTTTGCTTAAATATGCAGCTGAACATCATCTAAAAGTCTCGATTGCAGGGGCTAAGCACAGTATGGGCGGGCATACGATTTACCCTGATGGTATAGCACTGAATATGTTGCCCTATAACCATATGAGCTTTGATGAGAAAACTAATATTCTCACGATTGGCTCGGGTGCAACATGGGAAGAGGCCCTTCGGTATCTAGACCGCTATGGCAAATCAATCGCAGTAATGCAATCTTTTAGTAATTTCTCGATTGGCGGTTCGATCAGTGTCAATGGGCATGGATGGCAAAAGAATTCACCCCCGATTTCATCCAGTGTTGAATCATTTACCTTGATGAATGCAGAGGGAGATATTGTAAAATGTAGTCGTACAAAACATCCTGAACTATTTAAATTGGTGATTGGTGGCTATGGATTATTTGGCATTATTCTCGATGTAAAATTAAAAGTTGTTGATAATGTTGCTTTAACATTTCAATCAATTTCAGTTTTACCTGAAGACTATGTAAAGGCGTACCAAAAGATTGTCAGTAATAATCCAAATGTACAATTTGCTTATGGTCGTTTACGTATTTCAGATAAACATTTTTTACAGCAGGCAACCTTAAACTATTTTGAAAAAATTGATAAAAAACCTTTGGCATTATCACAACAACAAAGTAAAAATGCTGAAACCAAGCGAATTGTGTTTCGTGGTTCTGTTGATAGTGAATACGGCAAACGGCTACGTTGGGATCTAGAAAGTAGTCTGAATTCAGTATCGCCTTATGCGACATTTAGTCGTAATGAAATTCTCAGTGAAGATGCCGCCTTGATTGAAAATAAAGATATCCATTCAACCGATCTATTGCATGAATATTTTATTCCAAAGCAGCACTTGGCTCAGTTTATTCAAGATCTCAAGCCCGTTTTAAAAACTAAAAAAGTGGATCTACTCAATATCACGATTCGTGAAGTTGAACATGATCATGATGCATTTATGAATTATGCCCGAGAGGATGTTTTTGGATTGGTGTTTCTGTTTAATCAAAAGAAGACTGCACAACAAGAGCAGGATATGCAACAACTGACTCAGCAATTGGTTGATATTACACTTAAAAATCAAGGCACATTTTATTTGCCTTATCGCTTACATGTGAGTCGCGACAAGATGCGTTTAGCCTATCCGCAAACGGATGCTTTTTTTAGTTTGAAGAAAAAATATGATCCAGAGGAGATTTTTAGTAATCAGTTCTATCTACATTATCGTGAGTCGTGAATGATGGTCTGGAAAATACTTTTAATAAACCCCAATAACAGCACCCTGCAAATACAGAAATTGCATAAAAAAACCAATCGCTCAATAGTTTCCATAGTGGTGTAGGCAATGATCCAGTAAAAACAAGATAGCCAATGATGTTGACAATTAACCACATCAATAGTGAACCGACGAAAATACTGAAAAAATTAAGCCAATACTGATGTGCAAGCCAAAGTGAAATGACATAAGCAACTGGAATGACTATAACGCAATAAATCAGATAAACGATTAAGCTAATACCAAATATTGTGAGTAGAGACTGTATATCATATTGATGATTCATAAAAAGGAAAAACGCGACCAATAGGATTAAGCTCAGACTGGGTGCTAAAAACAAAGCCTTTAAAATCGATTTATTGCTATATTGAGTCATGATCAAAACAATAAAGGAATAAATATGATAAAAGCATGCATAATCATGATGATTTTATCTACAACTATTTGTTCAATATCGGCTTATGCAGAACAGAGTGTTGCTTCACCCGATGTATATAACCAATGTGTTGAACAAACTATCGAAAAACTGGCTTTAGGAAACATCAACAATGCTGTGGTTGAATCGTGTAGTAATCAGAGTAGGGCATATTATGAAAAGGAAATTGTCAAAGTTCTCGATCAGATCAAAAAACAGAGCCAGATAGACCATCAGCAAGAACGTTATAACGATATCATGAAATCACAACGCTTATGGAAAGCTTATGTTGATCAGGAGTGCCAAAATGCTGGAAGCTATATTGGTTCACCCATGTATGAGTTTTGTCCAATGCAAGAATATGGGAAAAGACTTGATCAATTGACTGAATATGCTCAGTGAAAAATCAGTGGATGAGAAATATCCTTGGAAAATTTATCCATTTAAGATAGATAATAAATATATCTTATAATCACAACATCGTATAATTCACACTTTAAAACGTGTTAAAGCGCAGGACTGTCGTGTTTCATACGCAACTTGAATGGTTAAATACCTTAAAACCCAATTTTAAAGTTTTACCGCTAAAAGATCGTTTAGTCTGTGGTGTTGGTGCACTGCTTGGATTAGCAGTGTCATCATTGGTCAGTTGGTATGTACTCGGTGGATTTAATGCATGGTATATCGCACCGATGGGCGCGTCCTCGGTATTGCTCTTTGCTGTACCCGCAAGCCCTTTATCACAACCCTGGAATATGGTGGTGGGGAATACCATCGCAGGTTTAGTCGGCGTGACTTGTACCATCTTTATTTCCAATCCAACCGAGGCATTTAGTGTTGCTGTTGCATTGTCGATCTTCTTGATGATGAGTACAGACTCATTGCATCCGCCAAGTGGTGCGGTGGCGATTACTGCCGTGTTGGGTGGCGCTTCTATTCATCAGTTGGGTTATCAATTTATCTTTTACCCAGTATTACTTAATTCAGTCTTGCTGCTGGTGATTGCGATCATTTTTAATCGTATGTTGGGAAAGCAATATCCACAAGTTGCACAGCTCAATACACGTTCTAAGGATCCAACGCCGACACAGAAAGTCACCATTCAACCGCAAGATATTCAAGATGTGTTAGAACAACAGACACAGCTTTTAGATATTAGTGAGTATGACTTACAAAAAATCATTTTAGAAGCACAAGAAAAGGCCAATGCAAGGGCAGTACATCAATACCTTTGCCAAGATATTATGAGCAAAGATGTCATGAGCCTAGATGAGCAAGATGATATTCATCAAGCTTTAGAGAAGTTTAAACGTGTGAATTTGATGAGTTTGCCAGTGATCAATACTGATCGGGAGTTGGTTGGTACATTGGCATTGTATGAAATTGTAGAATGGTTTAAACGCGCTGCTGATGCTCGTGCCCCTTGGGAAAATTTGGTCAAACAAATTATGAATCGACAAGTGGTCACTGTACAGCCGATGCAACCAATTCAAGACTTGGTGCCTTATTTCGTTGAACGCTCTTTTAATTATATCCCTGTAGTTGATCATCAAAAAATGGTCGGGATCATTAGTCGCGCAGATATGATCGCAGCATTGCAGCAACAACTAAATAATGCACAATGATACTATAAAAAGATGCGATATAAAAAAAGCTACAGCAGTTTGGGGGAACTGTTGTAGCTGAAAAGGGTAATACCTTTAAATCAAATTCAATTAATGGGTCTTCTCTTCATAAATAGTTCGTACAGGGCGCTCATAGCTTTGCGGTTCATTTAGCTGCAATTTTTGTTTGGGCATAATTAACCAAAGCACCAAATACACCAGAATACCTGGAAAAGCTGCGCTCAAACATGAAACGATCACGAAAATAATTCGCAGCAATGTTACATTCCAACCAAAACGTTCAGCAATACCGCCCATTACACCGGCGATCATATTGTGACGGCTTGAACGATATAAACCAGAATTGGCCATTTAAATCTCCTTAAAATAATTCATCATCATTCATGATTAAAAATTTAAAAATGAATTTATATTATTAAATAGTGGCGTTTCTGTTTGATTCTTCAAGTGAATCACCGATTAAAATTGTTAAGACTGTGTAACAGGGCCACTTAAATCATTAAAAATAATGTAAAAAGTGTCCAAACCTCTGTAGTGGGTGGTTGAGACAAATACGTTTTTTATACTTTTGTAAAAAATACATCATTAAGATTTCGAGAACTGGTGTAACACAATAATATATACGTAGGTTAATATTTGATGTTGCTGGTGCTGTGCAATTGGGTTATTTGGATTTATGTATTTAACTTTTCATAAAGTAAATTTTTTTCGAATTCTAGGTATCAGTATTTGTACAGTACTGAGTGCTTGTGATTCCTCAAAATCAAATGATAAACAACAAGGTACATCTGACACACAAAATTCATCGAGTGAGCTTGCGTTACAAGAAACACCGCAACATGCTCATTCAAGCGAAGGAAAAAAACTAACAGACCTTGCGGGTCAAGCAACTCTACCTGCTGTAGTAGATATGCAGAGTCAAGATCAGCAAAGTGGGGAACTTCCTACAAAAGCTGAGGCATTTGTGGGGCGTTATCATGTACAAATGAGCTGTGAAGATCCATTCGCCAAATGTGATAAAGGCAGTGCAGAGTTTATTATTAACTTACTTCCAGACGGCACTGCACATCGCACCTTTGTTTATATGGGGAAAATAACATACGAAAATAATGATATAAAATCGAATCGTGCTTATCAAAAAAATACTTGGATCTATGATGAGCTAAATCATGAAATCGTGATTAACCGAATTGAAGGGATCCAGTTCTATTATAAAGTGGATGAACAAAATGATTTGGTGATGGATATTGATAAAATTATTAATGGAACTGAAGAAAATCGGCTCTATTTTAGTCAACACCATACCGCACCAACAAAAGCCTATGTGTTAAAGAAATTTGATAATTAAAATATTAGTAGTTAAATAATTGATAATTGAAAAGCTAAACAATCAAAAATAAGATCAAACAATGAGCCTTTATCTAGAATGATAGAATAACCAATACTTGAAGTCAGACCAAAACCTGTTTCAGCCAATAGTACTGAATAGCCTAAGGTTAAGTTCTATGCATGACCTATAAATTCAATTTAGTCATTACTATAATTAATATGGGTTAAGAGACTATCTTTACCCCAAAATACGTTATCAAATGTTAAACGTGCTGAAAACTCATGCCATGCTCAATCTGACCAACCTAGGTAGTTAAATGGGTTATAGCTCAAATCTAGTAGAGGTTTAATTTGTTTAGATCAATTTAATGCCGTGTTATAGTCAATATATGAGGTAAATTCAAAATGTAGTGATGCTGAATCACCGAAGTCCGTATCGGCAGTAAAGATTCCACCGTATAAATCCGAGTCATGTGACAGTACAAAGCTTCCTTGTAGCGTAGGATCATTAGATTGGTTAGACCACGGAAACGTAGTCTGTTGCGAGTGCGGCATAACCACTTAAGCTAAGACCCGCTGCATGTTCCATTTCTGTGGACACAGCAGAATGGGTTACCATTGTTGTCAGTATTACCGATAAAATTATTGGTTTAATCATATTGATTTACTTTTCGTAAAAATTCTTTTTATTTAAACGTCATTTTTCAACTACAGATTGTTGATTGGTTTTTAACCCATTGTTTTACTCAATTCAAGTGATATTCAAGCAGATGTATATATCGATATTGAATATTGAACAAATACAGGCTTGGGATACTTTTTCTTTAATTTGTTCATGGTTATTCTGGCCTTAATTTTTTCAAAATATTAGATGATCTTGATTTGAAATTTTAAGGTGATTTCATAAATAATTTTGATTTCTTTGCGATGGAGTAACTACTACACTATTCAGTCTCTTTTAGCCCTAATTTAAAAAAACTTAGGGCCTGATACTGAATATAAAATTTAACCCAATTCTCAGATTGGTTATAACTTTTTTAATTATGGGATAGATTCCTTATGTCCATAACATCTATGGAAAATAGTAAGATTCAGGCAATTCTTGAAAATCTGTGTCACGCTAATATACGTGATTGATTTACGATCTGGTTGGGTTGTGTCATTTGATTACGATTGTAGGTTTGGCTATTTATAGTTGAATCAGTTGACTCAAATTTAAGTTTATATTTTTGAGTATTAATTTTTAGTATTGATTGAATGATAAAACAATAAATTTGATGACATCGTGCTGTTGTAAAAAATTTAAGTGGACTTATTTTAATGAGGATAAGTTTGTTAAAAATCTGGTGGGTTGTGTGGGGTTCGAACCCACGACCAATAGATTAAGAGTCTACTGCTCTACCAACTGAGCTAACAACCCTGAACGTGTCTAAGCCATAGTTAAACGAGAACAAATGATGAAGCAAAATTTTCAAGGGTGGCGAAGCATCTAATGCAGATGTTTGGTTTTGGTCGGAATATTTGCAGGTTTCGTTTCTATTGTAGTACTTTAACCGTACAGAAAGAAGCCCTAAGAAAGAATGGTGGGTCGTCCGCGATTCGAACGCGGGACCAACGGATTAAAAGTCCGCTGCTCTACCAGCTGAGCTAACGACCCTGAGCGAGATGTGTAAAGCGCAATGCTTTACCCGACATTAGTGAAAATCGAGAATTTTCTATCGGTATCTATTTACAGGTTAAAACATAAAGATGGTGGGTCGTCCGCGATTCGAACGCGGGACCAACGGATTAAAAGTCCGCTGCTCTACCAGCTGAGCTAACGACCCTGAGTGAGGACGTGTAAAGCAGTGCTTTACTCGATATTTGTGAAAATTGAAAATTTTCTATCGCTATCCATTTACAGGTCAAAACAATTAAGTGGTGGGTCGTCCGCGATTCGAACGCGGGACCAACGGATTAAAAGTCCGCTGCTCTACCAGCTGAGCTAACGACCCTGAACCTTCATCCAAGCTAGGCTTGAATATGTAGTGCAAGAAAACTAAAAAGTTTTTAAACACCACTTTGTTTTGATGGAGCGTATTTTAGCAAGATATTGATAGAGCGCAAGTAAAAATTAAGAAAGTTTGCAACGTTCGGTTATAAATAACACAAAATGAACTAAAAAAGCCCTGAAATCAGGGCTTTTAGTTTAGAAACGGTATTTATAAGCTTCAATATTGGCAAAAACCTCTGGAGTGACATCGCAATAGGCATTGGCACTTGGCAGTAATACCAATATACGATCAGAGGTTTTTTCAGGATTAAAGGATTGTTCCTTTAATTTATTTTTCTGATATTTAAATGTACCCGTCGTTTCTACAATTTGTTGGATACGTAAAAATACTGGAACTGCATAGGCTGGCAAGTTCTTTTTAAACTCGGCCGCAAGCTGGCTTAAATCCTGTTCAGTCAGTTCTTCCCCATCATGTAAAGTAATGGCAGCCATACCTGCTCGACCATTGGTATTTGGAATTTCAACGCCGTAAACTACAGCTTCTGTAATTTTAGGGTATTCACTACAAATATTTTCAACTTCAGTGGTCGAAACATTTTCACCTTTCCAGCGGAAAGTATCACCAAGGCGATCGACAAATTGAGCGTGTCGGAAACCAATATCACGAACCAAGTCACCAGTAATAAAGTAAGAATCGCCCTTTTTAAAGACATCTTTCATGATCACTGACTTGTTCTTTTCAGGATCTGTATAGCCATCAAAAGGGGAACGCTTGGTGATTTTACCAATCAATAAGCCTACTTCACCTTTTTTGACTTTTTGACATATACCATGACTGTCGCGAATGGCTTCATTTTTTTCTTTATCAAACTGGACGATGGCATAAGGTGTAGGTGAGAAGCCAACAGTATTGTTAAAATTAAAAACATTACTGAAGCCTACATTTCCTTCACTAGAGGCATAAAGTTCTAAAATTTCTTCGATACCAAAGCGTTCTTTAAATTTGCCCCAAATATTTGGACGCATACCATTACCAATCATTTTAGTGACACGGTGCGTATGATCAAGTTCTGAAGCAGGTGCATCCATGAGGTAGCGGCAAAGTTCACCGACATAACCAATTGCCGACGCATTAAACTTTTTGACATCAGACCAGAATGCAGAGGTAGAGAATTTACGACGGATTGCCAAAGCTGAACCGCCTGCAATTGCACCACACCAGCACACTACCATACCTGTTGCATGGTAAAGCGGTAAAGTGCAGTACATCACGTCATCTTCACCTAAGTTTAAGACATGACCATATGTTCCGTAGGCCAATGTCCAACGACTGTTGGTAAATACCACAGCTTTAGGTAAACCGGTTGTGCCAGAGGTATAGATATAAAACAAGCCATCTTTCCCTTTGACACTTTGTGTAGTCGAAGGATTGAATTTTGGAAATTGTTGAATTTTTTCAGCGAGATTGATAAAGCCTTGAGGTGCTGTACCTGGTTCTTGCATTGTATTTTGATCTGCAAACCAATGTAAACGGTCTAGAGCAATGTTTAAGTCTTGACGAATCTCATCTACCGCAGCACGGCATTCTTCACCGACGATCACCGCAACAGGATTGACCAAGTTGATACTATGTGTCAACACTTTACCTGTTTGTGAGGTATTGACTAAAGCTGTTGTTACGCCAATTTTTGCCAGTGCAATCACGGTCGCAATCAGTTCAGGACGATTTTCGATCATCACCGTGATCGCATCGCCTTTTTTTATGCCAATAGAAAGATAAAAGTGTGCAATTTGATTGGCCCAGTTATTCAGCTCTTTATAACTATAGCGTTGATCTTCAAATAATAACGCATCACCATAAGGATTGCGTTTTACAGCACGTTCAAAAGCAAGACCTAGCCCAGCAGGCGTATTGGGTGTTCTGATATAAGCTTGTTTAAGTCCAGTCAGGATATTGGGAAGCTTATTGATGAGCTGTGGTAAGCGCTCTGCGACATCAGTAAATCCGATGAGATCGGCCTGTGTTGTTTGACTCATATCAATCCTATTTATTTTTCGTAATCCAATACAATTTTTAGAGTATCATCGACTCACATTACATTTGTCTTTTTAATCGTATAAGACTAGTGCAATCAACCTAATCTGACAAATGTCCTGATAATCTCTTCAAAATAGCAAAAAAACCTAGCCATCGAAATGACTAGGTTCTCTTTAATCGCTACATTTTAAGCAAATTTTTACACATTACTCATCCGCTGGTGGTGTCGCTTTTTTTGGCGGACGGCCACGAGGGCGACGAGGACGGGCCGGTTTTTCCTCTGTTGCCACATTGTCTGCCTTTTGGGCATCTTCATCTATGCCAACTTCAGCAGTCGTATCTAAAGCAAGTGATTGTTGTGGCTTTTTCGCCTTTTCAGTTGCAACAATTGCTTTTTCAACTGGCTTAGCTGGGGCTTCTTTGACCACTTCAACTTCCGCAGGCGCTGTTTCAACTGTAGTTTCTACGGGTGTTTCAGCTTGCACTTCTTCTTTTTGAGTAACCACAGGTGCTGCTTCAACTGGGCTTGCTTGAGTCTCAGTTTCCACTTCTTCTGGTTGTTGCTCAAGTTCAGCTTGATGCTCTTGCTTTGCTTGTACAGCTGCTTGTTTTGCTAAACGACGACGTTCACGAGGATCATTCGCTACACGGCGATCATTCTCAGGCTTTGGTGGCGTTAAGTCTAAGACATCAGCAGGTTGTGCTTCTGGCGCTGCTTTAGAGATAGCAACATCACGTGTTACAGGCTGCTTGGTTTGTACATCGGTCTTTTCTTCCACAGTTAAGGTCGCTGAATATTCTTCAGTAAACTTAACCAATGCACGATTGAATGTTGGAATTAATCCAAACTGTTCAATCAATACCGCACAGTCATCACCATAAACATGACGAATCAAAGTTCCCACTGTGTACTGATTTAATGTCGGTACTTGAGATGGTGCGATTTTAGGGGTTGTTGCTTTTGCTTGAGCAGCATCACGTTGTTGACGGCGTTTTTGACGCGGGTCATTGCTGGCACGTTGCACAGGCTGTTCTACTCGAACCTCTGCTGCAGGTGTTTTTGCTTCAGTAGTTACGGTCTGACTTTCTACAGCAGGCGCAATAGTTGGTTGAGCGTCTACAGTGCGAGGTGCTTTAGCAACAGTTTCAGCTTTTTCATTGCGATCATGGCGCTTCGGTTTGTTGCTTGCTGGCGCAGCAACTTGTTGCGGGTTTAATGCCACAATTTCACTTTGAGCTTGATCAAGATTGACCACTAAAGCTGTTTCAAGAGCTGCATGCTTCGGTGTGTCAATGAGTTCAACTTTAGGTTGTTGCTCTTGAGTTTGATTATGCTCTACTGGCGCATTGTTATTTGGCGCTTGTTGTTGCTCATCATTAAACACGCTGCTATCGCGATGACGATTTGGGCGGTTTGGACGTTGCTGATGGTTACGATCACGACGTGGAACCGCTTGTTCAGCAGGGGTTGCTTCAGCATTTTGATCATGCTGTTGACGTGGCTGCTTTTGCTGACGACGTTGATCACGTTGTTCCTGACGCTGTTCTTGGCGTTGCTCTTGACGAGGCACCTGAACCACTTCTTCAATCACTTGATGTTGATCAGTATTTTGTTCACGTGGCTCTTTATGCTTGTTACGATTTTTGTTTTTATTGTTGTTGTTACGCGGCGCTCTTTCTTCTTTCTCGCCCTGTTTTTCATATTCACGCGGTTCTTGTTTTTGAACAGGTGCATGTGAAAGATAAGCATTGGTTTCAGGAATAACCTGAGCTTCAATCGCTGTTGGAGCAACATTATTATTCACTTGACCAAATTGACCACGGCTTATAGCACCGCCATTAATCATTTGTTCAATTGCCGCAGCTGCATTGTTTGCAGAACGTGATTGGTCAACTGTTGCCGCTTGCTTTTGGACAAACAGATTTTCTAACCAAGCACATGGGCTTGAAGCTGGTTGAGCAACTTGTGCTTGAACCGTTTGTTGAACTTTTTGTGGTTGAGCAGGTTGTTGTTTTCTATTTTGCTTATTGTTTTGCGCTTGAGCCGGTGCAGTATTGTGTTGCGTTTGCTCTTCTTCCAAATGCCACTCAGATGACTCATAGCCCAATTCTTTTTCGCTTGAACGTGTAGCTTCAGTACGCTCATAGCTTGTTGGCGCAAAACCTTCAGGGTTATATGAGATTTCGTAATGTGGAGTTTCTAAATGTGGATGTGGCAATACAGTCACACGAACATTTGACGTTTGTTCTAAGTAAACCAGACTGTGACGCTTTTCATTCAACAAGAATGCTGCAATTTCAACAGGCACTTCAACTTGAACCTCACCTTGACGTTCACGTAATGCTATCTCTTCAACTTTACGCATAATTGAAAGAGAAAGTGAGCGTAAATCACGCACCATGCCTGTGCCATGACAGCGAGGGCATACATAACCAGTAGCTTCTTCAAGAGATGGGCGTAAACGTTGACGGCTCATTTCCATTAAACCGAAACGAGATAATTGACCGAACTGGATACGGGCACGATCACTTTGCGTCGCTTCACGAAGTTTGGCCTCAACCATACGTTGGTTGCGTTCTTTGGTCATATCGATAAAGTCGATCACAACCAAACCACCAATATCACGTAAACGTAATTGGCGAGCAATTTCTTCCGCTGCCTCTAAATTGGTACTGAGTGCAGTTTCTTCTACATCATGCCCACGTGTTGATTTCGCTGAGTTGATGTCAATTGAAACAAGTGCTTCAGTTTGGTCGATCACAATTGAACCGCCTGAAGGAAGTTTAACTTCACGTTCATAAGCTGTTTGAATTTGACTTTCAATACCAAAATGCGCAAATAACGGTTCATTTAAAGTATAGGTTTTTAACTTATCCAATTGATTTGGCATAACCGCTTTAACAAAGTTATAGGCTTCGTTATAGGCTTGCTCTGAGTCAATTAAAATTTCTGCAACATCATCACGTAAATAGTCACGGATAGCACGTGTCACAACACCCGCTTCTTGATGAACAAGCATTGGTGATGGACCAGAGTTTGCAGTACCTTGGATTTGAGCCCAAAGATCTAGCAAATGTTGAAGGTCAAGTTGAAGTTCTTCTTGTGAACGCCCAATCCCTGCTGTACGAACAATCACGCTCATACCACGTGGGGTATTTAATGACGCCAACATTTCTTTAAGTTCTTCACGAACTGAACCCGAAATTTGACGGCTAATACCACCACCTTTCGGATTGTTCGGCATCAATACTAAATAGCGACCAGCAAGAGATATATAGGTTGAAAGTGCCGCGCCTTTGTTGCCACGCTCTTCTTTTTCAACTTGAACGAGAAGTTCTGTGCCTTCAGTGATGAGTTCACGAATATTTGAAGTTTGGCGAGGATCTGCCTTGTAATAAGTATTGGCAATTTCGCGCATCGACAAGAAACCTTGACGACCTGCTCCATACTCTACAAATACAGCTTCTAGAGAAGGCTCTACGCGAGTGACATGGCCTTTATAGATATTGGCTTTCTTTTGTTCACGTGTACGGTTTTCTAAATCGAAATCGTAAAGACGGTGACCAGTGATGAGTGCAACGCGAACTTCTTCGGCATGTGTTGCATTAATCAACATACGTTTCATGGGTGTAACACCTAATAGTGATTCACACCAACAACTCGCTATCTTTTTAAGTGAAGCGAACATCTAAAATATTGGATCAATGCCCAAATCACGGATACATCCAATATGATTTGAGTAATTTACCCACTTGTTTTGAGCAAGGTTGGGTTTGATGCCTGTATTGATGCTGCAATACTTCTTTAATCTTTGCACGATTAAAGTTTTGAGGTTTTCACTGGCACTTAAGTGGTGCATTGGATGACTGATTTGATTCGTCTTTCACTATCACATTGCTCGAAGAGCATCTCAACTTTTGTGAGAGCGTCTTGATACGGAATTATCATCGTACCTTTACAAATTGTGCAGTTCCAATGCCTCAAACACTTATGTCCTGAATAACACTCTACAGCGACTTGCCTGATGTGCATCAGTTTATGTTTAAAAACCAACGTCTGGGTTGGCGACATATATTTTTAAACAAACTGATTTCTGTACTTTAAGTACAATTAAACGCAACAGTTTGTCTTTTTGCCGATATAATAAAGCCTTCGGCGTCGGCATATTCTTTTGGGACCTTTCCGCATCTGTCGTGAATTTTATCGTATGTGTCACGCTTTCATTTTTAAAAAAGGGTGGCACTAAATTTCACTTACGGTGGTATCCGTGCGCTGACTATAGCAAACCTTGAATCATCTGCCTATGGGCTATATGCTTATTTTGTATGAAAAGCATAGTCTAAATGATCAGTTTTTAATCAAATTTTAGTTTTTTATTGGATCACCTAACTGTATGAATTCTACGCAACAATGGCAAAATGTAACTTGGTTTGAAGTAGACGAGCATCAAGAAGGCCAGCGCATCGATAATTTCTTATTTACTCGCCTGAAAGGTGTGCCGAAAAGCCGTATTTATCGTTTAATTCGTGAAGGCCAAGTACGGGTCAATAAAAAGCGTATAAAAGCAGAAACTAAGCTGGCAATTGGCGATCAAATCCGTGTTGCACCTATTCGCTTCGAGCAAAAAGATGAAACTGATGTACCTGTATCCGATAAAGTTGCTCAAAGCTTGCTTAGCCGTGTGGTGTATGAGGATGAAGGTTTATTGGTGATCAATAAACCTTCTGGAATTGCAGTACATGGCGGAAGCGGTGTGGCATACGGCTTAATTGAAGGCTTACGTGCGGCGACAGGTAAAAAATATTTGGAATTGATTCATCGTATTGACCGTGATACCTCAGGTCTGGTGATGGTGAGTAAAAAACGTAGCACCTTGAAAACGCTACAAGACTTGTTGCGTGAGCATAAAATTAAAAAAACCTATGCTGCAATTGTCAAAGGTCAAGTGAGCTTAGACCAACAGTTGATTAATCAACCTTTATTGCGCTATGAATTGTCCAATGGTGAACGTCGTGTACGTGTTTCAGATGAAGGTAAAGAATCTAAGACACAATGGAAAGTGGCAGAGCGCTTTATGCACGCAACATTGGTCTATGCTTCTCCATTGTCGGGTCGTACCCATCAAATTCGTGTGCATGGCTTAAGTATTGGTCATCCTTTGGTGGGTGACGATAAGTACGGTCATGAAACAGAATATCGTGGACCAAAAGCTCGGAGATTAAGCTTACATGCGATGCGATTAGAAATTCCAGGTTATCCTGTGATTGAAGCGCCTTTACCGGAAGATATGCAAAGCTTGGTTGCACAATTAAGAGCACAAAAGAAAGATTGATTCTATCTTGCTGCTCAGTTTATCTTTTACACAAAGGGAACTTGTTATATGAAAAGTTCCCTTTGTATTTAAAAATGCGTTAGCTTGTCATGTAAAGCGTATAAGATTTAAAAATGAGTCATGCGTACACTGAGCAAATATTGGAAATAATTCATGCAAAAACCTGTAAAGCTTATCATTTTTGATTGGGATGGCACTTTATTTGATTCAGTTGGGCAAATTGTGGCGAGTTTGTTGGTGGCTGCAAAAGAATTTGAGCAGCCGTTAACAGCTGATGCTGCGAAAAGTATTATTGGTTTGGGGTTGCCTGAAGTTGCTCAAGTGTTATTTCCTCAAGTTCCAGAGTTACATACTGAAATTTTAAAATGCTATGGTGATCATTATGTTGAGCATTCCAAAGATGATTTGTGGTTCGCTGGCGTTTCTGAAATGTTGCATGATTTAAAAAATCAAAATATCAAATTGGCAGTCGCAACAGGAAAAAGCCGTCGTGGTTTAGATCGTGTTTTGGCTCAGACCCAGAGTCAGAATTTATTTGAGATCACCCGTGCGGCCAGCGAAACCAAATCCAAACCCGATCCATTGATGTTGGCTGAAATTTTAGATTATACTGGAATTCAGGCGGAGCAAGCCATTATGGTGGGTGATACATCTTATGACTTAGAAATGGCACAGAATATTGCTATGCCACGTGTTGGGGTGAGTTATGGAGTACATGCGATTGATGTATTACAGCGTTTTAATCCGCTGACGATCGCGGATAACGTCGATCATTTACATCAGTTTTTAACTCAACAGCTTAAGGCAACTGAAGTTGCTTAGTTGCTTTTACGCTGTTTGCAGATTGCTCTCAGCGTAAACTTAGATAAAACCAACGAGTTATAATAAAAAAATTGACCATGAGCCGCTCTATTCGATTACTCACTTTATTACAACTTTTACGTGAACAGCGTTATCCCATTACCGCGCAATGCTTAGCAGAACATTTGGAGATTAGTGTCCGAAGTGTTTATCGGGATATTGAAAGTTTACGTGACCAAGGTGTTAATATTGAGGGCAGTGCGGGCTTAGGATTTCAGCTGAAAGAAAACTTTTTACTGCCTCCGATGAGTTTGGATGAAACAGAAGTCGAAGCAGTGTTCTTGGCATTGCATTGGTTAAGGTCAGTGCCAGATCCAGCATTGAAAAATGCTGCACATTCAGTTTTGGCCAAACTTAATGCAGTATTGCCCAAGAATAAACAAGAGCTGATTGATGAAACCATGCTTCGGTCTATCAACCATTGGCTTGTGGTTGACGAAAAAATTGTCGAACAAGTACGTCTAGCTATTCGATATCAGGTCAAGATCGAAGTGCATTATTTAGATGAAAAACAAAATATTTCTACCCGTATGCTTTGGCCTTTTGTTTTAGGATATTTCAATGACAAAATGCTGTTGGCTGCATGGTGTGAATTACGTGAAGATTTTCGAAATTTTCGTTTAGATCGTATACAAAAATTAAATGTGACTGAAATCATTTACCCAGAGTTTAAGCGCCATCTTTTTCAGGCATGGTGGCAAAAAGAGCTGCAAAAAAAATCCATGCTAAAAAGCTCCTGACAAAAACTGACACAGCCGCCCTTTATATTCAATACACCACTATAAAGGAATGGAAAAATGGGCTTAAAACTATATAGCAACGCGCAGTCTAGAGGTCTTGTTATTGAATGGCTACTGATTGAGCTGGGGGCTGAATTTGAAAAAATTGAGTTGGCTTATCACACTGAAATGAAGTCGGAATCTTATCTAAACATTAACCCATTTGGCAAAGTACCCACCTTAGTCGATGGCGATGTGGTGATTTATGAAATGCCTGCAATTTGCGCCTATTTGGCAGATAAGTTTTTTGATCAAGGGCTTGCACCAGCGCTGGATGATCCAAAACGTGGTTTGTATTTCCGTTGGTTATTCTTTGCTGCTGGACCGTGGGATGCAGCCACAACGGATCGCGCATTAAAGGTTGAGGTTACCGATGAACAAAAAATGCATATTGGCTATGGAAACTTTCAGGACAGCTATACGGCTTTAATTCAGGGCTTGGAGCAGGCTCAACCTTATCTATGTGGTGAGCAATTTACGGTAGCCGATGTGTTTGTTGGCTCCATGCTATTTTGGCAATTGAAGATGGCAGAGATTGAAAGCCATCCTGCAATTGAAAAGTATCTTAATTCAATCAAAAGCAGAAAAAACTTAAGAAATAATCAAGTGCTTTTTAGCTACTAAATCATCAAGACGATGCAAACTTAGCATGATCTCATACTGGGTTTGTATTGAGGTTTTTAGTCATATTCAAGCGCAGAAAATTATAAAAAACTTTGGAGATTGGATTTTGGTGTTAATCCCACTATTTTTTACTTCTGTTAAATAAAACCTGCAGCAACATTAATACAGATCGCCAAAATCGTCGTGTTAAATCCATATGCCAAAAGGATATGTAGAATATTTAAAACTCGCATTGAGCGAGAAGTGATAGATACATCTGCAGTTTGTGCAGAAGTACCAATGACATAACTAAAATATAAAAATTCAGGATAGGTTGGCTTAGGGGTTTTCGGAAAGTCCAATCCTCCATCCTGTCGATTCTCTACGGCCAAATAAAAGTCATGTGCGTAATGAATAGCAAAAATGGTATGCATAAATAACCATGCAAAAATAATGGTAAAAATCGCTAAAGCGATATGTCCTGCTTTAATTCCAGTCACATCGGGCAAATGTGCCAGTTCAATAATAATGGCAATAAAGCACATGATGAGTGAGAGCACAACCAACAGCAAAATGATCCATTTGCTAGCATCCTGCTGTTGAGCACGCTTTAAAATATGCGCTTGATTGGTTGCCCAGAGCATTTTCATCGTTAGGATGAGATAAATCAAAATGGCAATATTCCAACTGAATAACAAATTGGTTGACCACTGCCAATCTGTACCAAAAGACATCCCCATATATACAACTGCAGTGAGTAGAAAACTAATAAAGAAGTATGGGCGAGACTGTATACCTGATCGAAATTGATGAAATGCACGTCCTATCATGATGGACACCGCCTAAGTTAAAAATTGAGATGTATTTGCGTAAAAAAATGGACATAAGTTTTATGTGTTTAAGCCGTCCTATTTAAAAAACAATGCTGTGGTCAATTTTGGAGCAGTGCTCTTATTCTTGCTCTAAATGATTGATATCCAAGTAAAATACTTTGGTTAATAATTCGATGAACTTTTGTATAGCAACCGAGCCAGCACTTTTTCGATAACTCACATACAAGTCTAGATAGGGCAGTTCAATATCTAAAGGTCGAATGACGGTGTTACTGGTGGTCAATGGCGCAATATAACTCGGCAAAATTGTACAGCCTAAGCCCGCTCCAACTGAGTTGATATTCAGTAAAATATTGTCAGCTTTTTGGACGATATTCAATTCAATATTGTTGTGTTTGGCAAATTCTAAAATGGTGTTATGTAAGGTGCTGGATTGTTCTTCGGCAGGGATAATAAAGTCGATAGCATTTAATGCTTTAACAGGGATACGTTCATGCTTTGCTAAAGGATGGTCTTTGGGTAAAAGAACAATTAACGGCTCACGCAGCACAAATTTACTTTCAAATTCTTCATTATGAAAATTGTGTCTGCTAAAGCTGATATCTAGCTCACCCTTTTTCATTGCACGTATTTGTTCAAGGTTATTTAAGTTAAATAACTCAATTTTGAGATCAGGATTTTGTACCCTTAAATTAGGCAATACATAAGGGAAAATTTTCATTTCAGCAACGGGCACAAACCCAATCCTTAACAATTGCTGTTTGGCTTTGGAAACTTGTCTGGCCATCGCAACAGCCTTATCGGCTTGCGCTAAGGTTAAGCGTGCTTGTTCAAGGAAAACAGCGCCTTCTTCGGTAAGTTCAACTTTACGCTTTGTCCGATTTAACAGTCGAACACCGACATCTTCTTCAAGATCTTTGATCTGTTGGCTGAGTGAGGGTTGTGCCGTATAAAGTCTCAGTGCTGCTTTGCTAAAGTTTAGTTCTTCAGCCACAGTAATGAAGTATCTCAGATGTCGTAATTCCATATAACGCGTCCAAAGAATAATCCAAAAAATGTCTTACTAATATTTTATAATAGTATAATCTATAAACAACTGTCAGGTGAAGATGATTATAGTATTTAGAAAATAAATGAACTTTTAAAATTCATTGTTATTTTAATATAGAAAATAACATGGTGAATAATCTATAAAATATCTTAATAAAAATAAAAAAATATTTCTCTAAGCTCTAGCCTAGAAGCAATCATTTGTACAAAGTTGAATCAATTTATCTATGGCTCTTGCTTGTCAAAAGCGTACTTGCAGGAATGAAAGAATTGATATCAAGACTTTCATTAATTTATATGAACGAACACTTGAAAAGTGTTTGATTGCACTGGTTTAAGTTGTTTTAATCTGTCTTATAGACATGATTATACTGAGAATTTCATAAAATTGACTTTGAGATTGGGTAAAGTCAGCTTTATGTATCTAGAGATTCTAGAGTTGATGAGAGCGTTCATGCTGATGTTTTTGATATCGCTTTATCTCAAAACGTTTAGACGGATGGCTTCTTTAATTTTAAATGCAAAATTGGAAATGGATTACCTTCAGCATCAAGTTCTGAACGCGCAATTTGTTGGAAGTTATGTTTCTTATAAAACTCCAAAGCACGAATATTTTGTTCGTTGACATCTACTTCATGTGCACCTAACTCAAAAGCTTTTTGAATGAGCATTGAACCGATGCCTTGATCAAAAAAATTAGGGTCAATAAATAACATTTCAATCTTTTGATAAGCCAGTCCCATAAACCCAGTGATTTGACCTTCACGTTCCACATGAAACAACTGCACATGATCAAAATAATGATGCTGAATGATGAGTGTTTTAATTTGTAAAATATGTTGTTCATTTAAAAAGTCATGAGTCGCACGCACAGAAGCTTCCCAAATTTTCAATAATTGTGGATGAGACTGCGACGGAGTATTTAGAATATTGGTTAAATTGGGTTCCATAAAAGATTCACTCAATTGTGAAAAACAACAAAAAATAAAGAAAAATCACAGATAGTTTCGCTAATATGAAGCAGGACAGCTATAAAAATCAAATTGATGTATTTGATGATAAAAAACAGGACAATAAATGTCAGATTCCAACAAAATTGTTGTATATGCAGCACTTTTGGGCAATTTAGCCATTGCTCTGGTTAAGTTTGTTGCCGCCTATATTACAAATAGTTCAGCGATGCTCAGTGAGGCAGTCCATTCTGTCGTAGATACTTTAAATGAAATCTTATTGCTGTATGGTTTAAAAAAATCACAACAGCCTGCAAATTATCATCATCCCTTCGGTTATGGAAGAGAGTTATACTTTTGGGCCTTTATTGTTGCACTGTTGGTTTTTGCTTTAGGTGCGGTAGTTTCAATTTATCAGGGTATTCAACATATTCGTCATCCAGAAGTTATACAATCCCCATTGGTCAACTATGTGGTACTCGGGTTTGCGCTGCTTTGTGAAGGAGCTTCATGGTTTATTGCGTTGAAAACATTTAAAAAGACCAAAGGTCAGATGGGATATTTTGAAGCATTCCGTCGCAGTAAAGATCCGACAACCTTTACTGTTTTATTTGAAGACTCAGCAGCTCTAATTGGCTTAATCATTGCATTGCTTGGAATATTTTGTGCTCAGCAGTTTAATTTACCCGTTTTAGATGGTGTGGCTTCGGTACTGATTGGTGTTGTCTTGGCTATATCAGCCTTGCTTTTGGCACGGGAAACCAAAGGGTTGTTGATGGGTGAAACAGCAGATCCAAAACTGCGTCATAATGTATTGAAAATTGCTCAAGAAGATCCTGCCGTACATTCAGCAAATGGCGTATTGACTGAACAAATGGGCGCACATCAAGTGATTGCTTCTTTAAGCTTAGAGTTTAAAGATAGTTTAACTTCAGATGATATCGAAGTCTGTGTGAACAGAATTGAAGCAAAGATTAAAAGTATTCATCCCGAAATCGTGGCATTATTCGTGAAGCCACAAACACAGCAAGTATGGCTTGAAAGAATGAAAGGGCGTTTAGAGTAATCATGTCGAAACAAGAGCCAATGGTCCGTCTTGAAGATACAACGGTACAAGACAACACAATGCAAAATAAGACTGTTCCATCTCAGCAAGTTCAACAATTGCATTATCGAATTGATACTGAAAATTGTCTGTCACATACATGGTATAAACCTGTATTTAGTGTGATTGGTTCAAATCAGCACAATGGTGAACGGTTCTTTAATGAAGTACGTAAACCACAAGGGCGTAGCCGTTGGGATTTGATGAAATGGCTGGGTACCCGAAAATCATATACTTGGAATGTGGATACCCAAAAAGAATCATCAGAATTCTATGCGGCAACACGCGTATTACCTCAGAATCGACCAGATGCTGATGAACATGATTGGCAAATCTGGTTTGTGAGTCATGCGACTGTACTGGTTCAAATTGGTCCCTATAACTTTTTAACTGATCCTGTTTGGGCCGACTATGTTAGTCCGAAACATGGGCGTGGACCAAAACGTGTGATTCCTGCTGGAATTGCTTTAGAACAATTGCCAGAGATTCATGCAGTTTTACTCAGTCATAATCACTATGACCATATGGATTTAGCCTCTTTAAGATGGCTACACAACAAGTTTGCCATGCCAATCTATACAGGTTTGGGCAATGCCTGTTACTTGCCTAAAGAGTTCCATGTGATTGAGATGGACTGGTGGCAATCTGCATTGTTTAAAAACTTAAAAATTATTTATACCCCAGCACAGCATGGCTCGGGTCGTGGTTTACGTGATCAGAATATTGCATTGTGGGGTGGTTTTTCTGTGGTATCGCAACATGGTCATTTCTTCTTTGCTGGCGATACGGGGTATTCACCGCATTTTAAAGAAATTCAAAAACGGTTAGGTTCACCGCGAATTGCGTTATTGCCAATCGGTGCGTATGAACCAAGAGCGCTAATGAAATATATGCACATGAATCCACAAGATGCTTTTCAGGCGCATTTAGATTTACAAGCCAAGCGTTCTTTGGCAATTCATTACCGTACTTTCCAATTGACGGATGAAGCGCGGGAACAGCCTGAGCAGGATTTACAAAAGGCTATGAAGAATTCATCAAAAATGATTAATCCATTCTACTGTATTCGTGAAGGCCGTAAATTGGTGGTGTAGTGAGTCTTATTGAGCCATAAAAATTGAGAGCGCTAAAAAATTGAGAACACTAAAAATGATAAAAATCTTATCGAGTACTTTGTTGTTTTGCTTGGTGATGAGCTCAGTTGCTGCAAAATCTATAGACCTAACTCAAGCGGCTGGGGCTGATTGTGTTTCAGATAAGCCTTGTGCTGATGGAGATCAGATGACTATGGCAACAGCCGAAGAAGATAGTCCAGCAGCAGATGATACAGAGAGTATCAAACCTCTCAATGAAAAATATGACTTGGAAACGGGTGATGAATGGAAATTAATTCATCAAAATTCAAATAATCAATTTTTTGAAAGTATCACCACAATATCTGATGGGAATCAACTTATTCAAGCTTGGGTTAAAAGTGTGAACCCAAAAAGGCAATACATGATTAATTATTATCAAGTACTGTGTAAGGATCGGACATTTACACGACTTGAGCAGTTTAAAAGTCAGGATGATAAAAACTATAAACTGGTTAAAAAGGTCGAGCATTATCGTCAGACACAACCCTTTAGTCAGGCAGGTGAAATACTTCCAGTTTTGCAAAAGCTGTGTCAGGATTAGGGGGTATTTACCCAGACTAAAAAATAGTGTTGATTCCTGATTGAAAAATCAAGGGAGATGAATAATGAAAATAATCCAAACTTTATTGATGTTACTGGCATTATCTAGTACAGCTTTTGCTGAGACTCAAAATATACAAATTAATCAAAATAATTTTGAGTTGAAAACAGGGATGAATCAAGATGATGTTGATTTATTACGAAAAGATATTGAATTATATCGAGATAATAAAAAGCTGCTCACGCATACAATTTATTCAACCACGGGTGACTGTAGTATTCTCCAGATTGAATTGGGTGATTATGAGATTAAAGATAATAAGATTATTTTTTATAGCTACTGGGCTTCGGGTGATCGGCAGGGACTCTGGACCTATCCTTATGGTGTGCGCAAACAAACCTATACTGTGGATGCAAAGGGTAAAGTGGAATTAGTCAGTGCTGTACTATATGTTGAAGATATTTTGGGTGATCCGCTTAGCACAAACCCAGATGAGGAATACCTTCAATTTTTGCATACCGCTCCAAAAACTAAGCAACAACAACGTGCATTGAGTGAATATATTCAAACCATGCAAAGTGATTATAAAGGTCGATTTGTGCATGGACAGGAACGGGCGCGCTTAATTCAAGAAGTGAAAAGCAAACTTGCCAAGCAAATTGCGACTGAAACCAAAGGATGGAAAGAGCAGTTTGGTACAAATATGCGAATGTAAGTTTATTCGGCTTTTTGAGCATTGAGAAGTTGAATTGCGACAATAGACAGTGTGGCCATTGCGGTATTCATGATGAAAGGATTAAAACCCCGCGCAAAATAGTGTGGATAAACGATCGCAACAACCAGTAAAAACAACAGCATCGCGATGATATTTAAATAATGCAGAAGCTTTGATTGTCTAAAAATAAGAAATAATCCACCAAATATTATTTCTCCAAATCCTGAGAGTTCAATAAGTCTAGGAATGGGCAACAATTGAATCCCTGTAAATTGCCAAAATTGTTGCTCTTCGATGACTTTATATATAATTTTAGGGATGAGCCCTTGATAAAACCATAATACAGCCAGTGAAATATGAATGGTCAATAAGGCATTCTGAAGTACTTTAGAATTTTGCATCAATGCTATGTTCCAAAAAATGTTTTTTATTTTTAGATGAAGGCAGTAAACACTGTGCAGTTGTACCAAATAAACGATAGCGATTTAAAGCGATTCGGCAATATAGAAAATCTCGGATAAATTTAGGTATCCCGTACCCCATTTTTAAATATGAAAAGGGTGGTCCTAAGCTTTCAATCACTTTTAAAAACGCAGTGGATTCACTATAGGCTTGCCCATTTTTAATCACCAACATGCTATCAAATTGCTCAGTGGGCATTTGGTAATGTCTTAAGATGTCTTGTCCTAAAGGTGATTGCACCGAAGTTAATTTAAATTGTGCCTGTGTATCATATTTGATTAAAAACTTTGCCCAGCCATTACATAACACACAGATTTCATCAAATAAAATGATGTCATGTTGTTGAATTAGCGCTTCAATTTTCTGTTGCATGGCTTTACTCGCAATTGGGAGTTTCTTCAATATAGTGCATTTATACAAAATAAAAAACCGCCCGAAGGCGGTTTCTATTGAATGACTTTTATTGAACTAGACTTATTGAAAACCAGGATGACCTTTACCAGGATCGCTATCCCGTGCAGCTTGTGCATCTGCAACAGTTAAGCCCAAGGCTTTTGCCACGCCTTCACCATACGCTGGATCACATGCATAACAGTTACGGATATGACGATACTTAATAAAATCAAGTGCATCACCCATTGCACCCGCCGTATTATCAAACAGTGCTTGTTTTTGCGTATCATTCATTAAATTGAATAAAGCGCGTGGTTGGCTGAAATAATCCGAATCATCTTGGCGGAAATCCCAATAATCTGCATCACCACTGATTTTTAATGGTGGTTCTTTAAACTGAGCTTGTTCTTGCCATTGGCTGAAACTGTTCGGTTCATAGTGTGGTAAACCGCCATAGTTTGCATCGACACGGCCTTGACCATCACGGTGATTAGAGTGAACAGGGCAACGTGCAGCATTGACAGGAATTTGTTGATAATTCACACCCAAACGGTAGCGTTGAGCATCGGCATAGTTAAATAATCGCGCTTGCAACATACGGTCAGGTGAAACACTAATACCTGGAACTAAATTGCTTGGTGCAAAAGCTGATTGTTCTACATCAAGGAAGAAGTTTTCAGGATTTTTATTCAGCTCAAACTCACCCACATCAATCAGTGGATAATCTGCATGAGGCCAAACTTTGGTAAGGTCAAATGGATGATAAGGGACTTTCTCTGCATCTGTTTCAGGCATGACTTGAATTTGAAGCTTCCACTTTGGGAAGTTACCATTTTCAATCGAATCAAATAAATCACGTTGATTACTTTCACGATCTTTAGCAACAACCGCTTCCGCTTCAGCATCGGTTAAATTTTCAATGCCTTGTTGGGTGCGGAAATGAAATTTGACCCAAAAACGTTCATTGTTTGCATTGATAAAGCTGTACGTATGACTACCAAAACCATGCATATGGCGGAAGCTTTTTGGAATACCACGATCAGACATCACAATCGTCACCTGATGCAAAGCTTCAGGTAATAACGTCCAAAAATCCCAGTTGTTGGTTGCACTACGTAGATTGGTTTTGGGGTCGCGTTTTACGGCTTTATTTAAATCTGGGAATTTACGCGGATCACGCATGAAAAAGACAGGAGTATTGTTTCCAACGAGATCCCAGTTACCTTCTTCGGTATAGAACTTGAGTGCAAAACCTCGAATATCACGTTCTGCATCTGCTGCACCACGTTCACCAGCTACAGTGGTGAAGCGTGCAAACATTTCCGTTTGTTTGCCAATTTGTGAGAATATTTTAGCGCGTGTGTACTGAGTAATATCGTGAGTTACGGTAAATGTACCAAAAGCACCTGAACCTTTTGCATGCATTCTGCGCTCAGGAATAACCTCGCGTACAAAGTTGGCCAGTTTCTCGTTTAACCATAAATCTTGTGCCAGTAGAGGACCACGTGCGCCTGCCGTTAAACTATTTTGGTTGTCTACAACAGGTGCACCAAAAGCCGTTGTCAGGTGGGTTACAGGACATTTTTTTGAGTCTTGGCTCATTCTATTTCTCCATTTTTAATTAATCATGTATTCATTTTTGAATAGATGGAATAGATAAAGAATATTCGCTATTACATGACATTAACCGTAATTGAAAAACCAATATAGTGCACAATTGTTAAATCTAATTGATCTAAAAATAAATGATTTGTCATTTATTTTTAGAAACAACTTACCGGTCTTTATCTGCTTTAAAAATATTGTTGATCAAGGAAGAGCAAGCAATGTTTTAAAGCGATAACTTTACTTTAGAGTGATTTTTTATATTTGTGAAATTGATAAAAATATTATTATTGATTTGTTTTGGCGATTAATGGGGCAGAGCTCTGCGTACTGATAGGTAAAATAATAATTCAGCTTTTATTTACAATAATAATGATGGTTTAAAATATAAAAAAAATAAAAATCAATAGCTTGTGTTTTTTGGTGAAAATGGACTTGGATACAACCAACTTGTCTTCATCCATTTGAGAATATTTTGCAGAGCGAAAATTGATTGCATTCAATTTTAGAAAATCTGTTTTTTAATACATATAACGCTATTTATAATTTGAACCATATCCGCTTCCAAAACTTTCCAATCCTTAAACTCAGGTTCGATCAACAATGTCTGCGAGACAACACCATAGCAAATTCGTTGTACATTTAGACTTATCTGTTTGAGTTGTTCATCATCCTGAATAAAAGGTTTCAGCATGTTTTGCCACATCTCTACCATCATGGCATAACTTTTTTGATACGTTTCAATACTGGAAACCTGTCGTTCTAATAAGAAAGACTGGGCCCATAAAAATTGTTGTGCTTGAATTTGCTCAAGTTGAAAATGAATAATTTGCTGTAAATAGCTTTGAAAATCTGATTTTGTGGATAAGTCATACACGCTTTGTGCATAACTTTTCAAGACTTCTGCATTGCTTTTTACATGTTGGTGAATGGTTAAAGCAATCAAATCTTCTTTTTTAGAAAAATACTCATAGAACGTCCCTAAACCCACACCAGCAAGATCAGTAATTTCACGAATGGTAATTTTATTGGCAGGATGTTCATGTAAAAGCCGAACAAAACTTTCCATCAACGCTTCTTGCGTGATACGTGCCCTTGATTGGCGGGGTTTACGACGCACATTGATTGCAGGTAAAGCCATAAAAATAATCCGAACATCCTTGAAGGTATTTTCTTCTATACTGAATGCAATTGGTAAAAACAACAAGACAGGAATTCAGGATGAACACAGCAGAGAATTGGCAAACACATGAAATCAGCAATCAGTTTGACGAACTGCAAAACTATAATTTATTGACTACAGATCAAGTCTTACAAGAAATTTTGCAACGTTATGGCAGTCAGGATCAGCAATGCCTAACTGAGTTTTCAAAGATTGCGGGTTCTACTGAATATTATGAATATGCCGATTTGGCCAATCGACATACTCCTGAATTACATAGTTTTGATGCTCGTGGTCGCCGTAAAGATTTTCTAGAGTTTCATCCTGCATGGCATAAATGGATGCGGCTAAATCGACAATTTGACACACACGCACATCCATTTAATCATCCACAATCAAGTTCAAAATGGGTCGATTGGGCGGCTCGATTTTTCCTGAGTGGACAAGTCGAGTGTGGCAATCTATGCCCTAATTCTATGACGCTAGGTAGTATTCCCTTAATTCAAAATGAACCTGAGTTGTGGGCAAAAGTTGGTGAAAAGCTCTTATCGACTGAATACGATGAACGTGACATTCCGATTTCTCAGAAAAAATCAATTTGGTTAGGTATGGGGATGACGGAAAAGCAGGGCGGGTCAGATGTGCGCGCCAATGAAACACGGGCTGTTCCTGTAGCTGAGTCAGGACGTGGGCAAGCATATCTACTGACAGGACATAAATGGTTCTTTTCCGCACCAATGTGTGACGCACATTTAGTCGTGGCAAAAACTGAACAAGATGGATTGGCCTGCTTTTTTGTACCACGTTGGCTAGAAGATGGGACAAAAAATCCGGTTCAAGTACAACGACTCAAAGATAAAGTGGGTAATCGCAGTAATTCAAGCTCAGAAGTTGAATTTAAAAATGCTTGGGGCATTATGATCGGTGAAGCTGGGCGCGGGATTCCCACGATTATTGAAATGGCAAACTATACACGTTTGACCTGTTCAGTCGGTTCAAGTGCGATGTTACGTCAGGCTTTGGTGCAATGTATTGCCTATACCCGTCAGCGTAAAGCCTTTGGTAAACATTTGGCGGAACAACCGTTGATGCAAGCGGTATTGGCGGATTTAGCTTTGGAAACAGAAGCAGCCATGCAATTGAGTTTTCATCTTGCGCATTGCTATGAGAGTGATGATGAATTATCTCTGGCATGGAGACGAATCATGACACCAGCAGCAAAGTTCTGGGTGTGTAAGCGTGCCGTGGAGTTGACAGGTGAGATGATGGAAGTCTTCGGTGGCAATGGTTATGTCGATACAGGAATCATGGCACGTATTTTTAAAGAAGCCCCTGTAAACACCATTTGGGAAGGCTCTGGTAATGTGATGTGCTTGGATGTATTACGCGCAATTCAACGTGACCGTGAATCAATTGAAGTCTTATTTAAATCATTTGCACAAGTTGCATCTCAAGATCCAATTTTACAAGATGAATTACAAGCTTTATTTAAATTATTTAATGGCTTACAAGCAGATGAATTGCAATTTATGGCACGTAGCTTAGTCAGTCGTTTGGTTATCTTGGCACAAGCTATTTTGCTGAAACAATATGCACCAGATTTTGTTGCGGATGCTTTTATTGCAACACGTTATAGTGCGTTTTATGGACGCGTGGTCGGAATGTTAGATGCACAAGCTGTGGATGTAAAACGTTTGTTAGATAGAGCTTTAGCTTAATCCCTTCGAAAACGCAAAAGCGGCATTATGTAAATAATGCCGCTTTTTTTTAAGCCACTTTTATCAAAGTTCAAGCTTGGGATGTGTAATCGAAATTACTTTTGTTTTTTAAGCTTTTTTTTGAGCTTTTTCAATTTACCTTCGTGTTTGGAGATTTTTTCCAAACGTGCTTTGATTTTCTGTTTTAAAGATTTAACTTGCTTAGACATCATGTTACTCCTTAGTTTGAGTATCCGTTGGCTGATGTTTTTTGATAAAACTACGGATAAATTTTCTTAACTCACGCGCTGCACTGGTATCCATCGTTTCACAGAGTTGCAAAAACTGGTCACGCTCATCACTGTTAATGCGAATTAAGAGTTGCCCATCTTTTTTATTCACCTTTGTCTTTTTGGGTAATTCAGCCATGACGTATTTATCCCCAAAGGTGATAATCCAAAAAATGTATATACAATATATATGCATTTTTTGGTTTTGGCAAATTTATATTGTTGAAAATATTTAATATTTATGTTTTTTATTGAAATTTGTTGTAATTAAGTTTTTATTTCAGTAAATAAGTTGTTGTTATCGCAGTTTTTATCTTTTAATAAAAATTTGTTTATGAGCGGAAGAATCAACAGTAGATTACAAGCGGATGCTTTTATTAAAACACCTTATAGTATGTTTTATGGATGAGTTGCTGAAATGTTAGATATGCAAGCTGTGGATGTAAAACGATTGCTAGATAGAGTTTTACTGAGTACATCGTGTATGTAGTGAGTGAGCTATTTTTAAAAGAAAACCCATTTATTTATAATGAGTTTTCTTTGTTCATTGAACTCAGCATTTCACAGAATTAATTAGATTTAATCAGCTCAACTCTACGATTTAAAGCTTTACCGTCTTCAGTTGAATTATTCGCAATAGGGTGTGTATCTCCCAAGCCTTTGGCTGTTAAACGGCTTTGTTGAATTCCAGTATTATTGGTTAAAGCTTTAACAACAGCATTTGCACGTTGTTCTGAAAGCGTTTGATTATGTTTGGTATTACCTGAATTATCTGTATGACCATTAATACTCAATTTGAGTTCAGGGTTGTTTTTTAGCAGTTGAATGACTTGTTCAATTTGGGGTTGAGAGTCAGGCAAAATATTCGCTTGATCCGTGGCAAAGTTAACCTCAATATTGACTTTATTGTCCTTATCCAAAGCTGTTTTGAGTTGGCCTGAATTTAATACTTTAGCTGTAATTTCAACAGGTTTAGTTTCTGCGACGAATAGGCCAGCATGTCCATTCCCTGCCTGTGTCAATTGGAACCAAATATTTTTATTGGCTTGACGTATCACAAAGGTCTGTGTCGGGTTATTAAAAATATCTCCCAATCCTGCAACATAATCGACTTGGAATTTTTGTGGGATCTTTTCTAATTCTTGTTGAGGAATTTTACTCTGTGTAATTTCTTTGCCACCCAATTGCTGGATTACATTTTCCAAATTACGTTGCAATTCTAAAAAACTTCCTTCTTTATAATTTTCATTTTGTTGAATGGCTGCACTATATAATTGACCTTCAATATTTTCGATATGTTGACCTGTCCAAAATGGTATTTTCTCAAAATTTACGGTCGTTGCTTCGTGAAACTGATAACCATTTGGCAAAGAAATATATGGAAACTGACCAAGTGTAATATTTGAAATTGGAATCTTGGAGAGATCAAAAGTGTTCTCTGTAGATTCAGTTTTCGCAGTTTCAGATGGTACAGAACTCGTACTTGATTCAGTTGTTATGACTTCTGCTTTCTCAGGTTTACTACATGCGATTAAACCAAGTGTAGGAATAACCAATAATAGTAGAAAACTCGATAATTTCTTTTGATTGAACACATGATCCTCCAGTTCTAACTCATCACCCTATATTTTATTGAGCATATTTATATTCAAATTTCTTTAAATACTATAGATAACAATACTCATGAATTACATGAAGTTTTCAATCTGATTTGTAAAATTTTAATTAAATTAAAAATGATCTTTTGATGATTAAAATCAATTTGAGATAAGTCTGCAAATTTGCCTTGATGCAATAGTTAAAAAGAGTGCAATAGAAAATAGTCACAAACTTGATCAATACAAATACTTGTATTCTACACAAAAAAGCGTAATATCAGATTCCCACTGATCAAGTGGTATACAGCAAAATAGGTAAAGAAAATGGCAAAGAAAAAAGCAATGCCAGAGGTTGTGATTCACAACTTTGTGGCCAAACACATGCATGAAGTCAACAAAAGCCAAGTGTTTGTAGATCGTAAAAAGAATGCAAAACGGGGTTATGATAAACACAAAAAAGGTCGATATTCTGATGATTATCGGCCTTTTTTGTGGACTGCAATTTTTGCTTAAATAATTATAAAAATCTAATAAAAATAAATAATTAAATATTGACCAAACGATTCGATTTCACCATATCGGCCAAACCATGATGCTTAAAGTAATACTCCATCCAGCTCTTGACCATGAGTGGGTTATTCATCGCTATTACTTCTTCTAATAACTTTTGTGCATCTGTCATTGATACATGACAAATCGCTTTACGCACACGCAAAATATTACTTGAACTCATCGACAAGGTATTGAATCCCATTGCCATAAGTAAAATGGCTGAGAGTGGGTCACCCGCCATTTCTCCACAAATACTGATTGGTTTTTCATACTTATGACATTCTTGAACCAACCGTGTTAAAGCACGGAGTACAGAAGGGTGGAAGTGTGAATAAACACTAGATACGCGTGGATTATTACGATCAACTGCCAATAAATATTGTATTAAGTCATTTGAACCGACTGAGAAGAAATCGACCAATTCAGCAAATTCACCAATTTGTAAAAGTACACTCGGTACTTCAACCATAATGCCGATTTTAGGTTTGGCAAATTTAACTTGTTCTTCTTCCTGAACTGCAATCCAGTCACGTTCCAGTAAGTAAAGTGCTTCTTCTACTTCACTGACACTGGTAACCATTGGCAATAAAATATGCAGATTGTTTAAGCCGATACTGGCTTTTAACATTGCTCGGATTTGTGAGGAAAAGATTTCAGGGTGATCAAGGGTAAAACGAATGCCACGCCATCCCAACGCTGAATTTTCTTCTTCAATTTGGAAATATGGTAGGTCTTTATCCGCACCAATATCAAGTGTACGCATCACCACAGGTTTGTTGGCAAAGTGACTGAGCTGTTGACGATAGATCGCACGCTGTTCTTCTTCGCCTGGGAAACGTTCACGCAGCATAAATGGAATTTCAGAACGATAAAGCCCTACACCTTTTGCACCACGTTGAACTCCGCGTACCACATCAATCATGAGACCGGTATTTACATACAGCTTTACTGCAACACCATCAGGGGTAATGGCATCTTTGGTTTCATATTGCTTTAAATCTTTGGCAATTTGTTCTTCTTCTTTTTGGATCTCTTTATAACGTGTACGTAAACGACGTGGTGGATTGACAAAAACCCGACCTTGATAAGCATCGACAATCATTTCGACATCATCAAGCGTATTTACCGGCAGTTCAGTAACACCCACGACAGTTGGAATACCAAGCGCGCGCGCGACAATCACCATGTGTGAGTTGGCAGCGCCTTCAGAGGTCACAATCGCAGCAATTTTATCTACAGGGAGCTCAACCAAAGCAGCCGTACTGATCTCATCCCCAATTAAAATACTTTCAGAGGTGATCTCTTTATGACTAGTATCGCCTTCTTGTAACGCAGCTAGGATTCGGCGTCCAAGGTCTTTTAAATCAGATACACGTTCACGTAAATAGTCATCTTCCATTTGCGCAAAAAGCGCAACATGGCGTTCAATCACATTTTTAACTGCACCTTGCGCCCAGCTTCCATCTCGAATAATTTCTTTAATTTCAGCAGGTAAGGCATTTTCATCCAACATACGTAAGAACACGCTAAATAAAGCACGTTCCTCCGCCATGAGCGAATCTTGCATCTTGTCATCAAGCGATTGAATTTCATTGCGTACAGACGCAATGGCTTGGTCTAAAAGCTTAAGTTCTTCACTGATATCATCGGCATCACGGTCTGGTACCGAAGCTAAATCTGCCGGAGGGTAAAGGATGATGGCACGGCCAAGTGCAATACCGCCTGCACCAGATGAACCTTGGAAGGTCTTGTAGTTAGATGAATTGCTGGGTTTTCGGAAAACATCAATATTACCCACTGCATGTGCATGGGCAATTACCCCAGAGAGTTGCGCACATAAGGTCACCAGAAATGATTCTGCTGCCTCGCTAAAATCTTGAGGTTCGGTGTTCTGAACCACCATCACGCCCATCACTTTGCGGCGATACATGACTGGAACACCAAGGAACGAGTTATAGATCTCTTCCCCTGTTTCGGGGAAGTAGGCAAACCGTTCGTGTTTAAACGCATTGTCTAAGTTGACAATCTCTTCACGTTGTCCCACTAAACCAACCAAACCCTCGCCAAGTTGTAAGGAAACTGTCCCTACAGATTCTTGATTTAAGCCTTTGGTTGCCATGAGTACATAACGCTGGTTACGTTCATCTAAAAGGTAAATAGAGCAAACATCAACATGCATGGCTTCGGAAACTTGATTGACCATGATTTCCAAGGAATCATGCAAACTGACTGACGCATTGATCTCTTGTACAATACGTCTTAATGTGTCCAGTTGCATGTTCGACATGGATGTATGCTCCTAATTTAAGCTATGTTTTAAAGCGACTTCATCAGTATTATTTATAACAGTACTACCTTGAAAAATCATTCATATTTTGAAGAAATTTCAGCTGTATATTTCGGCATTCGCATACATAACTCCATCATCGCTTTACGATATACATCTCGTTTAAAATTCACCACTTGTCCAAGCGGATACCAGTAACTAACCCATTGCCATTGATCAAACTCCGGCGGGTCAGAGAGATTCAACTGAATATGTTTCGTTGAAGCTGTGAGTTTCAGTAAAAACCATTTTTGCTTTTGTCCAATACAAATCGGATCGGAATCCGAGCGAATGTATCGAAGCGGCAAACGATAATGCAACCAGTCATCTGTCTGGGCAATAATTTGGACATGTTCGGGTAGGAGCCCAACTTCTTCTCGTAGTTCTCTAAATAGAGCTTGCTCAGGAGTCTCTCCAAACTGGATACCTCCTTGAGGAAATTGCCAAGCATTGTGTCCAATGCGTTTTGCCCATAAAACTTGTCCAATATCGTTTGCCAAAATGATCCCGACGTTGGGTCGGAAACCTTCTGAGTCGATCATTTGGCTACCTAAAATTTGTTAATTTCATTTGACTTTATATATGGGGACATACACTCTTTTGTCCAACTCGATAAAGTCAAAGTAATAATGTTTTAAAATTGCTATGATCTTAACGAATTTCTATCGACTAGCGGTGATAGATTTACAATTTTTTTCTTAAATTTCAGTTTAAACGAGTATTTTCATGGAATTGGCGCTGTTTGACTTAGATCACACCTTATTAAATACAGATTCTGACCATTCTTGGGGAGAGTTCTTAGTCAATGAAGGCTTGGTCGATCCAGTCCGACATCGTGTGATGAATGATCAGTTTTATGAAGATTATAAAGCAGGCAAGCTTGATCCAATTGCTTATAATGAATTTGTCTTTGAGTTTCTTACTCAACACGATAATACTTATTTAACTGAGTTACATCAGTTGTTTATGCAAAAAGTGATCCGCCCACAAATGCGTCCAGCTGGTTTTGCCGCGATTCAAAAACATAAAGATTTAGGACATGCGTTGGTTGGTATTACGGCAACCTCAGATTTTATTACAGCACCTATTTTCCGTGAATTTGGTATCAGCGAAATTATTGCGACCAATGCTGAAATAAAAGATGGGAGATACACAGGGAAAGTGATTAATGTCCCATGTTACCAAAAAGGTAAATTGGCACGTTTAGATCAATGGCTCGATGGACGTACTGTCACTGAATCATGGGCTTATTCAGATTCTATTAATGATCGTTTTTTATTGGAATATGCTGATCATGCGATTGCAGTAAATCCTGATGATCGTCTTGAGCACTTCGCCAAAGAACAGGGGTGGGATATCCAAGATTGGTCGATTTGAGATAGATTGATTATTGTGATTTAAAGTAGTGTTGATCACTTTTTTTTATAGGTTCATGGTTTTGTTAAAAATGCTAAGTTTTGTAAAATTTTTATAAATGAAGATTTTGTACTTCATTTTCATTATAAAAGTGCTATGTTGATTTGAGCACTTTTAAAACTGACGGAGATTATATAATGAGCCAGACACGTCCAAGAATGACCAATTTATTTGAACAACTCGGTTTGGATTCTAGCGAAGAGGCGATTCAAAGTTTTATTGCAAATCACCAGTTGGATGCAGATACATTAATTACAGAAGCATCTTATTGGAGTGAGGGACAACGTCAGTTTCTTGCTGAAAAAATTAAATCTGATGGTGAATGGGCATTAGTGGTTGATCAGTTAAACGAGTCTCTACATGAGGACTCAGTAAAGTAAAAAATTGTGCAATGAAGATTTTATAAGGGAATAATTAGTAAGATCATTCCTGTGTAATATGTAAATCCCTTATCTTGAGTCACAAGATAAGGGATTTTTATTGCAGGGATTATTTCATCATCTCAATCAATTCCTGTACAGCTCTAGATTGTGTTCGCCCAGGATGCCAAACCATACCCAATTGGCGGTTCATTTCGAAACGAATATCAAGTTGTTGTAAGTCTTGATTTAATAAGGTTTTAGGTAAAACAGACCAGCCTAAACCAATTGAAACCAACATACGAATAGATTCAAGTGGATTATTGCTCATGGTGATTTTCGGCTTTAAACCTTTCTTTTCAAATTCTGCCAATGTGATTTGGCTGGTATAAGTCTGTGCTGCTGGCAATAAGCTTGGGTATTCAATCAGATCTTCAAGCTTAAGATTCTTTTTTTGTGCCAAAGGATGGAAGGGTGCAACCACGAAAACTAAAGGGTCATTCCAAATCGTGATATAACGCAAACGCTCATCACCTTGTGGCGGAAGGGTTAAAAATGCCAGTTCTAAATCCCCAGCGAGCACTTGTTCATGTGCTTGCTCAGAGTCCACAAAATGTACATCTAGTTTAACTTCAGGAAAGTGCTGTACGTATTTTTTTAAATGTTGTGGTAAATGGTGTAAGCCAATATGGTGACTGGTGCCAATCTTGAGTTTTCCTCTAACTTCGCCTTGCTCATGACTTAAGGTATGGTGAATATCTCCCAACTCATTTAACCAGTTTTTTACTTTAGGTAATAATGAATGCGCTGCATGTGTGGCTTGGACTCCACGACCTGCGGACTCAAAAAGTTTGACGCCGAAATATTCTTCTAAGCTATGTATGCGTTTGGTGACAGCTGGCTGAGTAATAAACAGATGTTCTGCTGCCATAGAAATAGAACCAGTTTCCATAACTTTGACAAAAGCTTCAAAAGCAGCGAGATTCATAATATTTTCATCCATAAAGAATTTTTATGCGTAATTCATTATTTAGAAACTTTAAGAATTAATCAAAGTAATTTTCAATTTTTTTTATTTTGTACAAAGTGATTGCTTCCATTCACGCGTTGGAAAAATTTTAATACAACTTTTTGCTATACAATTTGAGCAAAGCTCATTTATAGTCTGCGGATAAAAACAACAAAAGGAAAGCTATTTGAATCAATCATCAAACACCGCCATTCACTATTTTCAACATTATACTAGATATACTTTCTCTAAAACTTGGCTTCAATTTTTTATCACGATACTCATATTTTCTGGTTTGGGTTTAATTTGTGTATATTTTTTTAATATCTATTTCCCCATCATTATCGTCGCTATTCTCAGCATAATTTGGTTGAAGCTTCGGTTAAATCGCTTAAGAAAAATGAGAGATTTGGTGAGTTTTAAAATCCCAAATAATATTTGGCTTGCTTTTAAACAAAGACATCCGAATATTCGACAATCTTACTATCCCTTGATTGAAGAAGGTTTTAAAGACTATTTGGCAATTCATTTGTGGCGTAAGGGAGCATATGCAATGCCTTCGCATTCAGTGGACGCGTTATGGCATATATTAATTGAAGAATTTGATGAGTTTTATCAGTCGATGACTCAACGTTTTTTAGGCTATAAACTGATTCATAAACCACATGCTTTACAAGCAACTGAATCACAACAAGCTGCTCAAAGACAGCAACTACTCAATACTTGGCAAGGCGCATGTTATTTACATCGTTTGAATCCACAAAGCACTCAAGTTTTACCGCGACTTTTTCAGGTTGATGCCCATATTCGCTGGCAGCAAGGCTTAATTTTTAGTTTACCTTTTATGATTACGATGTATAGCCAAATGATGAGTTCAGCCTCAGATCTTCCGCAGGCTTCTGCAACATCATCATGTTCTTCGAGCTCTTGTTCAAGTTCCTCAAGTGATTCGAGCCACTCTCATAGTACAGGCTCAGATTCTTCATCTTCTTCTTGTAGCAGTTGTAGCAGCTGCGGAGGAGGCGGTGGTGATTAGCATCTCCAGCCCCAGCAAAACATATAATCTAGATTTTGATTTCAGTACTTTGAGCGGCTTTTTGGTCTCGTTTATTCCAAGCCTTTTCATGGAAAAAGAATGCAAATGCTTGTACGGTCGGCTCAAGTAAGCTTAATGTCACAGCCATCCAAAAATTACCTGTTACTGCATAAGCAACTAACATTGCTACGGTGATGTGCATAATGTAATAACTTAAGGTTTTTTTGAAAACACGTTGATTGTTTTGTAAGAAATTCTGGATACCCGCCATGAGTTTCACCACTGATTTATCGATTAGTTAAATAATAATCATTATCAATTGTAATGTAAAAAGGTTTTTTTGATTAATATTGATTGGATAAAACGATATTCTATTCTTTATGTATTGCATAGCGATTGTTTCTATCTCATTTATCCATTTTTTTAAATGATGAACTTGCTTATTGTTTAGTTTACACCTCAACTTTGTTTGCTAATTTCTCGGTTTTTATTGTTGACTAACCGAATTCCTTTAAAATTATTGAAGATATATAATTGATTAAACAAAAGAGAAGTTGAATAATTTATGGATGTGATTACAGGTTATTTATTTTGACAAAATTAATTCCAAAAAGTTTTTAAATTAATAAAAATGATAAATTAGATTTATGTAAAAACGTGGTTATAATTGAGCTAATGAAAGAATTACCCAGTCCAGTGGAGCATTTCGACATGGCAGGCGAAAACCAAAAAGCAAAAACAGAATCAGTAAAAACTTTGTATGACAAATTGTGGGATGACCATCTTGTAACACAACGTGATGATGGCTCAGCATTACTTTATATCGACCGTCATTTATTGCATGAAGTGACTTCTCCACAAGCATTCGAAGGCTTACAACTTGCTGGGCGTAAACCTTGGCGTTTAAGTGCTAACGTTGCAACACCTGACCATAATGTTCCCACATCAACCAAAGAGCGCTCAGAAGGAATTGCTGGAATTGAAGATGATACTTCTCGTATCCAAGTTCAGACTTTAGATGATAATTGTAAAACCTTTAATGTGGTGCAGTTTGATATTAACGATGTTCGTCAAGGTATTGCACATGTCGTTGGGCCAGAACAGGGTTTAACTTTACCAGGTATGACGGTGGTATGTGGAGATTCGCATACAGCGACACATGGCGCATTTGGGTGTTTGGCACACGGGATTGGAACATCAGAAGTTGAACATGTATTGGCAACCCAATGTTTAGTACAGAAGAAAATGAAAAACATGTTGGTGCGTGTTGATGGGACATTAGGTCAAGGCGTCACTCCAAAAGACGTGGTTTTAGCAATTATTGGTAAAATCGGCACTGCTGGCGGTACAGGGCATGCAATTGAATTTGGAGGTCAGGTATTCCGTGATATGTCGATTGAAGGACGTATGACAGTTTGCAATATGGCAATCGAAGGCGGCGCGCGTGTGGGTATGGTTGCAGTAGATGATAAAACGATTGAGTACGTTAAAGATCGTCCTTATGCACCGACAGGCCAGCAGTGGGATGCAGCAGTTGCTTATTGGAATACTTTACATTCTGATGAGGATGCATACTTTGATACGATCGTCGTTTTAAATGGTGAAGAAATAGAACCGCAAGTGTCTTGGGGGACTTCTCCTGAGATGGTGATTCCTGTATCTCAAGCTGTTCCAACGTTGGAGCAGGCTAAAGATGATGTACAGCGTAATGATTGGACACGTGCTTATCAATATATGGGCTTAAATGCGGGTCAGGCGTTGGCTGATATTCAATTAGACCGAGTATTCATTGGTTCTTGTACCAACTCACGTATTGAAGATATTCGTGCTGCTGCAGAAGTGGCGAAAGGTAAAAAAGTAGCGTCAAGTATTAAACAGGCGATGGTTGTTCCTGGCTCTGGTTTAGTGAAACAACAAGCAGAAGCGGAAGGTTTAGATAAAATCTTGATCGAAGCTGGTTTTGAGTGGCGTGAGCCAGGTTGTTCAATGTGTTTGGCGATGAATGCTGACAAGTTACAACCAGGTGAACATTGTGCTTCAACTTCAAATCGTAACTTCGAAGGCCGCCAAGGCAATGGTGGACGTACTCACCTTGTGAGTCCAGCAATGGCAGCTGCGGCAGCAATTGCAGGTCACTTTGTTGATGTACGTTCATTCTAATCAGGCTTAAGGAGCAAAGATATGAAAGCTTATACCGTTGAACAGGGTATTGTTGCACCTTTAGACCGTGCCAATGTAGATACCGACTTAATCATTCCAAAACAGTTTTTAAAATCAATTAAACGCACTGGTTTTGGGGATAACTTATTTGATGAATTACGTTATTTAGATGAAGGTTATCCGGGGCAAGACAATTCTAAACGTCCGAAGAATCCTGATTTTATTTTGAATAAGCCACGTTACCAAGCGGCATCTGTATTAATTTCTCGTGCCAATTTTGGTTGCGGTTCAAGTCGTGAACATGCGCCTTGGGCATTGGAAGAGTATGGTTTTCGTACAGTGATTGCACCAAGCTACGCGGATATCTTTTTCAATAACAGTTTTAAAAATGGTATGTTGCCAGTGATTTTGCCTGAACATGTTGTTGATCAATTATTTAAAGAATGTACTGCTCAGGAAGGCTATCAATTAACCATTGATTTAGAAGCTCAAGAAGTTCGTACTCCAAGTGGTGAAGCTTTTAAATTTGAAGTCGATCCATTCCGTAAACACTGTTTATTGAATGGCTTGGATGATATTGGTTTGACTTTACAGGCTGCGGATGAAATTCGTGCTTATGAAGAAAAAACTAAACAATCACGCCCTTGGGTATTTGCTGAAATTCAAGGTTAATTTTCAGCGAACATTTTACACATAGCGTGAATGCCTAACTCTTGCTAACATGCGAGTATAACAAAATGAATGTTAACTCAGTGAAGTGAGGGTTGGGGTTGAGCAATGACTAAGTTTTTGAGTTGCAGTGTTTTAATAGGTTTAATAAGCCTTATGCTTAGTGCATGTCAATCTACTCAAATGGTTGATTTAATGCGTATCAAGCAAGCTGAAAATAAACATGTCAGCCAAAATTCAGTTTCTGTCTATTGTTCAGGTGCAGAACATTGTGAATTTGCGCGCTTAAATGATGTGATTATCATGGATGAACGTGCACAACGTGCCAATCGTAGTGCCATTCAAAAGGGTTATCTCAAATTAACGGGTGAGCCTTTAGATCAAAATGGTGTTTATTTAACGATTCCACCTCAGCAATATGAGATGGTGATTCGATTCTATCCAATCACTAAACAGCATGCTGAAATTTTCCATGTTATTCATGATTTTAAAGCAAATCAAAAATACACATTTAAGATGTATCGCTTAAGGTCACAGGGTTCAGGAAGTTTGCTGAATGTTTCTTCACCGACGCCACTATGTGTCGATATGATTCAAGAAAAACGGACAATTCGCCGTTTTTGTCGTCCACATAATGCGGTGACTGGCGTGAGCGAATTTGTTGAACAGAAGATTTAATCTCACATCAGTATAGATACTGAAAAATAAATGGAACTACAAATGTCTAAACAAATTTTGATTTTGGCAGGTGATGGTATCGGTCCTGAGATCGTTGCTGCTGCTGAAAAAGTACTGACACGTGTCAATGATAAATTTAATTTAGGTTTAACATGGGAACAAGGTTTGTTAGGGGGGGCAGCAATTGATGCACATGGCGAACCTTACCCAGCAGTGACAGCGGAACAAGCGAAAAAAGCAGATGCAATTTTACTAGGTGCTGTAGGCGGTCCAAAATGGGATAACATTGAACGTTCAATTCGTCCAGAACGTGGTTTATTGAAAATTCGTAGTGAATTAAATCTATTTGCTAACTTACGCCCTGCAATCCTTTATCCGCAATTGGCGGATGCGTCTAGTCTTAAACCTGAAATTGTTTCTGGATTAGATATCCTTATTGTTCGCGAGCTGACGGGGGGCATCTACTTTGGTCAACCACGTGGTATTCGTGAACTCGAAAATGGTGAGAAGCAAGGTTATAACACTGACGTTTATTCAGAGTCTGAAATTAAACGTATCGCAAAAGTTGCTTTTGAAATGGCAAATTTACGTGGCGGTAAAGTCTGTTCAGTGGATAAAGCCAATGTACTTGAAGTAACTGAGCTTTGGAAGCAGACAGTGACTGCACTCAAAGAACAGCAATATCCAAATATTCAACTTTCACATATGTATGTTGACAATGCAGCAATGCAATTGGTCCGTGCGCCAAAACAATTCGATGTGATCGTGACTGGGAACTTGTTCGGTGACATTCTTTCCGATGAAGCAGCAATGCTAACTGGCTCTATTGGTATGCTTCCATCTGCCTCTTTAGATGAGAATGGCAAAGGTATGTATGAGCCTTGTCATGGCTCTGCTCCTGACATTGCAGGCCAAAACGTTGCCAATCCACTTGCAACCATTCTTTCTGTGGCAATGATGCTACGCTACACCTTTCGTGAAGAAGTGGCTGCAAAAGCCATTGAGGATGCTGTAGGGCAAGTTTTAGACCAAGGCTTGCGTACTGGTGATATTATGTCTGATGGTATGCGTAAAGTGGGTACGGCTGAAATGGGTGAGGCTGTCGTTGCAGTGATTGCTTAAGCACTTGTTTTAGATACTTGCTAATAAAAAACACAGCTTAAGCTGTGTTTTTTATTTTAAATTTTAGCTTCTGATAAGTTTTGATAAAAGTCTAACCATATTCTCACCATTATACCGATAGGTATTAGATTCGCTTTAAAATAGCTAACAGGCTCGACCTAAATACTCAACAGATTCAGCAACACCATCTTTTAATTTAAAAGTAACTTTACAATTGAAATTAATGTCATAGCTTGGCGTGCCCATAGTATCATAACGAATCACTGGCATACCCATCCCATTTGACCCTACAGTCGCATTGCCTCCTGCCATGGGGATATTGATTGGTCTAAGGATGGTATAGCTTAACGCGTTATTAGTGGTTTGGATTTTATCGCTTACCTGATAACCCATCGCCTTAAAGTTTAAATTGCTTTGAATCTCAGCACTGCTTTTACCAATGAATTGTTGTAAATATTCATCTAAATTTGCAGGTCGAGTGTTTAAGCTGTTACATCCAACAAGTGCAATAGAGGCGAACAAAAACATGCATACATATATTTTCATAAGCTTCACCTGATCCATAGTTAACTTAATTTAGAAATGATCTCTATTCAGTATAATAAATATACACGCATATGTATGTAGATCGGTTGCAGGGCAAACCAAGTCGTATAAATTTTACCAAATAGAGTCAAACAGACAGAACTGATGAAGCTGTGAAAAGATCAGTTGTATTAAAAATTTAGAACAAATTAGTGCTATCAACTTTGAAGTAAATGGATTACAAGTGATAAATAGGTATATGAAACAGATTTTAATGTGTCAGATATATAATTGCTAGACGACTAAAAAGCGTAAGCAGGAGGGTAAATTTTGTGGATAATGAAAAAGCCACCTAAAAGTGGCTTTTGCTTACACTAAAACTTAGCGTGCACGATATGTAATACGACCTTTAGTTAAGTCATATGGTGTCATTTCAACTTTTACATTATCGCCTGTTAAAATACGAATATAGTGTTTACGCATTTTACCAGAAATGTGAGCAATCACTTCGTGACCGTTTTCTAAACGCACACGGAACATAGTATTAGGAAGCGTTTCGGTGACAACGCCTTCGAACTCGATAAGTTCCTCTTTATTGGCCATAGCCTACCTGATGATCAAATTGGAAAGGCGCAAATTATAGGCAATTTTTTACAGAAAGACAAGAATATTCGGCATTACAAGGCGGTAGATGACTTGAAAATAAGCGAACATATTGTTAAACAATTTCTACAAAAAAAAGCGGATAAATATTGTCAGTTTGGTCAATCGACTGTAATCTAAATTAAATGTTTTAAGTATAAATGAATAACATACAAGGAAGGGCACTGCGTGAGTCAGCTAACTGATGCTTCGGTTGTTTTACGATTAGGCTATCAAGCGATCCGTCGTGCAGGATTGCCGACAGAAGAAATATTATCAAAGGCTGGGGTAGCATTGGGTCAGGTCGACCAAAATGCTCGAACACCATTGAATGCACAATTTGCATTTTGGGTCGCTGCGGAGGAAGTCAGTAATGATCCAGATATTGGTTTACACCTCGGAGAGCACTTGCCACTGTATCGTGGGCAAGTGATCGAACACCTGTTTATTTCAAGTGAAAACTTTGGCGAAGGTTTAAAGCGAGCTTTGGCTTATCAACGTTTAATTAGCGATGCATTTCATGCCAAATTGATCATTGATGATGACGGGCGTTGTTATTTAACCAATGGTGAACAGCCTTGGGGTGAGAACATCGTCAATCGTCATTTTTCAGAATGTGCTATTTCAGGGATTTTACGCTTCTTTAAATTTATCACTGAAGGACGATTTGAACCGATTTACATCGATTTTAATTTTGCCAATGGCGCTTCTGATGGTGAGTATTATCGTGTTTATGGTTGTCCTGTCAGTTTAGGACAAAAAGAGACACGTCTTTATTTTGATCCTTCCATTTTAGAATATCCATTGTGGCAAGCGGAGCCTGAGTTATTGCAATTGCATGAACAACTTGCAATTGAAAAACTGCAAGAGCTTGCACGTTATGATTTGGTGGGTGAAGTACGCCGTGCGATAGGTTCAACCTTGGAAAGTGGTGAAACAACCCTTGAAACTGTTGCTGCCCAACTCAGCATTACCCCACGTCGTTTACGTACACAGCTTTCGGAAGCCAATACCAGTTTTCAGCAAATTCTTTCTGATTATCGTTGTCGCTTAGCCAAGAAACTGTTGGCCAATACCACTGAAAGTGTTGAGCGTATTGTTTATTTGACTGGATTCTCTGAGCCAAGTACTTTTTACCGTGCATTTAAACGCTGGACCAATGAAACGCCTGTGGAATATAGAAAGCGTAAGCAGCGTTAAATCGTATGCTTGTGGGAAACGAACTGAACAGTTTTAATATAAAAAATCCTTCTATTGAGAAGGATTTTTTATATGCAGCCCCAAAAAATTATTCAGGCATATTTAACCAATGTGGCCCTAAAGGCATTTTAGGCAATTCAAATTGTTCTGGGTAATCTGCATGAATAAAATAAAGCCCATCTGGTGGTGCGGTGATTCCTGCCGCTTTACGATCTTGTGCCGCAAAAATTTCATCAATATGATCCACTTCATATAGACCTTGACCGATTTCAAGTAAGCAACCCATGATGTTACGTACCATATGGTGTAGGAAGCCATCTGCTTGAATATCCAATACTAGATAATTGCCATGACGAATTAAGCGACAATGTTTGACATGACGTACAGGCTGATTGGACTGACATGCAGCAGCGCGGAAGCTTTCAAAATTATGCGTGCCTTGAAATTTTTGCGCCGCTTCAATCATTTTATCCACATCGAGTGGATAATAGGCATGTGTTACTTGTTTATGTAATAAGGCAGGGCGGTTTGCCGATTGATAGACCACATAACGATAACGACGAGCCTTTGCCTTAAAGCGTGCATGGAAATCGTTATCCATTTCTTTAATCCATTGGATTGAAATGTCTTTGGGCAATTGACTATTTGAACCCATTAACCAACCACGTATAGGCCGAATCGCATTGGTGTCGAAGTGGGCCACCATATTGGTCGCATGGACACCCGCATCAGTACGACCCGCACCATGTAAAATAATAGGCTCGTCGGCAATTTTACTGAGCACCTTTTCCATGGTTTCCTGAATACTACGTACGCCAGGCTGTTGAGTTTGCCAACCTTTATATCGCATGCCACAAAACTCAATACCAATTGCAAAACGTTGCATAAATACCTCTATTCAGGATGATCATACCAATGGTCATGCCATTGTTCCGAAGAGGGGTATTGTAAATAAATTTTAACAATTTTGGCATAAAGATCTGCTTGGCTCAGTGCATCACTGACTAAAATTTTTGAATCTTTGATCCATTGGCTAATCGCATAGCGCTGATCCATGCCGCCTAGAGGGACTTGAGTGGATAAAATGATTTGACAGCCATTTTCCTGCAAGCTTTTAATTTTTTGGATAATGCTCGCATTTACGGCTAAATTACCTACCCCATAAGCTTGAATGATCAGAAAATGCGGAGCATGTTTGGAGAAAATTTCCAGATTACGTTCAAACTGTAATATTTCAGTCGGCACCATCATCCAATTGACGATATTCAGCGATTTGGCTTTTTCGAGATGTGAAAGTTGTACCTGAAGGACGGAATGATCTACCGCTATTTGTTGTTCTGCTTTGAGTCCTTTAAACGCATCTAAAGCAGTGCTATGGGCTTTTAATGTGGTTCTGGCATGAATAACTTGATGGTAGAAAGCCAAATACACGCCTACAGGAAGTCGAGTAACGGCATCCAGTGCAGTATTTAAATTATCCAGCGCATCGGTGAATTCTCGAGTATTGTCCCCTTGAATATTGAGCAGTGGATATTGGCTTCCAGTAAGGACGACATGACAGGACTCAGCTAAAAAGCGTGATAAGGTCGCCGCAGCATAACTGAGCGTATCTGTGCCATGAATAATGACAAAGTGTTGGAAATTTTGGAGTTGTAGGCTTTGTATTTGTTGAATCAGCATAAGCCAGTCAATGGCTGTACATGCACTACTGTCTTTGATACTGGGTGCCTTGAAGCATTCAATTTTAAACTGAGGTGCTAAGACCTTTTTGAGTTGTGGAATAAACTCAGCATCAGGCATCGGTGCTAAAGGCTCCCCAATACAGCCAAAAGTTCCACCCATGTAAATTAAAGCAATTTTTTTGTTCATAATAAAAAAGCAGCCATTCATGACTGCTTTATCTTAAGACGAATAGATTTAAGAAGCTATTTGATTGAGTAAATTTTGTGATTGTTGGCGTTGTTCAGCGGTATACGCTGCTTCATTTTGTGAGAGTAGCTCACGAACGGAAGCATATGCACCCAAATTTAGATATTGTTGAGCAAGGTCTAAATTTAATTGAACTTCATTCACTTGAGCCAGCTCAGGGAATGAATTGAGTAATGGGTCGTTTGCATCTATGGCCATACTGGTTTCAGCTTCACTAGGCGTTTCAAGGCTAAGTGTTGCTGTGCTATGCACTTGCTCAACTGTTTCAGGTTTCGGATCTAGATCAAAATTAAAAGTGGGCTGTGTCTCTGGTTCAGTAGGCGTGAGTTTAAATTCAAAATCACGTACTGGTGTGCTTTCTTCAGTAGCTACTGGCGTAATCGATTCAGCAAAATCAAGTTTGAATTCTGGTGCGATTTCAACTTCTGCCGCTTTTTCAACTGGAACTGCTGTAGGTTCATTTGCTGTAAACGTGAATTCTAACGGTTTGACAGCTTCAGTTTTGACTTCTGGGGCAGGTGGTGCTGTTTCGAAAGAAAACTCAGTTGTTGGTGTTGTTTCTTTTTGAGAAGCCGGATCTAAATTAAATTCTAAAGGCTCAACGGGTTCTTGAATTGTATCAATTTTCTGTTCAGTGACAGTTGAGTGGTTAAATTCTAGCGCATCGACATGGGTAAGATTTTGAGTTTCAGATACTGTTGGTTGTGAAATCGTTTCTGTATTTCCAATCAAGGCATCAAAGGCAGCTGTATTTTTGATTTCAGGTACTACAGGGCTTGAAGGCTCAAAAGCTATGGATTCAATCGGATGATCCGCTTGATTGGCTTTTTGTCGTTCTTCTGCTTGAATGACGATTTCGTCTAAGCCCAATGAACGAATATGATTAATCAATTGGTTCACTGCAAATTCATCTTTTTGTGCAAGATGTACATCTAAAAGATAAAGATAAAGTTCATGTTGAGCATTGTCTTGGTTTAAAACTTGATTGATCTTTGCTTCAGCAGAGAAATAGTTTTTCTCTTCAATTAGTCTTTCAATATTCTTTTTTAATTCGGGGCTTAATGGTTTTGTTGCTTGTTTAACAACAACTTCATTTTCAACAACAGTCGTATGTTGTTTCTGTGAGGTACGTGCGGTACGCGCTACATTTTTTTTCGATGTCTTTTTATGATTACTTTTTTTGTTATTGGTGCTGGTATTTTCTTTATTGGCATCTTCTCGTTTTTTTAAAACGATGGCCACGACCAAAAGTAGAACAAATGGAATCACATACAACAACATTTTATTTCCCCTTCATTGAGCACAATGAATCAATATTTTTGAATATCCTAACTATTTGGTTTCTTTGCATTCTGCTGTTTTAATTGCTGTTGCAATTGGGCAAGCTGAGCATTTAATAATTGAATTCGCTGATTCTTTTGTTGTAAACCTGCTGCAAGTTGGTTCACATTCTTCTGTAATTTAACCGTTTTTTCACGAGATGTCATAACTTTTGTAGATAATTCAGTAGTGGTCTGATTCAACTGTGTATTTTGCTTTCCTTGACTCTGAACAGCGGGTTGTTCATTATCTGCGACTAAACTCATTTCTGCTTGATCTAAGCGATATTTGGCAGAACCCGATTGCTTTTTGGCAATTTCAGGTCCAGCCGTTGCAACTTTATTTTTGCTTTGTGGTATTTGACGATAGCTTGCTGCAAGATTGAGCGCAGCACCACGACGAATACGGTTTACATCACCTTGAATAAAGGCATTGGCATTATTTGCTTTAATTTGTCGCATGACTTCTGGAACGCTTTGATTGGTTTCTGCTGCAATCCGCGATGCAATTTTCCACAGTGACTCATTGGCCTGAACAATATGCTTAGGTTGTTTATCTAATGCTTTATTGGCCTTTTCTTGTTTGAGCGCTTTTTGTGACTCTGCTTTCGATTTCTCTACGTGAGATTCATTCGGTTTTGCTTGCTTGGTCTCAGCTTTGGAATCTTTTGGCTTTTGTGATTCTGCTTTTTGCTCGTCTAATTTGGCGGGTGGGGTCTGAGCTTTTGCAGATGGCACTGGTGCTTTTTCGGCTGGAGGTTGAGGCGCTTGCTGTACAGTTACCGCCGTTGTTTGTGGCATATTCTGAGCACTGCTTTGATGATTGCTTTGACGAAGGTTTGGAGTATTGGTTGTAGCCGCAGGCGGTGTGTTTGTTGCAACTGTGGTTGGTTTTTGTTCTGTTTTGAGTGCTGGTGGTGCAATCACATTAATCGCCAAAGTACCAGCTGAATCCGTTGTCATCGTTGCTTTGGTTGCTATAGCTGGTGGAGTTAAGACTTCTGATGTTGTCACGTGGTATTGCGTACTGGTTGGTAAATTTAATGCAATATCCTTTTCGCTAACGATGATTTGAGGTGTCAGAGGCTTTTCTTTGACTAAAGCATTGCTCATTGGAGCAGGAATGTTGCTACGCCCACGGGTCAATGGGGCTTTGACTTGCTGAATATGGGTCGCACTCCCTTCTTTGACTTTTAATAATATATTTAATTCAGATTCAACAATCGGGCGAGATGAGGTAATCACAATCACCCCAGTGCCATCTCCAGAACGACGAGTATAAAAATTTAAATGTCCAGGTGCTTGCGTTGAAATACCAATATTTTGAATATCATCTGCATCGGCTAATCCGACTTCTATTTTTTCATTTGAATTTGCATTACTAAACTTCATTTCAGCATAAAGCAGATCACCAGACCCTGATTGAACTTGGATCGGGTCTATTGTAATCGCACTCACCGCTTGCGACGTCATGATGGCTAAAATGGCAATTTTTAATTTGTTATATACAGTCATCTCTATCCATTGTTCTGACAAAGTTCAAGGCATCCCCATAATACAATATTTAGCTGTAGTCTATATGTAAAATATTAACATTAGAGTTACATAAACATAGTTACATAAAAAAGCCGATCAAGATAGATCGGCTTTTTCATTGTTTATAAGTTTTTTGTGACTTTAAGCATTTTTATAGTCGATTAAGATACGTAACATACGACGTAAAGGCTCAGCGGCACCCCAAAGTAATTGGTCACCAACAGTGAATGCGCCTAAATACTCTTTACCCATATTTAATTTACGTAAACGACCTACTGGCACAGATAGAGTACCAGTCACAGCTACTGGGGTAAGATCCGTCATTGACGCATCGCGTGTATTTGGAACCACTTTTGCCCATTGGTTAGACTGACGAATCATGTCCTCAATTTCATCAAGCGGAACATCTTTTTTCAATTTCAATGTTAAGGCTTGAGAGTGACAACGCATTGCACCAATACGTACACAGTGACCATCAATTGGAACAATCTGAGCATTACCTAAGATCTTGTTGGTTTCAACTTGACCTTTCCACTCTTCTTTAGATTGACCACTTTCAAGTTGCTTATCAATATAAGGGATCAAAGAACCCGCTAAAGGCACACCGAAGTTTGCTTTCGGGAAAGCTTCGCCACGTTGTAATTCGGCAATTCTGCTGTCGATATCTAAAATCGCAGAACGTGGATCATCTAACAAGTCTTGAGTATTGTTATATAAATACCCCATACCAGTGATCAGCTCACGCATGTTTTGCGCGCCAGCACCCGAAGCGGCTTGATAAGTCATCGCCGTCATCCATTCCACTAAATTGTGTTGGAAGAGTGAACCCATGCCCATCAACATTAACGAAACCGTACAGTTACCGCCAACAAATGTTTTAATACCATTGACCAAACCGTCTTTGATAACATTTAAGTTGACTGGATCGAGTACAATAATTGCTTCATCATCCATACGTAATGTAGAAGCTGCATCAATCCAATAGCCTTTCCAACCTTCAGCCTTTAGCTGAGGAAAGACTTCTGATGTATAGTCGCCACCTTGACAGGTAATAATGACATCCATTTGCTTCAGACTGGTAATGTCCGTCGCTTCCATAAGTGCTGGAGCAGTTTTACCACCAAAAGCAGGAGATTCACCACCTGCGTTACTGGTAGAGAAATAGAATGGCTCAAAATGAGCAAAATCATTCTCTTCAACCATACGTTGCATAAGGACAGAACCAACCATCCCGCGCCAACCGACCAGACCTACTTTCATGCCACTTTGCCTCGGTGCGTTAAAAAATAAAAGGGGGTTTGAGTGTATCAAAAGGGTGTGTAACTGCAATAGCATACACAATGAAAACACCACTATATTGTGCAATATATCTTGTTTATGATACATGCAAAATTGATATTAATTTATGAATCATGCAAAAATTAAGAATATAAGAGTGACAAAATATGATTTGGATAGAAGTACTTGCGTCGATTGTGATTTGGCTAAGTTTCTGGTCACTGATTCCCCGTGATGAATGGTGGTTTAGAGGTGCTGATTTTCCACGCTTGCAGATATTATTTGTTGGTCTGATTGCAATGGTATTGATGTTGTTTTGGACAGCGCCCTGGGACTTGATCCGTGAGGTGATTTTATTTTTATTGATTGCTGCCTTAGCTTTTCAATTAAAGATGGTTTTGCCTTATACCTTCGTTTGGAAGAAACAAGTTAAACAGGTGACGAAAGATCAGCTTAATCCTGATCAGCAAATTTCAGTGATTGTGTCGAATGTACTGACACCGAATGATCAATATCATTTATTGCTTGAGCAAATTGAACAGCACCAGCCTGATATTGTTTTGACGCTTGAAACTGATCAAACTTGGCAAAATGAACTAGCTCGAATTGAAAAAGACTATCCTTATCGTGTGGCTATACCTTTAGACAACCTCTATGGGATGCATTTGTATAGCAAACTCATGTTGGTCGATACAGAGGTTAAATTCATTCTCAGTGATGAAATTCCATCTATTCATACCACGGTGATTTTACCATCTGGGCAAGCAGTGCAACTGTATTGTTTACATCCCAAACCACCAAGCCCAACAGAAGCCAAAGACTCGACTTTACGTGATGCTGAATTGCTTATTGTGGGGGATCAGATTAAAGACTTGGATGAGAGCTGTATTGTTATGGGTGATTTAAACGATGTTGCTTGGTCACGCACAACGCGTTTATTTCAGCGTATCAGTGGTTTGCTTGACCCACGTGTGGGGCGTCGATATATCAACACTTTCCATGCTGACTATAAGTTTTTGAGATGGTCTTTGGATCATTTATTTCATAGTACAGATTTTGCTTTAGTGCATATGCAACGGCTGCCTCATGTGGGTTCAGATCATTTTCCGATTTATGTAGTATTACAAACAGGGCGTATTTTTGAGCAGACTCAAGAAGAGTTGGAGCAAACAGACGCGGATGAGCGTGAAGCGCAAGAGGCGATTCAAGAAGGAATTGAAAAAGCAGAGAAAGAGGAAAAGCGGGTAACCGATGAAATTGCGCAAAGTTATAAAGTTGGAACCTGATTGTCTGACAAAAAAATTAAAAAATGGCTATTTTTTGTAAGCAATTACTTACATGGATTTAGGCCCTAAGCGGATAGCATGAAAAGCATATTCGTTTTAATCTTTACTTATCGACACAGGGAATGAGAACGGAAAATCTCACTAAGGAAGACGAAGTCGATGGAGTAATCATCAAGGATTTGATGTTGGAATGGATAACCAAGAAAATAAGAATAAGATGTGAAAGCACAACCTCATGAACCCGAGTTTTGCAGGATGCAGAACTCGGGTTATGCTTTATTTGTGGTATATAATTTAGAACAGATAAGATTGAAAATAAAAAAGAGTGGCTATGTTTTTCGCAAAAGTTCAAGAATTCGCTTCAAGTCTTAAACATTTTACAGGTTTAAGTAGTGATGCTTTATTTATCTATGCAGGTTTAATCATTTATTTTATTGTTGCTGCAATTCATAAAAGACAACTTAAATCAAATTTTGCGATTATCGCCACAGTTGTGCTTGCATTTGTAATTGAAATCTTTAATGCACGCGCAGATATTTTTGGTAGAGGCTATTGGCGTATTTGGGAAAGTATCCATAGTATAGTCAATATGATTTTTTGGCCTTATGTGATTTGGGCGATGGCACGTTTTCGAGCATGGAAAGGTTAGGTCTTTCTACTTAACCCGCTTATGATCCAGATTGTTTTTATTTTCCATAGTGTTGATTTAAGGCGTCTATTTCAGCAGAAATTTTTTGTTGAAGCGCTATTGAACGTTTACCAAGTTGCTTAAATTCATCACTGGGTGCATTTGGATTAAAATCTGAGGCTGTTGAAAGCGTATACATTTTCTGGCTGGTGATTAAATTATCAATCATCTGTGTGCGTAGACTTTGTACTTCACTACTTTTTAAATTTAATGCCATAATTTGTTGTTGAGTTTTCGCTTGTATATCATTGGCTTTGAGTAAAATCTGCTGGCGCTTTTCAGGTTGGGAAGCAGCTGATTGAAGCTCCGCTCTTAATTGAAGTGCTTGAGTATTTGCATGATTGATGATCTGATTAAGTTGAGCCAAGTCTGTTGTAATCTCTGTTGAGTTGGCTGTACTCAGTTCAGTCGCTTTGCTTTTCCAATTGCCTTGAGTTGTTACCCTAGACGTAGTTTCTGAGGTTTTGTTTTGGGCGATATCTGCTTTTTGCTCTGAGCATGCAGTAAATATCAAACTGGAACTGATCAAACATGAAAAAAGAACTTTATTGATGATATTCATGGTTTTATTTTCCTTAAATTTGAATGTATTTAGCTTATTATTGATAAATCTTAATTCGCATTGTTTAATCAAGAAAGTGGGCATATGTAACTAGACGCAGTTCGCCATGAACGATGGTATTTAAACGCTAGATGACCAAAATAAAAAAGGAGATATTTTTATATCTCCTGATTGTTAAAAACGAAAGCTTTCAAAATTAATAAATTTTCTCATAGCCTTTGGGACGTGTTTTAAAGCGACGATGAAACCACATATATTGTGTCGGCGCGATCCGTAGTTGATTTTCAATGATTTTATTGACACGAATCGCATCATCCATTTCATCTTCACTGGGTAATGGATCAACAGCAGGTTCAATAAGTACATGGTATTTTGGATCTTTTATATCACCATCACGATAGAAATACAGTGGGATCGCGACAGCTTTTGATATTTTCAATAGACGTCGATGTGCCGTTACCGTTGCAGCGGGCGTACCAAAAAAGGGTGCCATCACCCCTTGTTTTAATCCAAAATCCTGATCTGGACTATACCAAATCGCATCACCTTCTTTCAGATGGCGAATCAATCCACGCATATCATCATGATCAATCTGCGCTTTATAAATCGTTGCACGACAACGATAAATCAGCATATCGAGTAAAGGATTATTCTGTGGGCGATACACGACATCGGGTTCAAAAAATTGTGCACATAAATAACCACCAGCATCAAGCATGGTGCTATGAGTGCCGAGTAACAGTATGCCTTGACCATTTTGTTTGGCTTGTCGGATATGCTCTAGACCTTGAATACTGACACGGTTTTTAAACCATTGTGGTGAGTACCATGCATTTAAGGTTTCAAAGACCCCGACCATTTGATCAACAAAGACTTGTCTTGAATTGTCGATGACTTGTTCAGGCGACCATTCTGGAAAGCAGACTTCTAAATTACGCGTTGTTGTTTCACGACGCGATTTCAGTCGGTCAAAGGCAATATTGCCCAACAGTGTTGCTAAGCGATACTGAATTGCCCAAGGCAAAATTGCGAGCATCATCAAAAATACAATCGCAATCCAGATTCCCCAATATTTCGGATGTAAAAATGCCCAATAAAATTTTCCAGGCTCGTATTGATGCTTTTTACTCATAGCAGTTTTGTAAATTTTGGGGCAGTTAAAACTGAAAGGAGTGTAGCATGAAGCGGTTTAAAGAAGAAAATTCAAGATGTCATTCACTCTCATTGAGGATAAGCAAGGAAGCATGACGTGAAAATAATTCGGTTAATTCAAGGTGATATTACAGTTCAAAAGGTGGATGCAATTGTGAATGCTGCCAATAGCTCGTTACTTGGCGGTGGTGGTGTGGATGGTGCGATTCATCGTAAAGGTGGGGTAGCTGTTTTGGAGGATTGTCAAAAGATTCGGGCCAGACAGGGGGGGTGTGCAATTGGTGAAGCAGTGATTACCACAGCGGGGTTGTTGCCCTGTAATTATGTGATTCATACCGTGGGCCCCACTTGGCAAGATGGACAGCATGCTGAAAATGAACTTCTTGCAAAAGCCTATCTGAACAGTTTAAGACTCGCTGAGCAATATCAGCTAAAAACACTGGCATTTCCGAATATTTCAACAGGCATGTATCGTTTTCCCAAATCAGAGGCAGCATTTATTGCCATAAACAGCGTGACTAAGTTTTTAACCCAGACGACCAATTTAGAGGAAGTCAGTTTCGTGTGTTTTGATTTGGAAAATTTTAAAATCTATCGCCAGCATCTTGCTGAGATTGACCAAAAGCACGTACATGTTTTAGGTATATAATTACAGTTATTCACTGATTATTCTAGACAACCTTGCGATGAGAAATACCTACTTAGACAGTTGTAAGGCAACACTGATATTTCTTGTGGTTCTCGGGCATTTTCTAGAACGCATGATCGGTTGGAAAGATCCGCTTGATCATGTCTTATTAGGTACGATTTATTTTGTACATATGCCTGCTTTTATCTTTATTTCGGGCATGTTGTTTAAAGACAGTAAGTGGTTTAAGAATATTTTATTTTTTGTCTCGCTCTATTTGCCCTTTCAAATTCTATTTCCTGCATTTGATGCCATCTGGTCAGGTAAATTTCAACTTAGTTGGAATTTTTTTGAACGAGCTTATTGGATCTTATGGTATCTGTTGGGCATGATGGTATGGACAACGCTTACCCATTTTTTGATAAAAACAAAATTTGCACTGCCGATTGCACTGATTCTTGCTTTATGTATCGGTTTAAGCCCTTGGAACAATTACCAATACTCTATCGGAAGAATTTTTAGCTTCTTTCCATTTTTTATTGTGGGTGCGCTTTATGGCAAAACCATTGTCGAGAAAATTCAGCAATTTAAATTCACTCAAGTTTTAGCTGGATTTATCGTGATGGGCATTGCAAGCTTGGTATATTTCACCCAAATCAACCCATTTTGGTTATATGGCAGTTTAAGTTATCAGCAGCTTAAGGTAAGTATGTGGGATGGTACGTGGATCAGAATAGGCTGTCTATTGATGTCGAGTTTGGGCATTTTCGCGATGTTTGCATGGACAAAATTATTGAATATTGGCTGTGTGCAACTTGGGAAAAACACTTTGGCGGTGTATTTGCTACATGGTTTTGTGGTGATGTTGATTGCACGTTATTGGCAACTGGATTTTCATATTTTTGTGGAAATTGGGATTTGTATTGGTTTATCTGTATTGACTTGCTGGATGTTACAACAGCAATTTTTTGATGTTTTATTAAGAAAATTATCCTTATGGTTAATCAAGCCTGCTGAGAAGTTTGGTTTAAAGTAGCTGAATGGATTTGAAGCGATCCAGAGCATTCGCTAAAAATTTAAAAGCTACACTGTTGGTGTAGCTTTTAAGCATGAGGATCATAATTTTATAAAGCGACAGTTTTAAAACAACGTTTTAAAGTGGATTATTTGGTTGCTGCTTTACCCTCTACTTTTTTTGCTGTTGCTGATTTTTGTGCAGCGGCATGGTGTTTTTGGCTATGGCCAGCTTTATGTTGTTTTTGCATTTGATGGGTTTTAACCGCTTGAGTCGAATGCTGTGCTGGAGTTGCTGCCATTGCAGAACCTGCGAAAATTGCTGTGGTGAATGCTGCAACAAGTAATGATGTAACTTTTTTCATGATCATATTCTCACTAAATAATTCGAGATCTGAACTAGATTCGATAATCATATCTTGGTGGATTTGTATGGAAACATCATGAAGTGCTTGTAGCGAAATTCAGTATAAATGAAATGATCATTGGTAAGATGAGTGGGGAATGGTAAGTGCTTTGATTTTTTAAGTTTTATTTAATTTTAATTAGTAAAGTATTGCCGTCATTTTAACTTGAACTAAGCCATTTAAATAAGTGCGTTTATTTTTAAAAATGAAGGAGTTTGTTATATATCATTTCAAGTATTATTTAGATAACGAAATTCTGATTACAGACTTAAATTGAGCATTTTGATCTTTTACTGCTACTCCACTATTGGAATGCCCCTCACATGAATAAGACAATCAGAAGAGCAACCATTAAGGACTTAATTGCAATTACTCAATTGATTGCGCCTTTTATTGATGAGTTTGCAATTAATGACAGTGGGCGACAACTGTTTTCCGCAAGTATGATTGAAAAAATGCTTGAGAATCCTGAAATTCACTATTTTGTTTATAGCGATCATCAGCAGATGATCGGTGTTATTGCGTATAAGAATCCGGCCCATTTGGTTCATTTCTTTATATCGAAAGAGAAGCAAGCTCAGGGAATTGGCCGAACAATGTGGGACTTTATTTTGCAGGAGGTGAAAAAGTCTGGTGTTTCAGTATTTACGGTAAATTCAAGCTGTAATGCACAACCTGTTTATGAACGATTTGGCTTTGTGGTGAAAGATGAAACCATTGAAAATCATGGGTTACGTTATGTTCCAATGTCCTTAAATCTGGTTAATACATAAAGCTGAAAATATGTGTTGTATATCTATAAGATGATTGATCAATGTTGTTGGTTTCAATGTCGGCAGGCTCAATAAAAAACTCCGCATATTTACGGAGTTTTTTATTGAAAGATTTTATAAGAATTAACCTTTGGTCATTTCTTCTAATGCATCCCAACGCTCCATTTTTTCAAGCAGCAGTTCATCAATCTCGCCAAGTCGTTGCGACGCTTTGGTGGCTGCATCTGCATCAGTCACAAACCAAGAACCATCTGCAAGTTTTGCAGTTAGTTCAGTTTGTTCTTTTTCTAAAGCTTCAATTTCTGCGGGTAACTGTTCTAAAGCACGTTGATCTTTATAACTCAACTTCACTTTTTTAACAGCTGGTTCAGCAAGCGTCGCAGCAGCTTCCGCTTTAGCAATGGCCTTTTTTACATCACTTTTCTGATCGACAACACGCTGATCTGGACGTTGTTCTAGATAGTCTTGATAGCCACCAATGTATTCATCAATATTGCCTTTACCATCAAATACCCAAGTTGATGTCACAACATTGTCCATAAATGCACGGTCATGAGAGATCAATAACAAAGTCCCTTTATAATCACTCAACATTTCTTCAAGTAATTCTAAAGTCACCATGTCTAAGTCGTTGGTTGGCTCATCCATTACGATAAGATTAGACGGTTTAAGCAATAACTTCGCCAAAAGGATACGATTACGCTCACCACCTGAAAGTGCTTTGACAGGAGTACGTGCGCGCTCAGGCGAGAATAAAAAGTCTTGTAAATAGCTGTAGATATGACGGCGACCACCATTAACATCGACAAAGTCTGAGCCTTCAGACACGTTGGCCATTACTGATTTTTCAAGATCTAGCGCATTACGTAATTGGTCAAAATAAGCCACTTCAAGCTGTGTACCTGTTTTCACCGAACCGCCATGTTCAAGTTCACCTAAAATGGCTTTGATCAAGGTGGTTTTACCTACACCATTATCACCGACTAAACCAATACGGTCACCACGTAGTACTAAAGCAGAAAAATCTTTAATAATTGGTGCATTATCACCAAAAGCCACACTTAAGTGTTCAATATCGAACACCAATTTACCTGAACGATTTGCCTCTTGAGTCGCCATGCTCACTTTACCTTGTTGTGAGCGACGTGCTTTAGATTGTTCACGTAAATCTTTTAATGCACGTACACGACCTTCGTTACGGGTACGACGTGCTTTGATGCCTTGACGAATCCAAGTCTCTTCTTCAGCCAAGCGTTTATCAAACAGCGCATTCTGCTTTTCTTCAGCTTCCATTTGCTGTGCTTTTAAGTCGAGGTAGCGTGAGTAGTTACCTTCATAACTACGTAAAATACCACGATCCAATTCCACAATACGTGTCGCAATACTGTCAACAAAAGCACGGTCATGGGAAATAAATAACAGGGTCAGATTGTTTTGATCGAGTAAGAATTTCTCTAACCATTCAATACTTTCTACATCCAAATGGTTGGTTGGTTCGTCAAGTAATAAAACGTCAGGTTGCGTCAACAATGCACGTGCTAAAAGTACACGGCGTTTACGCCCCCCTGATAAATCAGCTAAATCCGCTTCAGGATCTAAGCCCATTTTGCTCAAGATAGAATTTACTTTGGTTTCTAATGCCCAACCATCGAGCAAATCCAGCTTATGTTGTAGGTTGCCCATACGATCACAAGCTTCCATATCACCTAATACACAAGCATCGCTGGCTTCGTGGTATTCTTTTAGGACGAGCGCGGCTTCTCCTGCACCTTCGGCAACAATATCTGCAACTTTGCCCGAATCCATCGGTACATCCTGAGCAAGCATAGAAATCGTAATACCATTTTGTAATGCAATTTCACCTTGATCAGGCAATAAACTTCCCTCAATCAGTTTGAGTAAAGTAGACTTACCTTCACCGTTACGACCAATCAGACAGACTCGTTCGCCTCGTTCTAAATTGAAGTTTGCGCCATTGAGCAGGGCAGGTCCACCAAACGCAAGTTGGACATCCCTTATAGTAATATAGGCCATACGGTTTCCTAAACATCCCACACTGAGGACTAAAAATGACTAAACATAAAAATATTGATGATCAGGCGTCATTTTCCGCACCCATAGAAGATTTGCAAGTCCGAATTGCATTTTTAGATGATTTAGTCGAACAATTAAATGATCAAGTAGCGCAACAAAGCTTGGAAATCACTGATTTAAAAAAACAAATGCAGTTAATTTACCAACGTATAGAATCTGCTGATTTGTCAGAAGGTATTGCAGCATTTGACCCAATGACCAATCGTCCTCCGCATTATTGATCTAACGAAAGTGAAATATGAGTGGCTGAGGTGTGCTGAATCAAGAGTAAATTCACACATAGCAGTGGTATTGGCAAAGGATTTGCATAACGCAAGCGCTAAATTTGTGGGTTAAGATGGATTATGAACTTAAAAAACCTCGAAGCATTTTATTGGGTGGTGACCTTAAACAGTTTTAATAAAGCCGCAACAAAGCTTCAAACGACTCAGCCTGCAATTTCTCAAAAAATTACTGCGATTGAGAATGATCTCGGTTTTAAAGTGCTTGATCGCCGTTCTCGTCAAATCAAAGCCACGCATAAGGGCATGACCTTATTTAAATATGCTGAAAAGTTTATGCGACTGGAAACAGACTTAGTGGCTGAACTCACAGAAAGTCAGTATTTAACAGGAACGATTCGTTTAGGGGTTTCCGAAACGATTGTCCATACTTGGCTAGTGGAATATATGGAGCAAGTCCAGCAAGAGTTTCCAAAAGTTTCCATTGAAATCGTGGTGAATTTAACTCCAGATTTACAAGAAGGTGTACGCACCGGTGATTTGGATATGGCGTTTTTACTGGGGCCAACTTTGCCTTTTGAATGTATAGAACGTTCATTGTGTGATTTTGAATTAAGCTTTCTGGCATCACCTTCATTTAAAGGTGGAATCGGGCAGATGTCATTGCGGGCATTGATGTCGCATACCATTTTAACCTATCCAAGAATTACCTATCCTTATAAAGAGCTCAAAGCCAAAATGAAAGAACAAAAGATAGATGAACCTCTATCCATTACAAGTTATTCATTGGTCACATTATTACGTTTAGCTGAACAAGGTTTAGGGATTGCAGTTGTACCTAAACTAACAGCAATCAAAGAAATTTTAGATGGGCGATTGGAAATTTTGGATACGCCAATCCAATTAAAGACATTCCACTTTACCGCAATCTATACACAAGGCAATAACACCGCATTAAAAGAAAAGTTGACCGATTTAGCGGTTTTAACTTCGGAAAATGCCATGAAAAAGCTGAATAATAAAATTAGATAGTGAAGAATAAAACGGCATTTTATTCGGCTTTGGTTTTGATTTAAAAATTGCAAAAATATGAAATATTGATAATGAGAACTTATAGAAAGTGATAAATATTCATTATTAAATGATTTTAAAAATAATAAAAATATATGAATTCAATATCTTACGTTTAATAAATTTTGGATAAAGTCTTATTGTGACTCACTTTCGCCTATGCTTTTATTTGAAATACAGATTTGGTTCAGCATAACCAAAAAATCTTAAAAGTTTAAAGGATTAAAGAATTTCATATTTTAGAAAAATAGATGTTCTTTGTTTCACTTGAAATAGCGTTGATTAAGCTCAAATGGATGAGGAACGCCTACATGTCTTTATTGAAATCTTCTTTTTTATCTGACCGCCAATGGGCAATTGTTGCATCTATATTTATGATGGCAACATCGGCGATGGGGCCAGGTTTTCTAACCCAAACCGCTGTATTCACAGTGAAATTAGGTGCTGCATTTGGCTTTGCAATCCTAGTTTCGATCATTATTGATTACGTTGTTCAGCAAAACATTTGGCGTGTAGTTACCTTAACGCAAATGCGCGCTTCTGATATTGCCAATAAAGCTTTACCGGGGAGTGGTTACTTACTCGCATTTCTGGTTATTTTAGGTGGGTTTTTCTTTAGTATCGGTAACATTGCAGGTGCTGCACTGGGCTTAAATGCACTCTTTGGGTTGGATACCAAGGTCGGCGGCGTGCTGAGCGGTGCTTTGGCAATTCTGATTTTTGCCTCCAGAAAAGCCACACTGGCGATGGACAAGAGCATGATTATTTTGGGTTTACTCAAAATTGTTTTGATCGTGATCGTTGCATTTATTGTCATGCCACCTGTGGGGCAAGCCGTTCAACAAACTTTTGCACCTGATCAAATTGATTTCGCCATCATTACAACCATTGTTGGCGGTACAGTGGGTGGTTATATTTGCTACGCAGGCGCGCATCGCTTATTGGACAAAGGTGCTGTAGGACCAGAAAATATTGATGAAGTTGCCAGAGCCGCAACCAAAGGTATTGTGGTGGTCGGGATCATGCGTTATGTATTGTTCTTGGCATTCTTAGGGGTTGTGGTCAGCGGCGCAAATATCGATTTAGCAAGTCACGATGCCAATCCAGCTGCGCAAGCATTCCAATATGCTGCGGGTACATTTGGTTTTAAACTGTTTGGCTTGATTTTTTGGGCAGCGGGAATCAGTAGCACAATTGGTGCAGCTTATACCTCTGTTTCGTTTATGTCCGCATTTAAAAAGAACTTAACCACCAAACATACCAATTACCTCACGATTAGCTTTATCTCTTTAGCCCTGTTGCTTTACGTGATTCTAGGTGCAACACCAGCGGGCTTATTGATCTTTGTGGGTGGTTTTAATGGTTTGGTATTACCAATTGGTTTAACGATTTTTGTCTATGTTGCGGCATGTCGTAAAGACATGATGGGCAATTATAATTATCCAAAATGGTTGCTGGTTTTGGGTGTATTAACCTGCTTACTCACATGGTGGATGGGTTATATGTCATTCACGACGGTATTTAATTACCTCACCAAGCTTTAATCAACTTAACACTCAATTGAAAAGGAATGATCACAATGTATGTCGATTTAAATAGTGACTTGGGTGAAAGTTTTGGCTCATGGAAAATGGGCAATGATGAGCAAATTTTACCTGTTGTCAGTAGTGCTAATATTGCCTGTGGCTTCCATGCAGGTGACCCATTAGGAATATTGAAAACGCTTCAACAAGCAGTGCGATTAGATGTCACGATTGGTGCGCATGTTTCCTACCCAGATTTGGTTGGTTTTGGTCGCCGTAATATGGATCTGTCTCAAGACGAGCTGATTGCAGATGTGCTCTATCAAATTTCGGCACTTGATGGTTTGGCAAAAGTTGCTGGCTCCAAAGTGCAATATGTCAAGCCGCATGGGGCATTGTATAACACCATAGCCAAAGATCCCGTACAAGCCGAAGCCGTGATTGAAGCCATTAAAATGTATAACCCAGCATTGGTACTGGTTGCTTTGGCTGGGTCAAATTTGGTTGCACAAGCACGTCAGGCAGGTCTAAAAGTGGTTTCAGAAGCCTTTGCTGATCGTGCTTATAACCGTGATGGTTCACTGGTTTCACGCCGTTTGGAGGGTGCTGTTTTGCATGATGCAGAGTTTGTGGCAAAACGTGTGGTTGCGATGTTAAAAAATGGCGGGGTTGAGTCAATTGATGGCATCTTTACCCCAATTCAAGCCGATACGATTTGTTTACATGGTGATACTGCTGGCGCATTAGAAATGTCCGCAGCGATTAAAGCTGAGCTGTTAAAAAACGACATTCAAGTTCGTTCATTTTGTGCATAAAACAATAAGGACAAGACACATGTTTAAAGAGATTAAAGTCGATCCAGTTCAACTAAAAGCTGCATTGGATGCGCGACAACAAATTCGTGCGGGTTTTGATCAACCCACAGCAGGAATGGCTGCTGGAATGACACAAGTGAATATGATTTCTGTACCCAAAGACTGGGCATATGATTTCTTGTTGTATGCCCAGCGTAACCCACAAAGTTGCCCTGTGTTAGATGTTTTGGAAGAAGGCGTATACCACTCTCGATTGGCTGCTGACACAGACATTCGCACTGATTTTCCACGATATCGTGTTTGGAAAGACGGTGAAATGGTTGATGAGCTCACTGATGCGAGTGAGCTTTATAACGCGCATCCTGATTTAGTGACCTTTTTAATTGGCTGTAGTTTCTCCTTTGAAACAGCTTTACAAGACGCAGGGATTGAAGTGCGTCATATCCATGACAAGACCAATGTACCGATGTATTTGAGTAATATCGAATGCCTTTCTGCTGGACGTATTTCAGGGAATATGGTGGTTTCTATGCGCCCCATTCCTGCCCATCAAATAGCTGAGGCGGTAAAAATTACGGCGCGTATGCCGAGTGTTCATGGTGCTCCCGTACATATTGGTCATCCTGAAAGTTTAGGAATACGCGACATCAATCAGCCAGATTTTGGTGATGCCTCACGTATTGAACAGGGTGAAATTCCAGTATTTTGGGCATGTGGTGTAACACCTCAAGCGGCAATCATGAACTCGAAAATCCCATTTGCCATTAGCCATGCACCAGGACATATGTTGATTACAGACATACCTGATCGTGCGTGGATGCGTTAAGACAAGAAAGGATCAGTAAATGCGATTTTTATCGGTAAATTCCGACAGTTTCTTGATTGAGCTTTCTAGTTTAGAAGAAACTTTGGCGTTATACAGTAAATTGCAAAATTTACACTTGAATGGAATCAAAGATTTAATTCCTGCTGCAAAAACAATTTTAATTTGTTTTAACGAAATCAAGACTGACTTTAAAACCTTGAGTGTTTTGATTGGTACGTTAAACCTTGATTCAGGTTTTGATCGCAATACGCAGGAAGTGATTATTCCGATTCGTTACGATGGCGAAGATTTAGTACAAGTGGCGGAACTGCAAGGCCTCTCTATAGCCGATCTGATATTAAAACATCATCAAAGTACTTGGGACGTTGCCTTTATTGGCTTTGCTCCAGGTTTTGCTTATATGAGTAGCCTTGATCTGCCCTTTACAGACGTGCCTCGTCTAAAGACACCGCGTAAAAAAATTCCATCAGGTTCACTTGGACTTGCTGGGCAATACTCGGGTATCTACCCAAAAGATAGTCCAGGTGGTTGGCAATTGATTGGAACAACGTCAGAAAAAATGTGGGATTTGGAGCGTCAAAATCCTGCGCTTTTACGACCAGGAATGCGGGTGCATTTTGAGGATATAACTCATCGGCCTGTATCTGTGGATGTGCCCAAGCAAATCACGCCACGACAAGATTTAACTTTAAAACACCCCTTATTTAAAATCACGGCATCTGGCTTGCAAGTTTCGATTCAAGATGAAGGCCGTTTTCAGCACAGCAATATCGGTGTGGGGACAGCAGGTGCGATGGATGTGGTTTCGATGCATTGTGCCAATCGAATCGTGGGGAATCCAACGGATACGCCTGTGATTGAGGTACTCAATGGTGGTTTAAAAGCAGTCATGCAAAATTCAGCTGTCATTAGCGTGGCAGGTGCAATTTCCAATATCCATGTGAAATTTGCAGATGGTCAAAAAGTAGATTTTGACAGTTATCAAGCGATTGCACTGGATGAGGGAGATGAATTTCAAATTCAAACGCCGAGTGCAGGGTTACGCAATTACCTTGCGGTTCGTGGTGGTTTGGATATTCAACCCATTTTAAATAGCTGTTCTTTTGACAGTTTAGCCATTCTTGGTCCAGCCCCTTTAAAAACGGGTGATGTCATTTACCAAGGTCAAGTTGTCCCATCCAATATCAGCATCAACGAAGTGCCAAAATCCAATCTCCCGTCCCTTGGCGATACGATTGAACTTGATATTGTGATGGGACCTCGAACGGATTGGTTTGAGCAAAGCAGTATTGAAAAACTGTGCAATCAAGCATGGTTAGTGACTCATGAAAGTAATCGAGTGGGATTACGTTTATCTGGGAAAGCACCCTTAACACGTAAGATTCACCATGAATTGGAAAGCGAAGGCACATGTATTGGTGCTTTGCAGATTCCACCCAATGGTCAACCTGTATTGTTTATGAATGATCACCCATTAACAGGTGGTTATCCTGTGATTGCTTCGGTTGCCAAGCATCATTGGGATTTGGTGGCACAAATACCTGCGGATTGCCATATCAAATTTAGAAAAATCGCCGAATTTGTAGATATCGAGAACTAAGATGAACCAGCAAAAATATGTAAATGAAAAATTATTGATTGCCAATCGTGGTGAAATTGCTGTGCGTATTATCCATGCTTGTCGGGATATGGACATTGCTTCAGTGGCGATGTATGCAGATGACGATATTGGCAGTTTGCATGTCGAACTTGCAGATGAAGCGTGGGGTTTGGTTGGGGCAACTGCAAAAGAAACCTATTTAAATATTGATGCCATTATTGATATTGCTAAAAAATCAAAAGCCACGATGGTGCATCCGGGTTATGGTTTTTTGTCAGAACGGGCTGAGTTTGCACAAGCCGTGATTGACGCAGGATTGAAGTGGGTGGGTCCATCTCCTGAAGCAATTACCAAGTTGGGTGACAAAATTGAAGCACGTAAAATCGCTGCTTCAGTAGGTGCTCCATTGGTACAAGGCACACAAGACCCTTTGAACAATGCAGATGAGGCTTTAGCTTTTGCAAAACAATATGGATTGCCAATTGCAATTAAAGCAGCCTTTGGTGGTGGTGGACGTGGCTTAAAAGTGGTTTGGAAACTTGAAGAAGTGAAAGAACTTTATGACTCTGCTGTACGTGAAGCACAAGCTGCATTTGGTCGAGGTGAATGTTTTGTTGAGCAATACTTAGATAATCCACGTCATGTTGAAGCGCAAGTTATTGCTGATTTACATGGAAATGTGGTGGTTTTAGGCACACGTGATTGTTCTTTACAGCGTCGTAATCAAAAATTAGTTGAGGAATCTCCAGCACCATTTATCAGTGACAAGATTTACCAAGAGATTTTAACTTCAGCAAAAAATATTTGTCAGGCTGCTCAGTATGTTGGAGCAGGGACAGTCGAGTATTTATTGAGTCAAAACGGGACGCTATCATTTTTAGAAGTCAATACGCGGTTGCAAGTTGAACATCCTGTGACGGAGGAAACAGCGCGCGTTGATTTGGTGGTTGAGCAAATTCAGGTGGCTTTGGGCGAAGAGTTATCGATCAAAGAAACCCCTAAAGCACAAGGTCATGCCATTGAGTTTCGTATCAATGCAGAAGACCCTAGCCGTGGTTTTATTCCAGCATTTGGTACACTAAGTTTATTTGAAGCACCTTTTGGTCATGGTGTGCGTGTCGATACTGGCGTGCGCACAGGCTCTCTGGTTTCCAGCCATTTCGATTCTTTAATGGCAAAGCTGATTGTGACGGGGGAAACGCGTGAAATCGCAATACGCCGCGCAAAACGTGCTTTAAAGCAGTTTAAAATTGAGGGTGTGGCTTCAGTTTTAGATTTTCATCGAGCCGTGCTGAATGAGCCTGATTTTATCGACGAATTTAAAGTACATACGCGTTGGATTGAAAATGACTTTAAACAAGACTTAAAATCAACTCGACGTACGATTCCTCAGCATCAACAGCCTATGATTTTGAGTTATATTGAAATAGATGGAAAATTACATCGTCTAGGGTTACCTGCAGGGATGTTTGCTCAAGGTGCAGTTCAGGCTGATCTACAACAGACGCAAACACCAGAGTTAGCGCTTAAACCTGAAGATGTACAAGCACCCATTAATGGGGCAATCATTTCTTGGAAAGTCCAAGCTGGCGAGCAAGTGAGTGCAGGGCAAGTTGTGGCAATTATGGAAGCCATGAAAATGGAAGTTCAAGTTTTGGCTCATCAAGATGGTCTAATTCAATTGCTTAAAGAGGTAGGTGCAACCTGTTATGCAGATCAAGTGATTGCAACAATCCAATGATATTTATCTTTAAAATTTAAAACTTATAAATTTAAATCAGGTGGAATTGGGAGTTTAGGATTAAATTTCCAATTTTATTTGACCTTTTGTTGAAAGCTAGTTGTAATGCTTGGCACTGTTCAGTCGCAAAATTTTTGACCATGCCGAATAAAGCTGTTCTTCTCGATCTTGAAAATAATATGCCTACAGCCAATATCCTGAGGGAGATTATTGAACATTACCCGACACTCTATCTTTTCAATTGCACAGGGCAATTTCAGTACTCTCTAGAAGACTTAACTGAGTTTTCAGGCTGGGTGAGCAGTGGCCAGGTGGTGATTTTAGAGGTACCGAATGCATCTGAAAAAGAATATGAATATGCAGTTGTGGTGGGACAACTATTGGCATTATTAGAACCTGAAATTAAGATTGACGTAATTTCTGCAGTGCCAAGCTGTCGCTTATTGTTAGATCTAATGCGTAGTGCTGATCTTGATTGCAGTTTTATTCAAGTTCAGTCGACGCTAGAGCGTCAACGCAACAAATACTCAATACCAAGTCTACAAGCGATTAAAAATAAGCCATATTTAATCATGGTGAAGAAGTATTGTGATGCTTTGGGAGAAATGACTGGCAAACCAAATACGATTGAGAAATTGAAAAATTCTATTGTTAATATTTTGCAAATTGTTCCAGAAAAAGCTCAACATCTTGTTGGAATGTTAATCAATTTGAAAATTGTCAAACGCTTTGATGATCAAGTTGCTTACCGTAAAAAAGTGTTGAAGCAATGGACAGCTCTTGATATTGAATCTCCTGTTTTAGTAAACCTAACTGAGACAGAATCCGTAGCACAAGCTAATATTAAAATTGAAAAAATTGATCAATTTTTAGAAAAATTATGTGCGGACTCGGATCGAGTTTTACAAGAAGTTGATCAGCAAGATTCGGTGAGTTTGGTACACAATGTTTTATTTAAAAACTTTGAAAAAATAGATCCTGTACAAATCGAAGTCATCCATAAATTGAATGATCTAAAAACAGATAAACCTAAAGATATTTATGCGTTACGAGATTTATTGGAACAAATGTTTCCAAAGTCAGATATTCGTTTATTGCTTAAAGAGTTGATTGAAAAAGGCTATATTTACTGGAATGGTCATGAAGTTGTTTATAGTCATGAAATGTACTTAAATTAGACCAAACTTGAAGTTATCAGAGCAAAACAAAAAAGCGATTAGATTTAATGTTAAACGCTTTTTTATTGAGTTATAGATCCTGTTTTGATAAGTCTGTACGTTCTTATAAATTTGCGACACCTCCATCTATTAATAGTTCGCTACCCACTATAAATTTAGCTTCATCTGAAGCAAGATAAATAAAGGCATTGGCGATTTCTATAGGATCTGCCAATCTTTTAATTGGTACCAGATTTTCAATACTGACTTTAAGTTGTTCGGTCTCAGCGGGGGTATTGGCGACTTTGTTAAGGGCTGGTGTTAAAGTTGGTCCTGGGGAGAGTAAGTTAAAACGTATTTGATGCGCTAAAAGCTCTCTAGATAATGTTTTGGCTAAAGAGCGTAAAGCGATTTTAGATGCGGCGTAAACGCTACTTTTCTCTAAGGCAATATGAATACTGGTCGAACCACATAAAATGACTGAGGCATGGGGATTGATCATTGAAAGCAAATTTTGAATAAGAAAAAATGGGCCTTTTACATTGGTGTTGAAAATCACATCGAATTGTTCAGTTGTCCATTGACCAAATGCCTCATGTGTGACATTACCAGCATTGATATAAATTACATCGAATTTAATTGATAATTCTTGTATTTTTTGAGTGAAATTATCTTGAGATGCTAAATTGGAATGATCACATGAGATGCCCAAGCTTTGCGTACCGAGTTGATTTTGTGTTTGCAAAATTTGGTCTTGATTTCTGCCTGTAAATACAACAAAAGCACCTTCTTCTATTGCTCGTTGTGCGGCTGCAAAACCGATTCCACTGGTTGCACCTGTAATTAAAACCGTTTTATTCTTTAATCGCATATTGTTCACTAAATTGTCTAAAGACTCTTATATTGTGGAAATTTATTTGCGAAAGTAAGTACTTACCAACTGGTGACTTAGTCGTTGTCTGGTTTGAAATAGACTAAACTCATATACTATAAAATGTAGCTTTATGTAAGGTGAAAAATAATGACACTGCAATATGAGCAAAATTGTTCGATTATGCGATTTGTTGCATTATTTTCAGGAAAATGGGTGTTGCCGATTGTCTATCATCTTATTGAAGCAAAACATCCTGTTCGGTTTAGCCAATTACAAAAGGCTTTAGCGCCTATTCCACAAAAAGAGCTGTCGAAACATTTAAAATTGCTTGAGCGATACCAACTTATAACAAAGCAGATTTACCCAGAAGTACCACCTAGAGTGGAATATCAAATCACCGAATTGGGACAAACGTTGGAAAACTCTATTCAGTCATTGGGAATCTGGATGGAGTTTTATGAAAAAAATATGAATGAAAAATAAGAGATTAAACTGTCCTCAAAATGAGTAATTGCAGGTAATTTTAATTTTAAACTTGCGTTTTATATTCAGCTTATGCAACTCTAATATAGGAATTAAAAGGTGAACTATGGAACACACTGGTCTTTGGGTTGCGCTCGTTATTATTGTTTTTGTATTGGGCTCGATTTTTGGCTTACGCGTAAGCCCTAGAGAAAAAGCATTAGGTTTAATGCGAGAGAAAGCACGTAAGATGGGCTTACACCCACGTTTAGTGGCTGCACCAGAGTGGACGAAAATCCCAATGGCAACAGAGTCTCGTGCGAGTATGGTGGCTTATTATAGTGTACTTATTCCAGATGCACGCTTAGCTTTGATGCGCGCCCGTGTAGCAGAGCAAAAGCTTCAAGTGGTCCTCGGTGATGAGAAATTTAAAGATTTTCCCATTGCATTAAAAGGGATTTATGCTATTGATATGCAGGCCAACTGTGTAGGGCTTTATTGGGATGAAGAATCTGACCTCAGAGCAACACAGCTTGATGATATGAAGGCATATTTACTTAAATTGGCTGAAATTTAACTTAATAATAGGAACAGTGGTTTATTATGGCGAACGCTCCTCGGTCCACATCCAAAAGCACAACAGCAAATTCTCCTGATGCTGGGAAAAAACGTGCACTAGTGATTGTGGAGTCGCCTGCAAAAGCGAAAACGATTAATAAATATTTAGGCTCAAATTACATTGTGAAGTCTTCGGTAGGTCATGTTCGTGACTTGCCTACAGGTGGTTCAAGTAAATCGACAGAAAAAAAACCAGCAACACGTACCAAATTGACGGATGAACAGAAGGCTGAAAAGGCACAATCCGCTTTAGTCAATCGTATGGGGGTTGATCCTGAGCATGGCTGGAAAGCTAAATATGAAGTGCTTCCAGGCAAAGAACATGTCGTCGCTGAACTGAAAAAACTGGCCAAAGATGCAGATGAAATCTATCTCGCAACGGATTTGGATAGAGAAGGGGAAGCGATTGCTTGGCATTTAAGAGAAGTGATTGGTGGTGATGATAGCCGTTACCATCGTGTGGTCTTTAACGAGATTACCAAAAATGCCATTCAAGAAGCATTTAAGCAACCTACACGCCTAGATTTAAACCGTGTGAATGCGCAACAGGCTCGTCGCTTTCTCGACCGCGTGGTTGGCTTTATGGTTTCACCACTACTGTGGGAAAAGATTGCGCGTGGCCTCTCTGCAGGGCGTGTACAGTCGGTTGCGGTAAAATTGGTGGTCGAGCGTGAACGTGAGATTCGTGCCTTTATTCCTGAAGAATACTGGCAAGTTTTTGCAGATACCCAATCTGCAAAAGATGAAATTCGTTTAGAAGCAGTCAAGCAAGCTGGCAAAACATTAAAATTACAAAATAAAGCGCAAACTGATGCTTTATTGAAAATTTTAAAAAATGCTGAATATAAAGTTGCAACACGCGAAGATAAGCCAACTAAGGTCAATCCAAGTGCGCCTTATATAACGTCAACTTTGCAACAAGCTGCTAGTACTCGCTTAGGTTTCTCAGTGAAGAAAACCATGATGCTGGCACAGCGCTTATATGAAGCTGGTTTTATTACTTATATGCGTACTGACTCAACATTCTTGAGTGATGATGCTGTCAGTATGGTGCGTAATCATATTGAAACTGAATTTGGTGCAAAGTACTTACCTGCTAAAGCAAATCGTTATGGGAATAAAGCCAATGCGCAAGAAGCCCATGAAGCGATTCGTCCTTCCAATGTTGCCTTAAAAGGCGATAGTTTGGCGGGTGTTGAGCGTGATGCACAACGTTTATATGATTTGATCTGGCGTCAATTTGTTGCATGTCAAATGACTCCAGCAGAGTATTTATCCTCAACGATTTTGGTTGATGCCAATGGTGTAGAACTCAAGGCCAAAGGTCGTACTTTAGTTTTTGATGGTTTTACCAAAGTGCGTGGTCAGAACAAGTCTGATGATGATGTTTTATTACCAGCAGTCAAAGTGGGTGAAATTCTAAAACTTGAGAAACTTGATCCTTCTCAACATTTCACTAAACCCCCTGCACGTTTTACTGAAGCATCTTTAGTTAAAGAATTAGAAAAACGTGGTATTGGTCGTCCATCTACCTATGCTGCGATTATTTCTACGATTCAAGATCGTGGCTATGTCAAACTCGACAATCGGCGTCTTTTTGCAGAGAAGATGGGAGAAATTGTTACCGATCGTCTAGACGAGAATTTTAATAACCTGATGAATTATGCATTTACTGCAGATTTGGAAGGTCAATTGGATAAAGTTGCAGATGGTGAACGTAATTGGAAAGAGCTGTTAGATAGTTTCTACGGTGATTTTAAAAAGCGTTTAACTACAGCACAGGGTGAAAACGGTATGCGCCGTAATCAACCTGTAGAAGTTGAAGCTGTTCACTGTAAAGAATGTGAACGTCCGATGCAGATTCGTACTGGTACAACGGGTGTCTTCCTTGGTTGTTCTGGCTACAACTTGCCACCAAAAGAACGCTGTAAAGGGACGTTGAATTTAACACCAGTTGAGTCGTTGGCTATACTTTCTGATGATGACAGTGCTGAAACTGCTGACTTAATGTCGAAAAAACGTTGTCCAATATGTGGTACGGCAATGGACAGCTATGTGATTGATGGTGGTCGCAAGTTACATATTTGTGGTAATAACCCGGATTGTGATGGTTACGAGCTGGAAGAAGGCGAGTTCAAAATCAAGGGTTATGATGGTCCAACCATTCCATGTGATAAATGTGATGGCGAGATGCAGTTAAAAACAGGTCGTTTTGGTCCATATTTCGCTTGTATGAGTTGTGACAATACCCGTAAAGTTCTGAAAAATGGTCAGCCAGCGCCACCTCGTGTCGACCCAATCAAAATGGAACATTTACGTTCAGTCAAACATGATGATTACTTTGTTCTACGTGATGGAGCAGCGGGGTTATTCTTGGCTGCAAGCAAATTCCCTAAAGTACGCGAAACACGTGCACCGAAGGTTGCGGAGTTACGTTCAGTTGCAGATCAACTTGATCCTAAGTATCAGTTTATCTTGCAAGCACCTGATCAAGATCCAGATGGTAATCCAACATTGGTTAAGTTTAGCCGTAAAAACCAAGCGCAATATATTGGTTCAGAGACCCCAGAAGGTAAACAAACCAAATGGTCTTTGGTCTACCAAGATGGGAAATGGGTAGAAGCTTAATTCATAGATATTTAAAAATGCTGGCCTAGGTCAGCATTTTTATTGCAATTAAAAATTGAGAATATAATCAATGTGGAAAAAGATTCGAGTTGGTATTTTACTGATCATTCTGCTGATTGTTGCAGTGAATGCTTGGCGTGATATGAACCAAGATTGGAGCAAGCCCATCTTTGTTTTATTACATCCAATTAATGCAGATGGTCAACGCTCCACATCAGTCTATATTCAGCAAATTTCAACAGATGATCTTGAAGAAATTAAACATTATTTAAGTTTGCAGTCTCAAGTATTTCGTGGACAACCGATTTCGTTCCATTTTCAACTTGGACGTGAATTAGATACTTTGCCACCTAAGTTTCCAGAATCAGGCCGTATATTGGATACAGTTCTGTGGAGCTTAAAATTTAGATTTTATGCATGGAAACAGCATCAAGGAGAAGATGGCTCACCATCGGTGACCCTGTATTTAAATTATTATGATCCGAAGTTGCTGAAAGTATTGAAGCACTCCACTGCATTGGAACGTGGACGTATTGGCTCGGTGAATCTATTTGCATCGCGAAAGCAAAGTTCGAGTAATAAGGTTGTTCTTGTACATGAGTTATTACATACCTTTGGCGCCAAAGATAAATATGATTTTAAAACAGGGCAGCCACTCTATCCAACAGGCTATGCAAATCCTGAGCAACAACCACGCTACCCGCAACCACGTGCAGAAATCATGGGTGGATATATTCCGCTTTCAGAAAGTAAAAGCAAAACACCTGAAGAACTAGCAGATACTATGATCAGTCGACTCACTGCACAAGAAATGGGATGGGTGAAGTAGCATATAGACCTGTGCAATTTATCGCTAAGATTCTGCTCAAATAAAGCTTTATTTTCGTATAGATGCAGATTTTATACAGACAAACAACTGAATTAGATCAACAATAAAATCAATGAATAACAACCAAGAGAAGAATATGCGTACTGTAGGAAATGATTTAGTTCGTCATCAACTCCATGAAAACCGTAAATGGTATCTTCTGCTTGGAGCTTTATTGGTGATTTTTGGATTAGTGCTATTGGCTTCACTGAGTATGGCAACATTGACAGTTGTTGCATTGTTTGGTGCTTTAATGATGATCGGTGGGGCTTTACACCTGATTGCAGCATTTAAAATTTTTGATGGCGGTTTCCGTTGGCTTTGGGCGTTGTTTGGTGTGTTGTATATCGCAGCGGGTTATTATGCCTTTAAATCTCCGATTACCACTGCAGTGGTATTAACCAATTTACTGGCAATTGCTTTATTGATTGGCGGTTTTATTCGTATTTTTAATGCTTTTATGTTGAAACCAATGTCTGGATGGGGTTGGACATTATTTTCAGGGCTTTTAACATTGGCAACAGGCGCAATTATTTTGGCATCACCTGATTCTCCTTTTTGGGTACTCGGATTATTTTTAGGTGTGGATATTTTATTCCAAGGAGTGAACTATCTTACCTTCGCAGCAGCAATTAAACACATCCCTCCAGCGAGTCATTAAGGTTTCACTTGATATTTGAAATCGTATACGCTTTTAATAAAATGCCTGATGAATGACATCAGGCATTTTGCATTTTGGCGTAAATATTTATGCAACTAGAGCAGTATTCAGTTAAATCTTATCTTAATTAACACGCTTGAAAAGCGAAGTGTTGCCTAGATAAATTGATTAAAGTGCTAAAAAGCAGCTTACTTTGCAACTTTATACTGGCTAGAAATGGCGATACGGTTCCATGTATTGATCACAATCGCAATCCATTCAATCGCTGTAATTTCATCACTAGATAAATGCTGTGCAGCTTGCTCATAAGCGTTATCTGGAAAATGTTGATTGGCAATTAAAGTAATCTCTTCAATTAAAATTAAGGCCGCACGTTCTTTTTCAGTAAAGTATTCACTCTCACGCCAAGCACTAATCAAGGCAATACGATCGGTTGACTCGCCCGCTTTAATTGCATCTTGGGTATGCATACGAACACAGAAAGCACATTGGTTAATTTGCGAGGCTCTTAATTTGAGCAAATGAGAGAATCCAACATCAAGCCCAGCTTGCAGAACTTTTTGCATAGATAAATTCTCAAGCTCGATGACCGTTTTATATAGTTCTGGGGCGGTCTTCCCAAGGTTTACACGTTGCATAGTTGTCATTTCTTTAGTCTTAATTATGAATTTATTAGTTTATCTATACTCGAAAAATCGTTATGTTAATTTTTGAATCTCATCAAAATGCATTTGCTCATGTCTAAAGTTTTTGTTCTTGCGCCTGACTCATTTAAAGAAAGTATGACAGCCGAACAAGCTTGTTTTGCAATGCAACGTGGCATTGAAAAAGTCATTGCTGATGCACAGTTTATTCATGTACCTATGGCAGATGGTGGTGAGGGAACAGTCGATGCTTTGGTCGCTGCACGAAGTGGTCGTAAAGTATATATTGAGGTCACTGGTCCACTGGTTCAGCAACGAATATCCACCTATTGGGGATTAATTGATGGCGGTCAAACGGCTGTTATAGAAATGGCGATGGCAAATGGTATTCATTTGATCGAAAAATCCCAACGTAATCCTTTGGTGACATCAACTCTGGGTACAGGGGAAATGATTAAAGCCGCTTTAGATTTGGGTGTTGATAAAATCATTATTGGTCTAGGTGGGAGCGTCACCAATGATGCTGGTGCTGGGATGGCACAGGCTTTAGGGGCAAAATTTTTAGATGAAAACAACCATCCTGTAGATGTGGGTGGTGGGCAGCTTCAACAGATCAAAAGCATTGATCTTTCACAACTCGATGCGCGTTTAAAAGCGACTGAGATTATTATTGCCAGTGATGTAAACAATCCATTATGTGGTCCAAATGGTGCTTCTTTTATTTTTGCACCACAGAAAGGAGCAACTGCTGAGATGGTTGGGATCTTAGATCAAAATCTTGATCATTTTGCTATGTTGGTGAAACAACAATTGCATGTGGATGTGGCAAATATTCAGGGTGCTGGTGCTGCAGGCGGTTTGGGTTTCGGACTTATGGTTTTTACAGGAGCAAAAATACGCTCTGGTATAGAAATCGTGATTAAAGAAACCCAACTTGAGGATAAAATTGCACAAGCGGATTATGTGTTTACTGGTGAGGGCGGTATTGATTTTCAAACCAAGTTTGGCAAAACGCCTTTTGGTGTGGCGCAAGTTGCCAAGCAGTTGAATAAACCTGTGATTGCTTTTGCAGGGCATATCGGTGAAGGCGTCGATGAGCTTTATGCAGAAGGCTTTAGTGCAATTTTTGGTATTGTTGATGGAGCATGTGATTTAGCCACGGCATTAAAGCATGGTGAGCAAAATTTAGAACGCTGTAGTGAAAATGTGACACGGTTGTTAAGGTTATAAGCTGTTTTTATTGTTGAAGCCTTTCTTTAATCTCTCCAAAAGATAGGGGAAGTTTATTGTCTTGAGTTTTTCTTCATTTTTATGTCCTGATTTAAGCGTCAATTCACGACTTGATTCTTGGGTTAAAATGAATAATTTCACTATAGCTCTGCTAAACTAGCAGCCATCCATAAAATGATGAGTGAAAATGAGTTTAGCCAACCTGATTGATGAATTAAACCCTCAACAAAAACAAGCTGCTACGACTGAAAAAAAACATAGTCTAGTTCTTGCTGGGGCAGGTTGTGGCAAAACCAAAACCATTGTGGCACGAGCTGCATATCTCATTGATCAGGGCATTCCTGCCAATCAAATCCAAATTCTGACATTTACCCGCCGTTCTGCCAGCGAGATTGTGGCGCGAGTAGAACTTGCTTTAGGTGATCAGGCCAAAGGGTTACGAGCATCTACATTTCATACCTTCTGCATGTATTTACTCAGACGCGTGCCAAAAGCTTTTGGATTAGATCAATTTTCGATTATAGATCGTGATGATCAATTGATGCTGTTTCGTTTGATTCGTGGAAAAGACGATAAAAAGAATCCCAACGCTTTACCCAAACCACAACAGCTTTGTGATTTATATTCCTTTGCGCGTAATACCCGACAAAAACTAAGTTTGGCTTTAGAAAAGCAATTGCCTGAGTTTTTAGATGATAAAGACCAAATTGCTGAAATCATGAAAGAGTACGAAACCCGAAAGCGGGCACGTAGTTTTCTAGATTACGACGATATTCTCGCCGTGGTTGCTTCTGCTTTGGCTCAGTCGGATGGCTTAGCAGATTATGTCGCGGGCTTATGTCAGTACATGCTAGTTGATGAAATGCAGGATACCAATCCTTTGCAATGGGCGATTCTTGAACCATTAAAAGACAAAACATCATTGTTCTGTGTGGGGGATGATGCACAGTCAATTTATGGTTTTCGTGGTGCGGATTTTGAAAATATCCACCATTTTAAAGAACGTGTACCAGATGCAGAGATTTTTAAATTAGAAAAAAATTATCGCTCTACTCAAGAAATTTTAGATTTTTCAAACTGGTTGCTTGATCAAAGCGATATTCATTACGATAAAAAACTTGAAGCTTATCGTGGTGAAGGCATTAAACCGCGAATGCATGTTTTTCCAAACGAGTTTGATGAAGCAAAATGGATCGCGATCGACATCAAAGAGCGACATTTATTAGAAGGTTCAGCTTGGCATGACCACATGGTGTTGGTGCGCTCAGCCTTTGCGGCAAGACATATTGAGGCTGCTTTTATCCAAGCCAATGTTCCTTACCGATTTATTGGTGGGATGAAGTTACTTGAAACAGCGCATGTTAAAGACTTACTGAGCTTATTGCGTGTTATTGCCAATCCATTGGATGATATTGCATGGATGCGGTTTTTAACCTTGTGGAATGGCGTGGGCGATGTCGGTGCGAGTAAGCTGGCGCAACAGCTCTTACTGGATGCAGATATTGAGAAAATCACAGAAAAATTAGAAAAGTTTGGACGCATTCCTGACAATACATTGCTGATTATGAAGCAAATGAGTGTATTGAAAACTGAAGTTGAAGCCTGTGTAAAACTCGGTGTAGAGGCTATTCTCAATCAACTTGAAGAAAATTATGCCAAAAAAGATTGGCATAAACGGGTGGGTGATTTTGATTTGGTTAAGCAATTGGCATCTAAACATACCCAACTGAGCGAGTTCTTAGAAGAATATGTGCTTGATCCTGTTTCAATCAGTGAAATTGAACGTCAGTCGCAAGATGATGTGGTGACTTTAATTACGATCCATTCTGCGAAAGGTACAGAACAAAAGGTTTGCTATGTGGCAAATGTCTCTGCGGGGCAATATCCTAATGCACGTGCTCAAGGAAATTTCGATGAAGTTGAGGAAGAGCGTCGTGTGCTTTATGTGGCTTTAACACGCGCCCAAAATGAACTTATTTTAACCAAACAAAATTTAAGTTTTTGGGCCCATACGCAAACGGATGAACAAGGTCGTAAGATTGAAAGTTATTTTCTCAATGACTTAACTCGAAATTTATGTACTACAGAAACCCACTACAGACAGCGAGAGCAAACTGTAAAAAGTGCCTTAATCGAGCGTCGGGCGATTAATTTAGATTTTGGTATAGATCTAGATTAAACTATAGCAATCGTTTTTCATTCAAAAAGTAGGTAGGCGAGTGCTTTTTGATGTTTTTTGCCTCGTTTATATTTTAAGGTTGTGAGATGAAAATTTTAGTTCGTAATTTAGAACGTACTGTAACTGAAGCTGAATTGTTAGAGTTATTTAAGCAATATGGTACAGTAGATACTTGTACTTTAGTGCTTGATACGGCAACAGGAAAATCGAAAGGTTTTGCTTTTGTTGAAATGCCACATGGTAGAGAAGCAGTTAAAGCGATTAAAGCTTTGAATACTTTGCGCTTACATGGTCATGGAATTCGTGTAAAAGCAGCGGAAGATAAGCCAGAAGCATAATTGGCAGATATTCTAAGGAGCATTTATTGCTCCTTTTTTTATTTTAGTATTTAAATGATCTCGCCAAATCATGATAAAAATAAAAACTTAAACTGATATTTTTGTAAAAACGAGCGCTATCTATTTTATTGACATACAACATGGATAAAATTCATTGTGATTTTTGTTCAATAAAGATTAAGCTAAGACTGTAAAGAATGCCAAAATCTTAGGGAACTTCCATGTCACGTGTAGCTCGCTTTCATGCAGACCGTACCAATCAAAAACTTTACTTTGCTCGTCTTGCATGTATGCAAGGAGAACAAACTGAAAATGTTCAACAAGCTCAAGCACATCGTGAAGCAGCAGTATTTCATTTACATGGTGCGGTTTTAGCCTTTCTGCAAGAGTTGGTACGTTATTACCGTTTAAATGATTTTTCCCCAACCTTAAAGTCAATCGAAGAAAATATGGCGGCTAAAGGACAAGTATCACCAGAAGTTTTAGTGATGCAAAAATTAGCCAAAGAAGGATTTATTGCCGAACTCAAAAGAGCATATCGACTTTGTCAGTATGCACCTGAGCCAAGTGCACCAGAACCAGAAGATGAAACATCATCAAACTTAATTATCAAAGTGACTCAAACACCACAAGCTTGGTTGCCTGATACAAAGATTCTAAGAGAGTGGCACCGAGATTTATCGCAGCTTATTGATGGTTTTCGTAATGAAATGGTTGAATTCTGATCTTTTTGATCAGATATACTTGAAATTTTGTTTTAAATGACTATATAAAATATCTACAAGATGCAAAGTGCATTCAGCACCTTGCCCCATGTTGAGCATGGAGGATTTATGTCTATCGAACAGTTAAAAGAGTTATTTGGAAATCAGGAAGCTATTTTGGAGTTGGTACAGCTCGAAGGTGGGGAGCTGGCACTGCGTAATGCAGGTTCTGAAAAAGAGCCATTGGTCACTATTCAATTTAATGAAGAAGTGAAAGCACTACTGGGTGATCAAACGCCAGCGATTGCGCAACAGATGATTCAAGCTGCATTATTTGCGTTACTTGAAAAACAGGCAGATGAATGGCACGCTGAAGTTGTAGATGAACAACCAAAATTTATGAGCTAGTGATTTCATTTATTCTAGAATAAATACAATAAACGCACTTTCGAGTGCGTTTTTCTTTGTATGTCAATAGCATGATATTCATAGAGGATATCAAAAGAAGATATCAAATTATAAAAGCTATATCTTTGTCCAATAGTGGCATTCATGCCACTATTGGAGGTAAACACCACGAATAAGCAAACTTTCACAAATAAATGTTCAGTTGCTTTAAGTGAGTTTTGACGATAGCCCTATTTCAATGTGTGGGTTCATGATGATGAGCAATTTGGATTTGGTTTAAAATATGATTACTCATGTTTTTCGCCATTTCTTCTTTTGCATAATACACTTCACCAACATTGTCTTTACGGATCACTTCAGCTTCTTCTTTATTTTCAGCACAGACTAACACTTGAATTTCTGGATTAAGTAGCTTGGCCGTATCGACAATTTTATGAATATCTACAATATCCATCGGTGAAATCACCAATAGTCGTGCATGTTGGATATGGGCTTGAATCAATACACTGGGTTCAGTTGCTCGACCAGAAACCGCAGCAATGCCTTTTTCACGCAAATTCTCTACAATCTCGCGGTTCTCTTCAGCGATAACCACTTTGATGCCATCATCCATCAATGTTTTGGTTATACGACGTCCGACTTCACCATGACCAACAATCACCACTTGATCGCGTAAATACGCTTGATCGACTTCATCTGGAAGCATCGCCAATGGGTCACCACTACGTTCAAGTAAGCGTGCTAAATGCGAACGCTCACGGATCCAGTTTTGTACTGGTTCAATCGCAGAAAATAGGAATGAATTGAGCGTGATGGAAAATAAAGCACCCGCTAAGATTAAGTTTTGTGCTTCAGGACTAAGCAATCCCAGCGATAAGCCTAAAGTTGCGAGAATAAAGGAAAACTCACCAATTTGTGCCAGACTGGCACCCACTGTTAATGCTGTGTTGATGGGATAACGGAAAAATAATACCAATGCCATTGCAGCTAACGTCTTACCAATCATAATAATGGCGATGACCGCTAAAATATGCAGAGGCTGTTCCACAAGGATACGCGGATCAAATAACATTCCGACAGAAACGAAAAATAGGATCGAAAAAATTTCTCGTAAAGGTAAGGTTTCCTCTTCTGCACGATGGCTAAAATCTGATTCCTTAACCACCATCCCGGCAAAGAATGCTCCAAGTGCCATAGAAACACCGAAGATTGCGTATGAGCCATATGCGATGGATACTGCTGCTGCGACCACAGTTAATGTAAAAAGCTCTCTAGAGCCTAAACGTGCCACATATTGCATAATCATTGGGACAAGTCGTTTCCCAATAATCAGCATAAATGCAATAAAACCTGTCACTTTTAATAGGGTAATACCGAGTGTTAACCAAATATTTTGATCAGATTCATGCCCTGCAATGGTGTGTCCGCCTAAAAGTACTGCTGTTGCAGGCAGTAGAACGAGGACTAAAACCATGACCAGATCTTCGACCAACAACCAACCAACGGCAATCTTACCATTCACCGAGTTAAGCAGTCCTTTGTCGCCTAATGCTTTGAGTAAAACCACAGTACTTGCACAAGATAAACTTAAGCCAAAGACCAGCGCAGAGCCAAAGCTCCAACCCCAAAAAATGGAAACAGCCATACCGAGTAATGTGGCAACTGCAATTTGTAAAATCGCACCAGGCAGGGCAATTTTTCGGACTTGCATTAAATCATTCAGTGAAAAATGCATCCCAACACCGAACATTAAGAACATGACACCTAATTCAGCAAGCTGATTGGCCAGCGCGATATCTGCAACAACACCTGGGGTATTGGGGCTGATGATAATTCCCGCAATTAAATAACCAATCAAAGGTGGTAGGCGTAATCGTGCAGCGATATAGCCAAAAATCAGTGCTATACCAAAACCAACTGCAAGTAAAATAATCAGATCTACATCATGAGGCACTAAATACTCCTTAAATCTTCAGGAGAAATCATTCAAAAAATCATTTCTTAAGGTAATGACTTTGTATAAAGCCATATAAAATGCACAATCAGTGCCAAATTCGTTAAAGAGTTTAACAAGTCGAAGAAAAAAAAGGCAAAAAAAACGATCCAAATGGATCGTATTTTTTAAGAAAACTAAAATTATTTAATTTTAGCTTCTTTGAAGATTACGTGTTGACGGATTTTTGGATCAAATTTTTTGATTTCCATTTTTTCCGGCATAGTACGTTTGTTCTTAGTAGTGGTATAGAAATAACCTGTACCAGCAGTAGAAACTAAGCGAATTTTATCACGCATGGTTCAGACTCCTTAGATCTTTTGACCTTGAGCACGAAGGTCAGCAACAACCTTTTCAATGCCCAATTTGTCGATAATACGCATACCTTTAGTGGTTAAACGAAGACGTACGAAACGTTTTTCGCTTTCTAACCAGAAACGGTGGTGATGCAGGTTCGGCTCGAACCGGCGTTTAGTTTTGTTGTTGGCGTGTGAGACGTTGTTACCAACGACTGGACGCTTGCCGGTAACTTGGCAAACCTTAGACATGGTGTAACTCCATTGATTTAGCCAACAGCAAATCTGTATGGCCAGTCAAAATAAAACGGATTGAATTCATTCAAGGGGCGTTTTATACCAAAATTCCGCTTAAAAGACAAGCGGAATTCGTCAAAACGCAACATGATCCAATTTGATAGATCATGCCTTGATCAGTTAACGTAAGAAAGTTTTCTCTAAAATCTTATTTATGGCTTTGTCATAAGGCGCTAATATGAATTTTAAGCTAAATAGCTTAGGAATAGACATTACCGAACGCTCATGTGATAAACCAAAGAAACCTTCTGGGCCATGATATTTGCCCATACCAGATGCGCCAACGCCACCAAATGGTAAATCGTCTTGTGCAACATGGGTAACTACGGAATTTTGACCGAAATGCCCAGAATGGGTACGTTGGGAAACGTATTCTGCGCGGGCATTGTCAAAGTCGAAGTAGTATAAAGCAAGTGGACGCGGTCTGCCATTAATAAAGTCAATCACATCGTCAATTTGATCATATTCCATAATAGGAAGAACTGGGCCAAAGATTTCATTCTTCATAATGTCCATTGTTGGTAGGACGCTTGTTAAGAATGTGGGCGCAATTTTACGTACACTTGCTAATTCTTCATTTTGAGGATTGATTTCAATCAGCTCAGCACCTTGCTGTCGTGCATCCTCTAAATAACCTTGAACGCGGTTATACTGCTTATCGTTGATAATACTAGTATAATCTTGATTGTCACGAATCGTTGGATACATTGTTGTTGCAACTTGTTTAAAGCTTTCAATAAACTCGGCAGTTTTTCCTCTAGGTAGGAACATATAGTCTGGTGCTACACAGGTTTGACCAGAGTTCCATAATTTACCAAAAGCAATACGTTCAGCGACCAGATTGAGATCGCTTGAAGGATGTACGATTACAGGTGATTTACCACCAAGCTCAAGAATAACAGGCACTAGATTTTCGGCAGCAGCAGACATGACGGTTTTACCGACATTGGTAGAGCCAGTAAAAATGATTTTATCGAATGCTAAATGTGAAAATGCATCTGAAATTTGACCACCACCATTCACCACGGCAACCAATTCTTGTGGAAAAGCTTCTGAGAGTGCATTTTCAAGTACGAAGCCAAAATTAGAAGATGAACTTGAAATTTTGAGTATTGCGTGATTTCCTGCAGCCAATGCACAAATCAGTGGACCAACAGAAAGTAACAATGGATAGTTCCATGGTGCAATAATTCCAATCACACCTAAAGGCTGATATTGCACCCAAGCTTTGGCTGGTTGGTGTAAGATAGACACATGGCGCTTAGATGGTTTCATCCATGCTGTTAAATGCTTGCTATAATATTTAATTTGTTCTAAACATGTGAGTAGTTCACCAATTTTAGTTTCGCTGATCGAACGATTCCCATAGTCTTGATTGATTGCTTCTGCAAATTGATCTTGGTATTTTACGAGAACTTTCTTTAAGCGAGCTAAACGTTCAATACGTTCCTTTGCTGTAGGAACAGGATAGCGTTGATAAGCGACTTTCTGTTGTTCAAGAATGTCATGCATACGTTGAACTTCAGGTGAGTAAGAAGTCATTGAATTTGTTTTTGTATGACTGTTCATGACAAACACCATTTACGAATAGGTTAATATAATATAATTTTTAGAGTAAATACTCTAAATAGTCAAGTCACTTTATGTTAGCTTGTGCTAACGGTTAAAAATGGTAATAGGATGTCGAGCTCCAAAACTTTGAAAACGAAAGACCGAATTTTGCAGATTAGTCTGCAACTTTTTAATGAGCGCGGCGAACGTGCAGTTACAACAAATCATATTGCAGCAGAGCTTGGGATCAGTCCTGGAAATTTGTATTATCATTTTCGAAACAAACAAGAAATCATCAAAGAATTGATGGAACAATACCAAAAAGAAACTTTAGATATGCTGTCATTACCCGATGACCGTGGAGTCAATGCGAATGATAAAATCCGTTATTTCCAAGTTTTAAGCAGCCAGCTATGGGAATATCGCTTTCTACATCGTGATGTTTATCATTTAATTGAAAATAATGATGACTTTAGAAAAATTTACCCTCGCTTCGCTGGCAAGGTGATGCAACAAGGGCAAAAAATTTATCATGCCTTTGTTGAGGCGGGACTTATGCAGATGACACCTTCTGAAATTGAAGCACTCATCATCAATATTTGGATCGTGCTGACCAACTGGACAAATTTTCTTTATATGTCTGGGCATTTAAGTGATTCGAACCATTTAGATGAAAAATGGATTTGGCAAGCATTGCGCCAGATGGTGTTTTTGGAAGGCCCTTATTTACGTGGCGAAAGTCGTGAAACCTATGAACGCTTGCTAGAAAGCTTCGGTTCTTCGGAATTATTTGCCAGTTTATCTGCTGTAAAACGTGATTGAGGCTGAATCAAGATTGAAAGCTGATGAAAAAGCGTTAAAATATTTGGCTGTTTTTAAATTAACTTATAAGTGATATCCATCAACATGAACATGACTACTGCCAACACAGCGCGTCTACTGATTACTTGTGAAGACAAGCCAGGAATCGTGCAAGCTGTATCGAGCTTTTTGTATCATCAGGGCGCTAACATTACTGCGCTTGATCAATACGCAACTGAAGCTCAAGGCGGGCGTTATTTTATGCGTGTTGAGTTCGAACTCGATCATTTGCAATCTCGTCGAGAGAGTCTCATTCAAACTTTCGCAAGCAATGTGGCTGAACGTTATAGTATGCATTGGCGTTTGGCTTTGGTCAGTGACATTAAAAAAGTCGGTATTTTGGTGTCTAAAGTTGACCATGCTTTGCTTGAGTTGTTATGGCGTCATTCTCGAGGTGGCTTACCTTGTGAAATTACCCAAGTGGTATCAAACCATGAAGACTTACGTGAATCTGTAGAAAACTTTGGTATTCCTTTTTATGTGGTTCCTGTTAATAAAGAAAATAAACGTGAAGCCTATACAAAGATCGATGAGTTGATGCAAGGCAATGACTTATTAGTTCTCGCACGTTATATGCAAATTCTTGATGAAGAGTTTGTACAAAAATGGGAAATGAAAGTGATCAATATTCATCACTCATTTTTACCTGCTTTTGTGGGGGCAAATCCATATAAACAGGCGTATGAAAAAGGCGTTAAATTGATTGGGGCAACAGCGCATTATGTGACTGCAGATCTGGATCAAGGTCCAATCATTGAGCAAGATGTAGAGCGAGTAAACCATGATTTTACTGTTGATCAACTGCGTGAATTAGGCCAAGACGTTGAACGTAATGTACTTGCTAGAGCGGTAAAATGGCATCTAGAAGACCGTATTATTGTCGATGGTAATAAGACTGTTGTTTTTCAGTAGCATATGAATATACATTTAATATGAGTCGTAAAACAAGGATGCTTTATGCATCCTTTTTTTATTTTTAATTTGTAAAATCGATTAAAAATATTGAAAAACCAGTTGCAAATGAAAACACTTCTCATTTATCATTGTTGCACTTTAATTGTTCTATCCGATGAGCTTAATCTATAAAATCATATTTTTGTAGTTTGCTCAATTTTAGGTATTTAGATTCTTATGAGTCAGTCTTCCATTGCACCACTTCAAACGCCACCACCGATGAAGAAAAAAGTCCTTGCTGCAGTATTAGCAGTTGTTGTCGGGCACGCAGGTGTGTTGTGGGGGGTAAGTCATATGAAACCATTTGAACTGCCTCAAATAAAGAAAGAACCTTTAAAAATCAAGTTTTTAAAGTTAAAAGAAGATGTTCCACCGCCGCCGCCGCCTCCATCTGAACCCATCAAACCTAAAGTTCAACCAAAACCTATAGAGAAGAAAGTTGAGCCTAAACCAGTGGTTAAGCCAAAAATCATTGAGCAGAAAAAACCTGTAGAAAATGATGATCGGGCAAGAAAGCTTGAAGAACAAAAGCGTTTAGAAGAGCAACAGAAGCAGGATAAGGCACGTCAAGATGAGCAAAAACGTCTAGATGATCAAAAGCGTGCGGAACAGCAGAAACGTGAACAAGATGAACGTGACCGTCAAAAACGTGAACAAGATGAGCGCGATCGCCAACGTCGTGATCAAGAGCAAAGAAACACGCCGCGTAATGTAAACGAAGGTCAGGTGTCTTGGAGTCGTAGTCCACGTATCGCAAAAGAGCAATTACTTAAACTGATGTCTCCAGAAGATGGAACCAAGGTTGTAAATCTAGAAATTACTGCGGATGCGGGCGGAAATATTACCAATGTTCGTATTCTTCAATCCAGCGGTAATTCAAGTTTAGATAGTTATGTTGTTAAGCAGACTCAATCTGCAAAATTTAAAGCTTATAAAGAAAATGGTGCGGGTGTGCCGTTTAAAATTAGGCAAGATTTTGCGTTGTCGGTCTCTAAAGGTAAATAATTTTTTTAAGAATTAGGAAATGTGCATATGAACTTTTCAGTTTATTGGCAACATGCTGATGCGGTCAGTAAGACACTGTATTTTGTTTTATTGGCAATGTCTATTGCAACGTGGACTGTGTTCATTTTGCGTATTCTAGGCACGCGTCAACTCAAGCAGGTTGCTCAGGATCACCTTGCTCAGGCTTTAAAAGCCTTAAAAGCCAAGCTTGCGCCATTAAGCTTTGATCAACGTAAAGCAGTTGCAGAACAAGCGTTACTACGTCAAATTTCAGCTGAAAAAGCCAATGCAGAAAAAGGTGTTTCAGTTTTAGGAACGATTGCTTCACTTGCACCATTTGTAGGTTTGTTTGGTACAGTATGGGGAATCTTCCATGCGCTTGTTGCTGTAGGTAAAAGTGGTCAAGCCGGTTTAGCTCAAGTTGCAACACCAGTTGGTGAAGCACTGATCATGACGGGTTTAGGTCTTGCTGTTGCGATTCCAGCAGTATTGGCATATAACATTTGCGTACGTTTTAATCGGACATTGTCAAATGAGTTGCAAGATCAAGCACATGGTTTGTTAATTGATACGATGTTACAACAAGATTCTTCAACGCAAAAAGTTGAATCTGAATCTACAAATAAAGGTTTAGTTGGAGGTCAAGCTTAATGGCTTTTCAATTGGGAGAAGACAACGATTCTGGCATGAATGAGATGAATCTCATTCCGCTGATCGATATTATGTTGGTATTGATGATCATCTTCTTGGTGACAGCCACCGTTGCTAACCCATCGATACCATTAACTTTACCAAAGACCACAGCTGAAGTGATTGCGCCTCCACCTGAAGCAATTACCATCAGTATCAATCAGAATGGTGATGTGGCTTGGAATGATAAAGTCATCACTTTAGATGAATTGGCTAAACGATTTGATGAAGAAGGTCAAAAGCCAGTAAAACCAGCTGTTCAGTTAAGAGCGGATAAAGAATCTCGCTATGATACCGTTGCACAAGTGATGTCTCGTGCAAGTGAAGCAGGATTAAATGATCTTGCATTTATGAGTGATAATTAATTTGAATAATTACAAATATTTTAAAACCTCCTTTTAAGGAGGTTTTTTTATGTTGATTTAAAAACAGACTTTTGTGTGAACCAAAAATTGAGCATTAAAAATTGATATGCATTTAAATTTTGGTAAAACATAGATGGTATTTCTATCGTGAGGCGACATAAATGTCGCTAAGTTAGAGGAGGGTACAGACGTACCCCATCCAACATGAGCAAAAACAAAGTGTTGCTTTGTTTGCAATGCAAGGTTTGCCATCCCACTACGAAAAGTGATTTAAACTATAAATGTAAAGCAAGGCATTATAAATTTGATCTTTAGAGATTTATCTTTCTGCAATAGTAAAAGTTTCATGCTTGATAAAGCTTAAGCACTCCTAGAAATTATTCAAAAACTTAGTTTGACAAGAAGTCTAATAGTTTGAGTATTTAAAATACTTAATCTTTGAGTAAGTCTTGAAACTGGCTATGGAGTTTGAGTAATTTTGGCGGAATGGCAAAATTACAATAACCTTGTGCAGGATTACGGGCAAAGAAGTTTTGATGGTATTCTTCGGCAGGATGGAAGGCGGGTGCTGAACTGAGTTCAGTCACAATATTTAAGCCATCTGCTTTGAGCTGTTCAATAAATTGCTCCGATTCAAGTTTTTGCTGTTCATTAAAGTAATAAATCACCGAACGATATTGTGTTCCAATATCATTACCTTGGCGGTTTAATGTGGTTGGATCATGAATTGCAAAAAAAACCGTGAGTAATTGCTGATAACTGATTTGCTGTTCATCAAATTCAATCAAAATCACTTCAGCATGATTGGTATCCCCATTACAAATTGCTTCATAAGTTGGATTGGGAGTATGCCCGCCAGCATAACCACTGACTACGTGATTGACACCTTTGAGCTGTAAAAATACGGCTTCGGTACACCAAAAGCAGCCACCACCAAATAGAGCCTGTTGCATGTGAAGATCCCTTTATTTTTAAATTATAGAAAAGATGAAACGATACTAAAGATCATATCGTGAACTTGCTTAGTTTGTCATATAACCATTTAAGCATAGGTACAATACCTGTTTGATTCACTAAAGAGATCTGTTTAAATTGTTGCAAAATTTTAAAAGAGCAATCTACTTAAATTGCTGTTAACAACTTAAACTTTTATATTTAAGTCGAATCAAAAGACATTCAATAGAATGCCTTTTACTCATGATAATTTATTCGTCGTCTAATAAATCCATTTGTTTTGCAATTTGATAGAGATTATTTGAACGATTCCCTGTACGACAAAACATAAGTACTGGTTTTGGAAGCTCGTTAAAGCGGTTAGCAAAGCTTCTGACATCAACTTCTGTGATTTGACCAGCAACGACAGGTAGAAATACATAGTCCAAACCTGCTGCACGTGCAGCTTCTTCAATTTGAGCACTTGTGGGCTGTTCAGTTCCGCCTTCCAAATCAGGACGATTATTCATTACAGACTTAAAGCCTTTTTCTGCCACTTGAGCAATATGTTCTGGACCAATTTGACCAGCAAAACCAACATTTTCACTCATTTCGTCACTCCTATATGATTTAAAATCCAATATGCTATATATAATAGCATTAAGCTCAGAACTGAGTTTGAACGATAAAAGATTTATAAAAGAAATATCTATAAAAGATAACGCAATGGAGTGTGTATGTACGCATATACAGTTGAACCACTATATATCCCCATTGGACAAGAAGTCATAGCGGCAGATTTTTATCGACCTAAAAATCTAAAAAAACCTGCTGTTATTATTATGGCTCATGGATTTGCATGTTTAAGACAATTTAAGTTGGTGAGCTATGCGCAAAAAATTGCACAGGCAGGCTACGCGGTTGTGCTGTTTGATTATCGTTTTTGGGGAGGAAGTACAGGCTTTCCTCGTGAACTCATTTCATTGCAAAATCAGTTGGATGATTGGAAAACCGTGGTGAGTTATGTCGCAACACAAAAGAAAATTAATCCAAAAAAAATAGTGCTTTGGGGGACTTCTTTGAGTGGCGGCTATGTACTTAGTCTTGCAAGTGAGCTAAAAAGTGTCCAAGCCATTATGGTGCAAGTGCCTTATGTGGATGGGGCAGAAACTGCAAAATTATTTCCAATTCAACAGTTACCCAAGGCATTAAAAATATCCAGTCAAGATTATATGGGGGCAAAAGTTGGGATACTTCCACGAACTTTACCTGTGGTGCACCCCTTTGATTTATGCTTTATTCCGACTAAAGATAGTTATAACGGCTATATGTCAATTGTAAATCCAGACTACTTTTGGAGTGGTGAAGTTCCAGCACGTGTATTTTTTAATTTAATTCGCTTTAGACCCATTCAGACCGTTAGAAGTATTAATATTCCTGTGCTATTTATTGCGGCTAAAAAAGATAGTTTTATCCCTATTGAATCTAGCCGAGAAACTGCAACAAATATTGCACCTTTTGTGCAATATCATGAATGGGATATGGCGCATTTTGATATTTATCATGGGAAATGGTTGGAAAAATCAATTTTGACCCAATTAGAGTTTTTACATCAACATATTGGAGTGAGCTAGATGATTATTGTATGTCCATCATGTGGCGCAAAAAACCGAGTTCCCGAAGATAAATTAAATGCTCAACCCACTTGTGGTCAATGTCATCAAAATTTGATTGCACTTGCTCCTATTGAGTTAAATGAACAAAATTTCAGTAATTTTGTTAGTCATAGTGATTTGCCAATTATGATTGACTTATGGGCCGAGTGGTGTGGTCCTTGTAAAATGATGGCACCACATTTTGCTGAGGTTGCAAAAAATAACCCTCATGTGGTTTTTGCTAAAATTGATACCGAAGCGAATCCACGCTTAAGTAGTGCATTTAATATTCGCAGCATTCCAACTTTGGTTTTAATGAATAAAACCACGGAAGTTGCTAGAATAAGTGGTGCGTTACGTGCTAACCAATTACAAGAATGGTTAGATCAACAATTGAATGCCCATAAGTAATTTAGGGGCTCGGAGTTATTGTGTCAGATTCTCATGTAAAACCTGAAGGTACACTGTCTTTACAAACCATCGCAATGCCAGCAGATACAAACTGGAGTGGTGACGTTTTTGGTGGTTGGATTGTTTCACAAATGGATTTGGCTGGCGCAATTCATGCAGAACGCTTTAGTAAAGGGCGCTGTGCAACGATTTCGATTAATCAGATGACTTTTCTTGTTCCTGTAAAAGTGGGGGATGTGATCAGCTGTTATACCAAGCTGTTAAAGGTCGGTAATACATCGATTCAAATGCAGATTGAAGTTTGGGATAGTCATGACAGCTCTCGTGCTGCCAAACGAGTGACTGCTGGTGTATTTACCTTTGTCGCTGTAGATGTTGCGGGAAATAAACGTCAAATATCTGAAGATGTAAAACAGAAGTATTTAGCTTCGCAAAGTGCATAAATACTCGATATAAAAAATCCCAACATTGTTTGGGATTTTTTTATGGAATATGTGTTTTGAATGGTTTATGCAAATATCTTATTAGAACATGGTATTACTATTAGCGCTTGATTCGGGAACAGCTTGTTGTACATCCCAGTGTTCAAGAATTTTTCCATTTTCGACTCTAAAGATATCGACAATTGCAACACCACGATCATGTGGATTTTGAGCTGAATGAACGTGTAAAAACACTAAATTTCCTTCAGCTACTGCACGTTTGATTACACTTCTTGCTTCTGGATTGTTTTGGAAATACTGAGTAAAGTGATTTACAAAAGGTGCTTTGCCATCTGGAACACGTGGATTGTGTTGAATATACCGATCATCAATATAACGATCTGCATATGTTTTGACTTGATGCTTTTGAAATACACCCTCATAAAAATCAGTCACAATAGCTTTATTTTGTTGCGCTTGTTGGGTTGTTGAATTTGCTGGTAATGTGTTGTTCATTGTAGTAGTAGCAACGTGACTTGGATTTTGGGCACATGCAGTGAGAAATATAATAGGGCTTAGAGTTAGGCTGAGTACAATAAATTTTCTTGGCGTAGCTGATCGCATGATTATCCTCTATAGTTCAAGTCTCAATAGTTCAAGATGGTGGTGGAAATAACACCATCTTGATAAGGAAGTAAGCATGAATATAGTGAATAATCGTCACTCATTATTTGTACTTACTAAACAGTAAGTTTTATACTTACTAAACAGTAAGTTTTATTTACATTTGCAGATTTTTACTTATTTCTTTTTCAGGCGTTCTTTTGACACCCAAGCCCACACCATTTGGCATTCGACAGGCTCTTTTCCAGACTCATCCATAATGGTGACTGGAACTAGCGTTTCACCTTTTTCAGAGCTTTGCATTTCTAAAATTTGTTCTTTGCTCAATGTCGCTGTTGCTGTCATATCACCTTTAGACGGTCGTTTATATTCAATATGCATGCTTTTGATCAATACAATTGAACTATCAGGAACATTCATACCTGTGACAAAGCCTGTTGCTGTTTCAGCAATCAGCGCCATTGCAACAGCGTGTAATTGTCCAATATGGTTTTGCATAGCACGGTGATTTTTAATTTCAACCACAACTTTTGAATGGCTGACCTCTAGGTATTTAATATTGGCTGTACCCACCATAGGCACAACTCGACCAAACGCCTTACTCCAGAGCGTACTACGAATGCCTTTAGGGAATTTAGAGGTCGCTTTCACAAGTTTAGATAAACGGTTGGTCTGAGTCATGTCTTAACCTATAGTGCTGCTAAAGAGCTTAGTCTTTGAAGTTATTAAATTGTAAAGGTACACCGAATTGTTGTTCTTTTAAAAATGCCATAACTTGCTGTAATGTATCGCGCTTTTTATCAGTTACACGTATCTTGTCACCTTGGATAGAAGATTGCACTTTGACACCACTTTCTTTAATGGCTTTATTAATTTTTTTTGCAGTATCTGAGTCAAGTCCGTCTTTAAGCTTGATCACTTGAACAATGTTTTTACCTGAAGCCGTCATTTTTTGTGGATCAAGGGCTTGAATATCAACTTTACGTTTAAAGAAATGATTTTCGAGCATGCTATAGACTTGTTCGCACTGGAAATCACTTTCAGTTGAAATTTTAATTTCTTTGGCTTTTTCATTAATTTCGATTGAAACGTCCTGACCACGGAAGTCAAAGCGTGTTGCAATTTCTTTTTGGGTGTTTTGAACAGCGTGATTTACTTCAAAAATCTCTAATTCTGAAACAATATCGAAAGATGGCATAGTTTAGACCTTTACAAATGGAAAGAATATCTGAGATGCTAGGGATGTTTTCTTCATTTGCCAAGTGTTGTTTACATCAAAGGAGTGCACAATGATCCGTAAATTAGAAATTACAACATTTGAGTTCCCAGAAAATGCAGTTATCTGGGATGTTCGTGATGCAAAAGCCTTTGCCGAAGGCCATGTAAAAGGGGCTGTAAATCAGCCTATAGATGGTTTAAGTGCTGAGAGCTTGACTCAAGTGAATTCGGATCAGTCCATTTACATTTTATGTGGTGGTGGAAGTAAAGCGCCTCGAGCTGCTGAAAAATTAGAGAGTTTAGATGATTCTCGTGATTACGTTGTACTTATGGGGGGAACACGTGCAGCACGTGATGCAGGTCTCCCATTAGAACAGGGTTCATAAAAAAGCGCCGAAAGGCGCTTTTTTATTACAGATAATCAATAAAAAAGAATCATGATTGAATCGGTTTAAAATAAGGTTTTTTGGCTTTTACTTTCTTTTGAAAGCGGTTTGGACTTAATTTTTGCAATAAATTTTGGGGAATCGGGCAAGCTTGATTAAGGACCAAAGCCACCAAGATTTCACTACACAAGGGCGCAAATAAAAAACCTTTAGAGCCAAGCCCAGAAAATGTATAAATCTCTTTCTCAGCTTCAACTTTTCCCAGTAATGGAAAATAGTCCAGACTTTGGGCTCGTACAGAAGCACGCCCGTGCCATTCATCTACTTTGCAGAGTGATTCTGCGTATTGTGGAAACACACTGTGGATAAGTTCATAGTTATGCACATGGTCTTCAAGCAAAACTTCAGTGTCATCACGATTGGGATAAAAAGAAGCACCTAAAATCAAATGTTGTTCATCAAGCTGCATGCAGTAGCCACCATAACTGTAGGCGTATTGTGGATCTAATCGGTGTTTAACATTGTTGAGCCAACTGACTTGTCCACGGATCGTTTTGAGTATCGGGAACTGCTTAAAAAAAGCATGGCTTTCTTTGGCACAACATACAATCACATGATTAAAATCACCAAGATCTGTGTGCTGGCTATCTTGTAGTGTTAATTGATGATGATTCGATTGAACAATACTATGAATGTGAGCATGTTTAAATTGAATCAGCGGATGTTCAAGAATTTGGTCTTTGAGTTGCTGGGGATAAATTGAACCCGCTTGAGTGAGCTGTAAGCTCTCTAGCGTGGTTTGTAGCTCTAAATCATCTGCTGTTTGAGTTTTGAGTAAATCTTGAGGATATTGCGCTGGTAAATCCAGTAAATGTTCAGCATTTTTTTGTGCTAATTGTTGAACCGCAATAGCACGAAAAGCCTGAAATTTTGGATAGTGCTGTAAGGCATGTTGCCAAGCCAAGGTCATTAAATGTTCCGAACTTTGCTCGATAGGGCATAGTTTCGGATTTAATAAGGCTAGAGGGTTACCAGAAGCACCTGCTAAAGGCGCTGATTGGTCGTAAATCGTAACTTGATGTCCTCTTTGGGCAAATCCCCATGCGCAGCTTAAACCTGCAATTCCAGCACCAATGATGGCGATTTGGCGTTGATTGAAATTATTTTGATTTTTCCCTATTTTTTTTTGAATATTTTGCGCTGCAAGGTCCATTGACTGTGATTGATTTTCTTCGACTGCTTGCTCAGATGGATTCCAAATGGCTTTTAGCATTTCACGTTTATGACCAAAACCACGCGGACGTGAAATAGTGATTCCATGCTGTTTTAGACCCCGTTTAAGCACACCTGCCACGCTAAATGAGGCAAAAGTTGTTCCAAAATCTGACAGTCTGACAATATTGTTTAAAACTTTGTCTTCCCACATATCTGGATTACAAGAGGGTGCAAATCCATCTAAAAACCATGCATTAACTTGTTGGGCTTTTACCATTGCTGGAAATACATCATGTGCATCACCTAACCACAGATCAATTGAAAAACGCGCTTCTGGAAAGCTTAAACGGTGACAACCTGCGATGGGTAATGGATAGTGTTGAATCAACTGATCAGAAAATTGTTGAAGTTCAGTCCAGACCTTCAACGCACGGGTTAAATCCTGTTTAGACAAGGGGAACTTCTCTACACTGATCACATGTAGGTGGCTGTGATTATCTGGACGAACATTGTGCCAAAGTTGCCACAATGCCAAAATATTTAATCCTGTACCAAAGCCAGTTTCACCAACACAGAAATATTCAAAATCATCTAAATCTGCAAGTCGTGTTGAAAGATCATTACCATTCAAAAATACGTGTCGGGTTTCAAGTAACCCGTTGTCTTTAGAAAAATAGACATCACCAAATTGTTTGGAAATTGGAACTTCAATTCCATCAATACATTGCCAGTCTAAATCGGCAGTTTGAATGGCATTTGACAAAGCAGATTACCTTTTGATAATTAAAATGAAAAAACCTGACATTTCGCAGTATCAGGTTATAGCGTGAAACTTTCTAAGTGCAAAGTCAAAGCAGTGGGCTTACCACTGACGACGACGTTTGGTATAGATATAGCTTGCGATTAAAAAGCCAAGTAAAACACCAACAGCAATGGTCGCAGCACCATATAAGAACATTTGCGCACTTTGTTCACTTTGTAGAACTTGAACTTGTACACCCAGATTGTCATTTTTGAGTTGTAATTCTTGGTTCTGTGAAAGGGCTTCTAAATTGGCCTTTTCAAGTTGCTGTAAACGTGTTGCTTGGTCTTTAACCAAAGCTTTAGCTTTGGCATCTTGAGACGCTTTTTCTTTGCTAATTTGTTCAGCCGTTAAAGGTTTGTTTTCTTGTGCTTGAGCCTGCGTTTGGATGCTGGAATTTGCACCTGCTACAGCAGGAATAATACTCGGTTTTGGCGGTGCAACAGGTTGGGCCACCTGAGTAGGCGCTGCCGTCGTTGCTTGAGTCGCTGAAGATTGAGTAGGCTCAGCCGAGACAAGGGGGGATAAAAGTACAAAAGAACTTAAAGTCAGACTAAGTAAGCTTTGGACGACAACGCGCATTATGTTATCCCTTAGGCAATGCTTTATTGAATGGTTTAACATCAATATGACTATAAATTCCTTCTTTTAAGAAAGGTTCGTCTTTTAACCATTCATCCAAAGCTTCACGGCTGTCAAAATCGAGAATTAAAGTACTGCCATAAAAACCTGCTTGTGGATTTTCACGATCAATCGGCATCGCGCCGGCCACGATGACACGGCCTTCAGCATCTAACTTTTCGAGTCGAGCTAAATGTTGTGGGCGTACAGCAAGACGTTTTTCTACTGTACCTGCTTGATCTGTACACGTAATTACAAATAATGGCATGATATTTCTCGATTTTCTAAAACACTTTATTCGTCAGTGGATCTAAGGTGTTTTCGTAATATAACAAATTGGGCTATCATAAAGGAAATCATCAGTATCATGTCACCAAATACTGTAAATTCCCCCCAATATTTTCCATCCATAAAAATAAATGCAAAGAAAATATGTAATAAAGCTGTTGTGATAAATAAGCCTGCCCAAGCAAAATTGAGTTTTAGCCATCCATTTGGTGTTAGATCTAATATTGGATCTAATAAACGTTGAATGAGAGGCTTTTTATCTTTGGCAAAATATGGTGAACCGATCAAAATTGTCGCAAATACAAAATTAATAAGAATTGCTTTTAATTTAATATAAGTTGCATCTCTTAATGCAAGCGTAATGCCTCCCATCACGATTGTTATTAATAAGATAATCCACTGTTGTTTTTCAAGTTTAAATTTTTGATGGATAAACAACCCACCATAAATAATGATCATAGATAGAACTAAACCAGTAGTTGCAACTAATATGTCATTGTTATTTGTTCCACCCGTATAATCTATTAATTGTAATAGCGGGTGATGACTATCTTTAGGATCAACCGTTTTAAGTAAATAGTAAAAAATAATGAGGGGCACAAAGTCTAAAAGTGCTTTCATGTTAAAGTATCTAGTCTGTTCAGGTTGATGGGATAGTATAAAAGATGCAAGGCATAGATTTACATACTCACAGTAATATTTCTGATGGAACTCTGACTCCAGAGTTATTGGTTCAAGCTGCCATCGAGAAAAGCATACATACACTTGCATTGACGGACCACGATAGCATGGATGGCTTAATACAAGCTGAACAATTTGCAAAAAATCAACCAATTCAAATCATTTCAGGTGTGGAAATCTCTAGTCAATGGTCTAGACCTGAGACTAAAAAAAGTTATGGTGTGCATATTGTTGCACTCAATATGCAAAATCCTGAACCATTAAAACAGCTTTTAATGCAACAGAAGAAAATTCGTGCTGAGCGAGCCAAGCAAATCTGTGATTTGTTAATTCCTTTGATTCATCAGGATATTTATGCAGAAGTTGTGGCAAAGGTGGATGGTGAACCTGATCGGATTACTCGGACGCATATTGCCAAAACCCTTGTAGAAAAGGGTTTTGTTCAGCGCGCACAGCAGGCATTTGATAAATACATTAAGGAAGGTAAAAAAGCCTATGTAAAATTTGATGGTTTAGGTTTGGCAGAAACCATTCAGGTGATTCATGAAAGTCAAGGTTTTGCAGTATTGGCACACCCAACACGTTATGATTTATCAGCAACAAATACCCGTTATTTAATTGAAATCTTTGCACAATATGGTGGTGATGCTGTTGAGCTTCCACCAGCAATGGAACCTGCTTCAACACGACAAATGGTTGATCGAATGATTGCTGAACACGGTTTAAAAGTGTCTGTGGGGAGTGATTTCCATGGTGACAATATGCCTTGGATTAAATTAGGCAATATTCCACGTGTCAAAGAAGGGCAAGTTGGGATTTGGGAGAGTTTCAGATAATACACCTTGATGATGTATTCAAATACTTAGATTTTGAATGAGATCTGTTTTTTGAAAGACATCTCATTTGAATGAAACAAAAAATCCCTCTAGAGCAGAGGGATTTGGGGTCGATTATAAAATCAGCTTTCTTTAACAGTATAAGGGTTTTCAAAGCCTAGTTTTTTCAAGATTTCAATTTCGAGTGCTTCCATTTCTTCAGCATCATCATCAGAAGTTTCATGGTCATAACCCATTAAATGTAAGGTGCCATGAACCAGCATATGAGTGAAATGCTCAATAGGTGTCTTTTGTTGTTCAATCGACTCTTGTAAAACCACGGGGATGCAAATGACTAAATCACCGATGGGTAATGCATCAAGCATGGGTAGAACTTCTTCAGGAATCTCACTTGGAAAAGACAATACATTGGTGGGTTTGTCTTTTTCACGATATTCAAAATTTAATTTGTGACTTTCATCTTCATCAACACAAGCAATTCCGATTTCACAATCTTGGTCTACATCAATATGACGTAGTGTTGTTTCAATGACTTTTTTTACATAGACACGTTTGAGCACCAATTCTGGTGCTTCAAACGCTTGTTGTAACGATAAGCTAAGTTTCAAAAACAGTCCTTAAACATTTTCTTGATTTGCAGCAGTATGTTCTTCATGTTGAGCATCTGCGGCAGAATCATTTTCAGAAATTAAGGCTTCTTGACGTGCTTTACGTTCTGCACGAGCTTCAGCACTTAAACGGTATTGTTCACTGTCCCATCCTTCATAAGCCTCTACAATTTTTTGTACCAGCTGGTGACGAACGACATCTCGGGAATGGAAGCGAGTGATGTGAATTTCTTTGATCTTTTCGATGATACGCAATGCGTGAGCAAGACCCGATTGTTGCCCGCGTGGTAAATCGACTTGTGTAATATCCCCAGTGATCACTGCACGAGAACCAAAACCTAAACGGGTCAAAAACATCTTCATCTGTTCAGGGGTGGTGTTTTGTGCTTCATCGAGAATTACAAAGGAGTGATTTAATGTACGACCACGCATATAAGCAAGTGGTGCAACTTCAATCACTTGGCGCTCAATCAGTTTTGCAACTTTTTCGAAGCCCAGCATTTCATACAATGCATCATAAAGCGGGCGTAGATATGGGTCGATCTTTTGGCTTAAATCGCCCGGCAAGAAACCGAGTTTTTCCCCAGCTTCAACAGCAGGGCGAACCAAAAGGATACGTTGAATTTCATTACGTTCAAGCATATCTACCGCAGCAGCGACTGCAAGATAGGTTTTACCTGTACCTGCAGGGCCGATTCCAAAAGAAATATCGCTTTGTAGAATACGTTGTACATAACGTTTTTGATTGGCACCACGAGGGTTAATTCGACCTTTACGCGTTTGCAACCAGACATCATCTAAACCGGTATGCTCATTGTCTGAAAGGTCGTCTTGTAACTCACGGTCAGTTTGGCTGCCTTGAATCATCAAATGAATCGTATCAGCACTGATTTGCTGAGAGAGTTCAGCTTCTGCATGCAAACGCTGCAATAAACCTTCAGCTCTCTCAACGGCTTCTAAATCACCATCGATATAGAAGTTATCGTTGCGATGAGAAATGTTGACATTTAAACGTTGTTCGATTTGTTTCAGATGACCGTTATAAGCACCTAACATGCTTTTTAAACGTTCAACTGAAATACCTGGAAAAGCTACTGTACGTCGAATCGCTGCAGTCAAGAGATATCCTTTTTAAAGTAAAGTCTATACCCTTACATTACGCCACGTCAGGCTCAAGATTCAAGAGTTCTCCATAAACTAAATTTAGGGTCTTAATCTCTGTAACCTCAATCTCTGCAAAGCGTCCGACCCAAGAGGCGTCACCTACAAATGTTACTAAACGTGTATTGTCAGCTGTACCGACCAATAAATTTGGATCTTTATTAGAAACATTTTCAACCAGCACACGTTGAATGGTGCCTAACATCGCATCGGTTTTACGAATACTTGATTGCTTAATCCAGTGTTGAACTTTGGCTAAACGTTCTTTCTTGACTGCATCAGAGGTGTCATCAGGTAATTCAGACGCTGGTGTGCCAGGACGTTTTGAATAAACAAAACTATAAGAATGATCAAAGTCTAAATCTTGGATAAACTGATAGGTTTCTTCAAAATGTGCATCAGTTTCACCGGGGAAGCCGATAATAAAATCTGAAGATAAATGCATATCTGGACGAGCTTTACGCAGTTTGGCAATTTTTTCGATATAGACATCAATGGTGTGGTTACGCTTCATCGCTTGTAACACATCATTTGAGCCACTTTGTACTGGTAAATGCAGATGTGAAACCATTTGTGGTAGGTCACGGTAGCATTGAATCAAATCTTCATTAAATTCCAGCGGATGTGATGTTGTATAACGTAAACGACCGATTCCTGGAATCTCTGCAACCAAACGTAATAAATCTGCAAAGGTACAAATTTCACCTTCAAAAGTTTCACCACGATAGCCGTTTACATTTTGTCCTAAAAGGCTGATTTCGCGAACGCCTTTTTCAGCTAAACCGGCGATTTCTGCCAAGACATCATCCAAAGGACGAGAAACTTCTTCACCACGAGTATAAGGAACCACACAGAAAGAACAGTATTTCGAGCAACCTTCCATGATTGAAACAAACGCTTTGTAACCTTCAACACGAGGTTCAGGTAAAAAGTCGAATTTTTCAATATCAGGGAATGAAATATCTACAAGTTTAATTTTATCTTTCTTCGGCTTTTCAATTTGCTCAACATGCTGATCCAGCATTTGTGGTAAACGGTGCAATGTTTGAGGGCCAAAAACCATATCGACATACGGTGCACGTTTTTGAATGTTGTCGCCTTCTTGAGAAGCAACACATCCACCAACACCGATGACGAGATCAGGATTTTTTTCTTTTAATTTGCGCCAGCGACCCAACTCAGAAAATACTTTTTCTTGGGCTTTTTCTCGAATTGAGCAGGTATTCATTAACAGGATATCTGCGTCACTTGGATCTTTGGTTAAAATATAACCGTGTGAGTCGCCTAAAAGATCTGCCATACGATGACTGTCATACTCATTCATCTGACACCCTTGCGTTTCGATATACAGTTTTTTTACTGCACCGTCGGCTGGGGTGTGCTGTGGCTGGGTTACAGTGTTTTCTGAGGCAGCTTTGGCACCATTGGGAATGAAGGTTTGAACCGTCATGGAGGCGTCTTTCCTATGAATAAAGGGAGTTTTGAATGTGTACTAAGCCTGCTATTTTAACAGACTCATAAAAGGCGCGCCATTTTATAGTATTTAGAGTGAACTCAGGAAAATATTTAGCGTCTATTGCCATTTATTGAATTGTAGGGCATTGAAAATGAAAATTATGAAGAAAAAATAGAGAACAATATTAATGATGAATCATAAGGTTACATAACACAACAGTAGAAATGGATTAGAATAATTAAACTAGGCACAAATAAGTGCATCAGTATGTTAAAGGCACATCATGCAGGTTGAGAGAAAAACGGTGTTAAAGCAGCAACTTAAGCAAAATAAATTAAAACTTTACCTTTTAGGAACAGTTGCATGTACAAGCCTGCAAGTGGCTCATGCTGCTGAAGAGCAGTTTAATGATGCTTTACGTAATGCAAATAATCCAAGCGCTTTAGAACAATACCGTTCTTCAATGCAAAATGATGCTTTGGGCTATTATCCTGAGTATTGGTCACTGAATTCAAATCTCGCTTTTCAACCTTCTGCAAATATCATTAGCTTTGCGCAACGTTATCCTCAATCGGCGATGGCGGAAAAGTTAGCTGCGGATTATGTCGAAGAAAAGGTTAAACAAGCAGATTACGCCAGTGCGCAGCCTGTATTGCAATATGTCTCTAATCCAGATCAAGCAGAACGTTGTGCTGTTGCTCAAGTTCGTGCGAAAACTGGTGACGTTTTGGTCTATGCTGAATTTAAAGATGTTTGGTTGGCAACCAATTCTCAACCTGAATCATGCAATGGTTTAGGCCGCATGATGCTTAGCAGCCCACTCATGACTGCTCAAGATCGTCAACAACGATTATATGCACAACTGAGAGCAGGGCAGTCTGGTCTAGCTATCGCTACCGCACAAACGATTGGGGTTAATTTATCATTAACCCAATTGAACCAAATCCAAGCCAATCCATTAAATTATTTATGGTCTGCACCAAAAAACAATGTAGAAGATTATGCTTATTTGGTTTATGCACTGGGTCGTGCAGCAGATACGGATTTAACCAGCGCTTTGCAGTCAGTACCTAAGTTGGTTCAGGGTGTACCAGCGGATGTACAAAAATATATTTATCGTACTGTCGGTTATATCGGCGGAACGACCGTTATGAAAAATAATTTTAATCGTGAAGTACTGCAAAATTTTGATGCAAGCTATGGTGTGCCATTCAGTGCAGAAGAAGCAGAAGTTTACGCACGACAAGCCATTCGATTTGGGGCTTGGGAAAGTGTAATTCGTGCAATAGACAGTATGAGTGTGACACAAAAGCAAGAAGACCGTTGGCAATATTGGTTGGCACGTGCTTCAGAACAACGCAATGATGCACAATCTAAAAGAACCGCCAAAGATATCTATCAACGATTGGCAATGTCGGGTGATGATTATCATAATTTGCTTGCCAAAGATCATTTGGGGCAAAAATATAATGATAGCCCTGCCAGAGAACAGCCTTCAACTGATGATCAGCAACGCTTAAATAGTGATATTCATTTCCGTCGTGCATTTACTTTGCGAAATATTAATGCGCCTGCAACATATACCAATAGGGAATGGAACTGGGCGGTACGTCAGGCATACTTAAAACATGATGATGGGCTGCTGCTTGCTGCCGCAAAACGTGCAACTGATATGGGTTGGTATGATCGTGCAATTTACGCAGCAGAACGTACTGAGAAAAAACATAACTATGTTTATCGTTATGCCACACCTCATCAGTCGTTGGTGGTAAGTCATAGCCGTAATGCGGGTATTGATCCAGCTTGGGCCTATGGTTTAATGCGCCAAGAAAGTCGTTTTGTGACTGCTGCTCGCTCACATGTTGGTGCAGGTGGTTTGATGCAAATCATGCCAGGCACTGCAAAGTTGGTGGCAAAACAAATGGGTGAAACTTATAATCCTGCTGCACTCAGTGATGCCAATACCAATATTCGCTATGGTACTTTCTATCTGTCCATGATTCATGGTCAATTAAGCAGTAACCCTGTCTTGGCAACAGCAGGATATAATGCTGGGCCAAATCGTGCGAAACGTTGGCAGCCAGATTATCAAAATCTTTCAGCTGATCAATATACGGAATCTATTCCTCTGAATGAAACACGTGACTATGTAAAAAATGTGATGACCAATGCAGCACATTATGGAATATTGTTGGGACAAGGGCCTCAAGCGATTGAAAGTCGTATGCCTGTTATTCCAACCCGTGTTTCACAATAAAACTATTTAGACTTGGATGAAACTTTGTTGGTAAATCAATGATTTTCAAAATTTTGCGTAAATTGAAAGAATTTTGCTTAGCATGGACCTTATGCTTTGTGGGATTTTTTGGGCTCAATATGCAGTTACATGCTGCACCGCAATTACAAGGCTATGTCATGCAAGTCCAGATGACACCTGCTGTATGTGCATTAGATTCCTCTAAACAAAAACAACGCAAATGTCTCGAAGGTTATTCATTAACAATCACAGGTTTATTGCCTGAAACGACAGAGCGGAATTGCACCACCAATACATCTGCAAGTTTAACGCCTCTACAAGCCAAGGTCGTTGCACGGGTAATGCCTGAGGAAAATGCGCGTATTCAATTGTGGCGTAGTGTGGGTGGCTGTGTTCCAATGAACGCGAGTCAATATTTTAGAACAGTGATTAATTTAGCAGATCGTTTGAAGATTCCTAGAGATTTAACCAGCTCTGAAAATAAGAATGTACAACATAATGCGTTAAAAACTCAATTCGTTAGATTAAACCCGGGAATGAATAACGATAGTATCCGTTTTACTTGTCAAAGTTCATCATCAAACCCTGTATTAACCGAGGTTCAAGTGTGTTATCGGGTCAATGGTCAGTATAAACAATGTTCAAATCACATTGTTTCAAACTGCCCAAATACATTCTCAATCAAAGGGACTTATTAATTCTTCTGAGGTATTTTATTTATATTTCCTATCATACTTTTGTTGAAAAGCATTCTCTTTTACATGCAACTGTTAAAGGATTGGAGTACAATCTTTGCCGTTTATGATAATTCGATTAAAACGGATTTAACCGTTTAATCACATTAACGATCCTCATTGGAGATAATTACATGAAGCAACCTGTTCGCGTTGCCGTTACTGGCGCAGCTGGTCAAATCGGTTACAGCTTATTATTCCGTATCGCTAGCGGTGAAATGCTTGGTAAAGACCAACCCGTTATTTTGCAATTGTTAGAAGTTCCATTTGAGAAAGCTCAAGCTGCGCTTAAAGGCGTAATGATGGAATTAGATGACTGTGCTTTCCCATTATTGGCTGGCATGATCGGTACTGATGATCCAAAAGTTGCATTTAAAGATGCTGACTACGCGTTATTGGTTGGTTCACGTCCACGCGGTCCTGGTATGGAGCGTGCTGACTTGTTAAAAGTGAATGGTGAAATCTTCATTGGTCAAGGTCAAGCACTTAACGAAGTTGCGAGCCGTGATGTTAAAGTACTTGTTGTAGGTAACCCTGCAAATACAAATGCTTATATCGCAATGAAATCTGCTCCTGATCTTCCAGCGAAGAACTTCACAGCAATGTTACGTCTTGACCATAACCGTGCGTTGACTCAAATTGCTCAAAAAGCAGGTGTTGCTGTAGCGGATATCAAAAATCTTACAGTTTGGGGTAACCACTCTCCAACAATGTATGCGGACTACCGTTTTGCAACTGCAAATGGCGTAAGCTTAAAAGACAAAATCAACGATGCTGATTGGAACGCAAATGTATTCCTTCCAACTGTTGGTAAACGTGGTGCTGCAATCATTGAAGCGCGTGGTCTTTCTTCAGCTGCTTCAGCTGCAAATGCTGCGATCGACCATATGCGTGATTGGGCGCTTGGCACCAATGGCGAGTGGGTAACAATGGGTATTCCTTCTGATGGATCTTATGGAATTCCTGAAGGTGTGATGTACGGTGTTCCTGTGATTTGTGAAAATGGCGAATACACACGTGTTGAAGGCTTAGAAATTGATGCATTCAGCCGTGAACGTATGGACAAAACACTTCAAGAGCTTGAAGAAGAGCGCGCAGCTATTGCTGATATGCTTAAATAATTAAAACTTAATCTTTTAAAGATTAAATTTGAAAAAGCACTCTATTTAGGGTGCTTTTTTTAGATTCAAGTCAAACATTCTGAGAATCGATAATTTAACTTAAGCCAACTTTTGTTTGTTTTTTAATCACAAATTGAAACAAGAAAAATAAAATCTAGACTATCTTTTAAAATTATTTTCTTATAAGTTAATTGAATAAAACATGACAAATAAATTTATATAAGGAGGCAATATGATCAGGACGAACACACCATCCTTAGAATTACTATTTTCTCAACTTGGTTTGGCAAATAGTCCAGCAGCAATTGAGCTATATGTACGCACTCATCAATTGCCAGCAAATCTTTCATTACATGAAGCGCCATTTTGGAATAGATCTCAGCGTGACTTGTTAATTAGTCATTTGGTACAAGATGATGATTGGGCGATTTGGATTGATGAGTTAAACCAACAATTGCATCTAGATGCGTATAAGTTAACAGCTTAATGATTTAGTTTTCCCCAGAGCAACAAAAAGATGGCCAAATGGCCATCTTTTCTATTTCGCATCGATCAAATTAGTATTGATCAAAATCAATAAAAAATAGTGTCATTTTGAATGGGCATAATACTGCTGATCAATGCAATTTAGACTGAATCATTTGACTAAACCATGTCTCATTGCGAACAGGTCGAAATGCAGTATGTTGTTGCAGTAATGTTAAATCAAAATCAGTAGTCTTGATATATTTACTCAGCCAGTGACGAGTCAATGCAAATTCATTTTTACTCACAGATGCATAAGCCAACATAAAGTAAATATCAGCATGATGATGTTGCGCCAGTGGTTTTAATATCTGCTGAGTAATCAATGCATAACGTGATTCTTTAGTCAATTCAAAGTAAATCATATAGGCTTTGGCCAAATGCAAAGAAAGCTGAATGTACACTGACATTGGCATTTCTTCATATTCAAATCGTGCAGTTTCAAGCAACACAATTGCTTCTTGCAAAAAATGGATTTGTTCCTGCTTTGAATGACTTTTAGTGACCAGCTGTAAGCGTAAGTCCCCACGTTCAAGTGCAAGTTCAGGTGTATTGCCTGACAAATACAATTGATCTGTTTCCCCAATACGCGAGATGATTTGTTTTGTATTATCAAACATGTGCTGAATCCTCTGAATTTATGAAGAGTATTATGAGGCCTATTTCAATAATTTAAAGCTTGGCGCATAGAGATACAGCATTGCAAATTTGAAAACTGAGTATATTACAACACTGTATTGTCACTTCTTAGCCATGCGGTAATTGATAATCGCTGATGTTTGGCTTCTAGCACTTCATGTAATAAATCACTTTGGAACATAGCAATACGATTAGGCTGGGGTTCTATAATATGCCACACATTATTTTTATCCTGTAAGTGTAACTTTCCACCCCAGTCATCCTGCCATTCTTGGTGTAAATAATACACCGTAGAAATCATACGGCCATTTTTACCTTGTGGATTATCACGATGAAGTGCATAGAATTCCCCAGCGTTATAGCAGGCAAAATGTGCTTCTACATCCTGAATACCTAAATAAAATGAGTAGTTTAAAATTTGCGAGAGTTGTTTAAGTGCATCAATATGTTGTTGTGCGATCGTAAGCTCTTCATTGATCCACAAGATATGGTCGCTGCGAATATTGCTGATCACACCATTTTGGATTGCTGCTTCACGAAAGCGATTTAAATTTGAAGTACATTCTGCAACCAGTTCAAGTCCGTATTCAGCGGAGTAAGCATTATCAATGATGGTAAATCCATGTTGATCTAAATCATCAAGAATTTGATCAACATTCCATGACTTTGGGAGTAGCAGGGCTTCCATAAATTACCAAAAAATAGTGCAATAAAGATATGTTGTTATATTAGAACAAACGATGGACAGTGAAGAAATATTTTTTCGTGTTAAAATGATTATTGAACTCAGGAATTAATCGAAACATGAATTACCGTCACCATTTCCATGCAGGCAACTTTGCCGATGTCATGAAACATGTGTTATTGCTGCAACTTTTGACACGTCTAAATACTAAAGACAAACCATATCGCTATATAGATACACATGGTGGTGCAGGTAAATATGATTTATCTACTTCTGAAGCACAAAAATCAGGAGAATTCTTAACCGGTATTCATCGTCTGGTTAAGCTTGATGAGTCGATTAAACGTAATGCGCCTGAAGGTGTAAAACAATATCTTAAAATTGTTGAAGATATGCGTGCAGGTTCAGGTAAAGGTGCTTATCCAGGTTCACCTTGGTTTGCGCTTGAAGGCATGCGTGATATTGATAAAGCGACTATTTTTGAAATGCAGCGTGATGTGTTTCAACAATTGTATTTTAATATTCGTGATAAACGCGCGGGTTTACATGAGCGTGATGCTTATGAAGGCCTTTTGGGGGTTATTCCACCCAAAGAAAAACGTGGTTTGGTGATGATCGATCCACCTTATGAATTAGAACGTAAGGACTTTCCGCAACTGGTCGAGTTGATTGCCACTGCACATAAAAAATGGCCAACAGGTGTATTTGCAATTTGGTATCCAATTAAAGACCGTGCCATGATTGATCGTTTTGAAAAGAAAATGATGAAAACAGGGATTCGCCGTCAGTTGGTCTGTGAAGTTTGTGTTTGGCCAGATGACACACCAGTTGGGTTGAATGGTTGTGGTTTGTTGGTGATTAACCCACCTTGGAAATTCTCTAACGATGCTGATGAGGCATTGCAATGGTTGTTCCCACATTTACGTATGAGTGAAAATGGTGGACATGCTGCTGTTCGCTGGTTAGTGGGTGAATGATCCATTCGATTGGATATCAACAGAAACATGAACGATGGTGTGAATTACAAATTAAGACGAAATAAATTGAGTAATTCACATCAATTTCACTTAAAAATGAATGTGATAAAATATTTAAGTGAGATATCAACAGCTCTATCAGAGCCATAGATAGGATTCAAAAAATGACAAATATAAATAAACCAGAAAGCCCAAACTCTTCTAATCAAGACCATGGATTTGATGGCATTACTTTTGAAGTGGAAGAAGAAGAGCATACCCATGAAGGGCAGAAGGTCAAACGTCGCGGAATCTATTTGTGGCCAAACCTGATTACAACTTCTGCGTTGTTATCTGGCTTTTATTCGATTATTGCTAGTATGAATGGTGACTTCACTCAAGCTGTTTATGCAATATTCCTTGCAGCACTATTTGATGGTTTGGATGGTCGTGTTGCTCGTGCAATTGGTGCACAAAGTGCTTTTGGTGAACAATTCGATTCACTTTCAGATTTGTTGGCATTTGGTGTTGCCCCTGCGATTTTAATGTATAGCTGGAGTTTGCATGATCTAGGGCGGATTGGCTTGGCTGCTTGTTTTGTTTATACCGCATGTGCTGCATTTCGTTTAGCACGCTTTAATGTACAAATTGGTGTGGTCGATAAGCGTTATTTCATTGGTGTCGCAAGCCCATTAGCAGCGATTATTATTATTGCATGGGTATGGGTTGGACAAGATTTTACCTATATTTATGATTTAAAAGATGTTGCGATTCAAGCGACCAATGCATTTGTTATCATTGCAGTAGGTTTGTTGATGATTTCAAATATCAAATATTATTCTTTTAAAACTGTAGACCGCAAACGTGTTCCATTCTTTGTATTGCCTATAGCAGTTTTTATCCTTGCAGCAATCACTTATAATATTCCTGTAGGGATTTTAGTCATTTCGATTATCTATGCGATTTCTGGTTTTGTGACAACATTCTTAGCGAGAAAGAATACTGTTGAATAAAGTGTAAAAAGATAAAAGGGTAAGGGGGCTTGATATGCGGTTGTTTCAAGATTTCTTAGATCAGTCTAAACAGCTGAATCAAGCTCAAACGCCTATAGAACTTTGCTGTCATCCCCCTCAAGACAGATATAAAATTATTCATCAAAAATTAGTGCTTGCCGATCTACCTGCACCATTGCATTACCTCAATTTTTTTAGTTTGATTGGACAGCCCAATAGTCCTGTTTTTTGCAATAACAATGAAATCTCGACAACTGCTTTAGATACAGCAACCCTGCTGGTCAGCTCTAGCCCTCATATGGTGGGGCAGCTAAGCTCATACTCAATTCAGCATGAATGCCAATTTCACACCGATGAAAATTGCAATGTAACCTATGCGTTTGGTCAAAAAGAAAAAGTGTTTGGAAAAGTTCCTCATTTTACTTTTCAAAGACTAGATGACGAATTGAGTGTGAATTTAAGTATTACGACATTGCCTTTAATTTCTCATTTTATTCATTTGAAATTTGGATTTGCGCAGCACTGGTCTTTGGTTGCGCACTGTAAAGGGACAATTCAATACAAAGATCAAAATTATGAAATTGAACAAAATGCTGTTTTTGAATATATGAAAACAGTAAATTTCCCTTATCTACCTTATGCACTATATACATATCAATTGATTCAAGTGAATGATGAATTACAGATTATTTTTATGCATAGTCGTGATCAGATGAATAATATTTTACATTCACGTATCTATATTCGAGATATTCAAAACAATGAAACAAAAATGCTTGATCGACAGGTCTGTTTCAATATTCACCGTGTGTTCCCTAAAGTCACAACAGTAAATCATCAGGAGATGTATTTACCACGCGAGTTCGAATGGCAATATCAAGATGAAAATACCAAAATTGATATTCAAGCACAAAGTCGTGGGGATTATAAATTTGGTTTAGCCGCGGGTTATGTTGGAAGTTTTTTTTATCAACTACATCTCAATGACGAATATTATCAAGGTGAGAGTGGTTACTGTGAATATATAGATTGTCGTCCTTTAAAATGGCAGGAAATAGACAAAGACAATAAGTTATCAAACAAATCGAGCAATCAAGTGCTGATAATGCTTAAAAAATAGCTCAAAAAACAAAAAAAAGATCAATTTAGAATAATAAATAAGCAAGTGATAGAAAAAATGAAAAATAATTAAAAAAAGGGGTTGTGTTGAGTTGTTAATGCTGTAGAATGCACATCCATCGGCGGTGATGTTAAATAAAACTTCTGATAAATCAGGCACTTGATTAAGTTGTTAAGATTTCGAATTGAGATTTTAAGATGAGATTGGAGTTGGGTTTGTTAGAAAAAATAATTAACATTATAGATTGACTTTTTAGAGATAGAGAGTAGTATAGCCGACCTAGCTTGATGCTGACGAAGCATTGAGAAGATCATTAAGAGAATATGAAGAACAACTTGTGTGGATTTTTACTGATTGATTGATCGAAATATTATCATTGATTGATTGGTTTAAATTACTCGAAGTTTATTTGAGAGAATTTGTCAGTACATTGATGAGCCAGAATTGTGACCTTAAGTCACTAATGATTTTTAACTGAAGAGTTTGATCATGGCTCAGATTGAACGCTGGCGGCAGGCTTAACA